>JBAUZZ010000342.1:0-1804 GCA_049585495.1 Chthoniobacterales bacterium | reverse complement strand
GAGCTGACCCTACCCAGCTTGTGGCTTCCGGATTTGGTAGGTCGTTTCTCCCGCCTGCGGCGAGGCAGGCCGAGCGGACCGCCACGCTTAACGAAAAATGGCCATGAATCCAGCAGCATCAACGCCGATCCCAGAACCGCGGGATCAGCGAGCCTCAACGTCGCTGTTCAATTAGCAATAGCAGGATCGAGCGGCTCTTCGCCCTGGATGTAAGTCTTGCCGCGGTAGAAGCGGGCAACGAAAACAAAGATTATGGCCGTAATCAGCATTAGGTATGTGAAAAACTGGAAGTAGGCAGCGCCTTGCAGATTGAAACCGTGCCGGCGAAGAGTCGGAATGAGAAAATTCAGTGCACCAGTGAACGCGTTGCCAAGCGAAACAGTAAAAAGCCACGCTGCCATCACCGCGCTCTTCATCTTCTTGGGCGCCTGGGTATAGGAGAATTCCAGCCCGGTGATTGAGACCATCGCTTCGCTCGCTGTTAGCAGCACATAGGCCAGAAGCTGCCAGCCAACGTTCGGCTTCCCTCCGGCGTCAATTTGCGACTGAATCCACCAGATCACAACGAACGAGGACGCCATCACAAACAGACCGATGCCAATCTTCCTTAAGGCGTTCAGGGGAAACACTCGATCGATGGCGGGATAAAGGACATAGTTAAACAATGGGATAAACAACAGGATCAAAATCGGATTCGCGACCTGCACCTGCTCCGGCAGGAAAGTAAGTCCGAGGAAATGCAAATCCAGACTCTTGGCCTGCAGGGTCCATTCGCCTCCGGCGCTTTGATCCCACAACGACCAGAACACGGCCACAAAGATGTAGACGATCGCCAGACGGCCAAGCGCACCCAGTCCCTCCCGGCTGAAAAATTCGCGCACGAAGCCGAGACCGCCGGGCGGGACGTGAACAAATTTCTTCCGCCCCAGCCAGAAGACGACGGTTGCAATAACCATCAGGACGCCGGGCAACCCGAAAGCATAGCGCGATCCAAATCTTGGGCTATTCAGGAGGATTGGACAGAGATAGGTCGAGATGAATGAACCGAAGTTGATCGAAAAATAGAACCATCCGAACACTTTCGGGAGTAGGTGTTTATTGCTTTGGCCGAACTGATCACCCACATGCGCGGAAACGCAAGGTTTGATGCCGCCGGATCCGAGAGCGATGAGGGCAAGTCCAAGAAACAGGCCCAGCCGGGTGTCGTTGATGGCCAACGCCAGGTGACCAAAGCAGTAGACGATCGAGAGAGAGATGATCGTGCGATACTTACCCAGAAGCCCATCTGAAATGATCGCGCCCAGAATCGGCAGAAGATATACCGCAAAGACAAAGGTGTGGAACCAACCGGCGGCTTCATTGTTGGCCATCGTAGCCAACTGCCCATTCGCGCTCATCAGAAAAGTCGTCATGAACACGATCAGGATCGAACGCATCCCGTAAAAACTAAATCGCTCAGCCGCCTCGTTCCCGATGATGTACGGCACACCGGGCGGCATACGCGTCAGGCTCTGGTCCGGCGTTGTGCGGTGCCTGGGTTTGGACGGGTGAGACCGAATCACCCAAGGCTGCGGGGAGACCGACGGATCTGACATAAATCCGAATGCTGAGCCGGAGAGGAAATTTTTGCAATCTTCAGCTAGCCCGCAAATCTCACACGCCACGTGCAAGCACGCTCTTATTGCGGGCTAGAAAGCTCTTAAATAGACGTTGCACGTCTGTTTAAGAGCCTGTTCGAAAATAAATGAATCAAAACAAACTGTTTCAAACTCTTGTCTCAAAAGAAGCAGCGGAATTTTCCGGC
>JBAUZZ010000341.1:0-4418 GCA_049585495.1 Chthoniobacterales bacterium | reverse complement strand
AAGCTAGGTAAAAAGAATGGACGCTTCAACTGCTCGACTCGTGAATTCATCGCAAAAACTACTTCGTTCGATTGCCACTTGGCGGCTTCATCCAAGGCTTAGGAGGGACCCTTATGACGATATTCATCTTTCTATCCTCGTTTTTGATATTTCTCATGGCCATCGCGCATTGGAGATAGGCATGTTAACCCAGCGTTTTTTAAAGCCAGAACCTATTTTTCTTAAAAAGATTTATGTACTGGAGGGACGTCGCGGGCTATCGGGTAACCCTATTATTAGAATGCACTTCGAATGCTTCCGCTTCTGGAGCGAAAGGTATTTCGCTGACTAGGGAAACTTTATGGAAGAGTTAATTACAGGAGTCCTTTTGGTTTTTTGTCAGTTTCGCCTTAGACGTTAGGGATATCGTCACCAACCAAACTCAAGTACCAACCTATTATGAAGTAGAGAAAAGCAACAATATAACTGAAGTGACACCTCTACCCCATCATCATCTGCACAGTGTCCGGAAAGGACATGTAACTGCAAAGAGAGTCTCGCACTGCCTCTGGCATGTTCGCGTGGACGCATAGTCAAGAAAGAGAACAGCAACCATGAACAAGAGTTTGGTATCTCAGGTATTGGATGGTGCAGCTTTCCCATTAATCATGCTGGCGGTAGCTGTAAGTCAAACCAAGATTGGACCTTACCGAAAAGACACGCTTCGTCACGGCGGACGAGTGGCCGCGGAACTGCAGATGGGCGACCGCGTTCAACAAAACGCGGAACAATATGGTTCGTCCACTCCGGCATGGAGTCCCCCAGCTACGGAGAAGTCACTGGCGAATAAAAAAACAGCACAAGCAAAGTAGCGTGAAATCGATCCGGCAAAGACGGCGCTCGTCATCGGTAACCCTCAGAACGGCTTACTGAGTGAGAAGGGCGTCACGTTTGACGTTGTGGACAAGCGCGTGAAAGAGAATCATTGGGTTGAAAGTCTCGAGACTCTGTCTGGGGGCGCCAAACGCAAGCGTATTCGCCGGTTCGGGTGCAGCGGCCATGTTTACGGGTGCAGCTTCGACAACGCGAATGAATCGAAACGGTCAGATCAGTCCGGTACTTGGATTGACAAAGAATCACAAGGATTGGATGCACCTCCTCCAAACAATCGAGCTCTCGGCCGATCAAAGTCGCATAGCCAACGACCCGAAAGCAGCTGGCATCCCGGCCCTATTCAAGTATTGCTGGCCACTGGCTCCTTGGCTTTCCTTTCCGTGATTTCTCTGCTCTTAATGCAGGATATTCATCCGGTCCCCACTAAACTCACGCTCCAGAAAGACGCGGCTGAGCTTGCGAGCGTGGAGATGCAATCGCGCCTGAGCGATTCCCACCCAGAAACACGAAGTTTACCTTCGACTGCAGCATCCAACGCCGGAACCGAGCGGATTGACGTGCGGCCGGAAAAGCATTTCGAGTTTGAGCCACCTATGTCGACGTTGATCGCGAGCCGCATGAGTTCAGTATGCCGAAAAAGGGACGCCGGGTCAGGCGAGGCAAAGAAGCACCTGAGGCTGTTCAAAACGGACCTGGAAGGTAGACGGGATTACGTCCGAAATCTTCAGAGCCAAAGGGCCATCGCCCCTACACGGCAACCGTATAAACAACAGGGATTGGGTTCGTTCTTTAGTGCCATGGGCCGCGCTCTTGGCTTTTCAACTCATCGAGACCCATTGTAAGTCTTGCCGCCAGGGCAATGCGCGAAGCGCCGCTACTTGGGCCTGAGCGTTGATGTTGCATCCTGCTGGTTTGGCGGACTGTTGCGCTTTGGCTGTGTCCATAGAAATTTAGAAATTGGCGCTGATACAAATGTGAGCGCCACGGCAGCCATCGCTGAAGATGGCGAAAAAGTCCCGATTAGGTGGACGGCTTGCTTTTTCATCGGGTGCGTATCTCCCTGATCTATCGGGGGTTATGCGGTCTCGGCGGAGTTTTTGGCTGAGTTTATGCATTCCGCGGTGATTTGTATATGGGACCTTGGTGCTACGTCGTGCAGCGCCTTGGCCGGGCGGTTCCGGCATCTCTTACGCCGCGGAGCGGAGTGCTTGATTGACCAGGGAGAGAAACGCCTCGTCGTCGAATGGTTTTACCAGAAAGGCAAACGCGCCGCCTTCCAGCGCAGCGGCGCGAATCGCGGGTGTTTCCTTGCCGGTCATCACGATCACTTTCGTGTCGGGCGACAGCTCGAGCAGCCGCGCCTGCACTTCCAGGCCGCTCGTTTTCGGCATCCACACATCGAGCACGGCCAGGGCGACCGCATGGCTGCGGGCGTGCGCAAGGAAATCCTCCGCCTCTTCGAAGCTCTGCGCCTTGAGCCCATCCGAATCGAGGAGTTGCAAAAGCGAATAGCGCACCGAGGCATCGTCATCGAGAATGCATATTGTGGACTCAGGGTGTAGGGGCATAGGATCAGCACCGGATACGAACCAAGTGCTTCTCCTAACGTAAGATACTCGCGAGCCGATGCCTATGGTACCTTGGGACCATGCAGCGCGGGCGCTGCGCCAGCCTCATTAGCTGGGCCAGGGAGACCACGCCCATCTTTTGCATTACCCGGGCGCGATGTGTCTTGATCGTTCGAAGCGTGTTGCCGAGTTCCTCAGCGATCTGCTTGTTCAGCAGCCCGGCGATCACCAACCGGAAGACCTCGAACTCTCGTGGCGTGAGCTTTCGCAAGCATCGCGTGGCCTTCCGCCACCTCGCCGCGCTGCTGCCAATTCTCAGCGGAGCGCGCCAGCGCCTGCGCCACAGCGGAGAGCAGTTCGTCGTCCGGAAATGGTTTTGGCAAAAAAGCAGCCGCTCCGCGCTTCATCGCACCAATCCCCATCGGTATATTCGCCGTGCCCGGTGATGAAGACGATCTGCTCCGTTCTGGCTTCCTCCGTTACCGTTGGAGGGCGAGGCCGTCGAGTCCCGGCAGCCGCACGTCGAGCACGAGGCACGCCGGGCCGGGGTGCGGCACGCGCGCCAGGTACTCGTCGGCCTGGCGAAGATCTCGACGGCGTAGTCCTCCGTCGAGAGCAAAGTGGCGAGGCTCGTCCGGACCGACTGATCGTCATCAACCATGAAGACGCGCGGTTCCCGCTCTTTCATGCCTCTCGCCTTCCGTCCGGCTGCCGCGATTCTCCTCCCTAGCCCTCCGCAATGACCGGCAGCGAAAAATGCACGCACGCGCCGCCGTCCTGGGCATTTTCGGCGGCCAACTCGCCGCCGTGCGAGGCGATAATCGAACGCGCGATGGCGAGGCCCATGCCCATCCCTTCGCGCTTGGTCGAAAAAAACTGCTCGAAAATCCGCTCTGGCTTTTCCGCGGGCAGCCCCGTCCCAAAATCGCGCACACTCACCCGTAGCCGACCGTCGGATTCGCGCTCGCTGCGGATGATGATGCGGCGCTCCCCTGCCGGCGTCTCGCGCATCGCCTCGAGGGCATTCACGACGAGATTGAGCAGCACTTGCTGGAGCTGCACCTGGTTGGCCTCGACCAACGGTAACTTCGGATCGGTCTCAGTGACCAGCGTGCAGTGACGCCCGAGCGCGTCCGAGCGGACGAACCGCAGCACGCTGGCGATGACGTCGTTGAGGTTCACGGGGCCGCGGACTTCCTCGCCTTTGCGCACCATGCCGCGAATGCCCCGGATGATTTCTCCCGCCCGGCGCCCGTCCGCGACGACGGCTTCGAACAGGCCATCGAGTTTCGGCAGGTCCGCACGCCCTTTGGCGATGAAACGCCGGCCAGCGCTGGCGTTGTTCACAATGCCGGTGAGCGGCTGGTTCAGCTCGTGCGCCAGCGACCCGGAAATTTCTCCCATGATCGCGACTCGGCTCAAGTGCGCGAGTTCTTCGCGGTATTGCCGCGCTTCCGCTTCGGCCTGTTTGCGAGTGGAGATATCCACGATGACGCTCAAAACCAGCGTGCCTTCCGGGCTTTGAATGGGGCTGCTCCCGAACTCGACGGGGAACTCGGTCCCGTCCTTTCGCCGGCCGAACAACTCCAGGCCGCCACCCATGGCCCGCGCCGCAGGCGCGGCACGAAAGCCCGCCGGGTGGTCGCCGCGGAACCGCTCCGGCACAAGCAGTTCGATGCCTCGCCCGATGAGCTCCTCGCGTCCATAACTAAACATTTTTTCGATACCGGCGTTCACCAGCACGATGTGACCTTGCGTGTTAAACAGGACGATGCCGTTGGGTGAGGCTTCCACCACAAGCCGGAACCGCTCCTGCGCCTGCTTTTGTGCGGTGACATCCATCGACACGCCAAGGAGCCGGGTGCCTTTGCTGTCCCCGACGTTCATGTAGTGGCCGCGCGAGGCTATCCAGCGCAGAGTCCCATCCGGCAGCAGCACGCGATACTCCATGGCGTATTTGCCCTGGGTCTCGATCGC
>JBAUZZ010000340.1:0-3430 GCA_049585495.1 Chthoniobacterales bacterium | reverse complement strand
GCCGGGGGAAGATGCATCCGGCTTGCCGGCGCCTGAGCCTGGCGCCCTACAAAATCACGCTTCCACAGACTCCGCCGCATGCTCACCAAACAGCTGGCGAATGATCTCCTCGATCGGCTCCTCCTCGACGCTGAAATCATGAACCTGGCAGTTCGTTAAGATCTCCCGACAAACTTCCGTAACCCGTTCGCGCGTTACCTTGAGCTTAATAGAATTTGTTGTGCGTTCGACAATCTCGCCTTCGCTGAACGAACACTCGGGGGTCCGGTCAAAAGTGAATTTGAGCAATTTATAGCCGGCGAAGCGTTCGATGATTGTTTCCAGCTCACCATCGAAGAATACCTTGCCGTGATCGATGACAATTACCCGTCGACAGAGTTCCTCGATGTCCTGCATGTAGTGGCTGGTCAAAATCGTCGATATCCGATTCCGCTCATTGTAGAAGCGCAAGAAGTCTCTCACCCTTTTCTGGCTTACAACATCGAGTCCGATCGTGGGCTCGTCGAGGAAAAGAACCCGCGGGCTATGGATCAAAGCTGCGATCAACTCCATTTTCATCCGCTCGCCGAGACTGAGCTCACGCACCATGACGTTAAGCTTGTCACGCACTTCCAAAAGATCGACCAGCTCGTCTACGATCCGCTGAAACCGCCGGCTATCAATTTCATAGATCGCCCGATTCAACTCGAGTGACTCGCGCGCGGGTAAATCCCACCAAAGCGCGTTTTTCTGCCCCAGCACGAGGCTGAACTGGCGCTTGAACTCGGTCTTGCGTTCCCAGGGCACGAAACCTAAAACCCGGGCGGCCCCGGACGTTGGAACAAGAAGCCCGGAAAGCATTTTGAGGACTGTAGTCTTGCCGGCGCCATTCGGTCCCAAGAAGCCAACAAATTCGCCTTCTTCAATCGCGAACGTCACTTCCTGTGCTGCCCGCGTGTCCTCGTACTCGCGAGCAACGAGTCCTCTCAGCGCGCCGGCCAGACCGTGCCGCTTTTTATAGGTGCGATAGGTTTTAGTCAGGCGCTGAGCAACGATGGCAGGTGACATAGCAAACGACAAACGCCGCGCGGAATCGCCACCTCGCCGACCGATCGGTAACCCGACAAAAAGCCGAGGAGACGCATTCGCCTTCGTCCGAGCGTTTCCCGGCTACCGCGGACAAATCGGCGAGTCGCCGAAACCTATCACCTTACGCGCGAAAATTCACGCTGCGCTCTTGGACTTTGCCCTCCGGGTAGTCCGAAGAAGCGACCGAATTTTCTCGACGGCGGCTTCCGCCGTGACTCCATGTTTCTTCCGGAGGATCGGAATCGATCCGTGTTCAATAAATTGATCCGGCCATCCGATTCGTACGACCGGCGTGTTGATGCGAGCCTCGGATAGATATTCGATTACGGCACAGCCAAAGCCATTGTGCAGCACATGGTCCTCAAAGGTACAGATGACGTCCACGCTCCGGGCGAAGAATTCCAAAGTTCCAGTATCAATAGGTTTGATCCACCGAGGATTGATTAGTGCGACCGATACGCCATCGGCTTCCAGGAGTTTGGCTGTCTCCTGTGCCATGGCAAACATGCTTCCCAGCCCAAGCAACGCGACTTCGCGCCCGTGCTGTACAACTTCCGCCTTCCCAATCTCCAGCAGCTTCGGTTGGGCCTTTGGCTTGGCTCCGGTCCCAGCGCCACGAGGATATCGGATTGCAATCGGTCCCTGATGGTAATTCAGCATGGTCCAGAGCATGTCGACGAACTCCTCTTCATCTTTTGGCTGCATATGGACTATGTTCGGCACGTGGCGCAGATAACCGATATCGAAAAGTCCATGATGCGTAGGCCCGTCATCTCCAGACAAACCCGCACGATCCATACAGATCGCGATGTTCAGATTCTGCAACGCGATATCATGGATAACCATGTCGTAAGCGCGCTGCATGAACGTCGAATAAATAGTGAGGAAAGGCTTGAATCCTTCAGTAGCAAGCCCACAGGCGAAGAGGGCGGCATGTTCCTCCGCGATGCCAACATCGAAATACCGATCGGGGTGCTTGGCCGCAAAATGGAACAAACCGGTGCCTGAGGGCATCGCAGCCGTAATCGCCAGGAGGTTATTGTTATTGTCGGCAAACTTGGCCAGCGTCTGCCCAAGCAATTCCGAATAAGTAGGTGCACTCGCCGCGGCGGTCTCACCCGTCTCAAGCTTGAATTTCCCCAGGCCATGAAACTTATCGGGTTTGGCGATGGCCGGCGCATAGCCTTTTCCTTTTTGCGTGATGATGTGCAAAAGCACCGGTTCGTTTTGCCGCTTCAAAAATTCGAAGATGCGAATCAGGAGCGGGATATCGTGGCCGTCGATTGGTCCGTAATAACGCAAACCGAGTTCTTCGAAAATTACGCTCGGGAGCAGTAGATGCTTCACGCCCTCTTCGACTCTATATACGAGTTGGTGGGCAAACTTGCCGCCGATCATCCCGACGAATTTCGCCGCCTTTTCGTGTAGATGACTGTATGCGTCATTGGTGACGATCTTGTTTAGATAGTTGGCGATGGCGCCGACGTTCTTCGCAATTGACCATTCATTATCGTTCAATACTACGATAAAACGCTTGGTATGATCCGCGACGTTATTGAGCGCTTCATAGCTCACTCCGCAAGTAAAGGCGGCGTCCCCGGCAACGACGACCACGTGTTCTTTTCCACCACGTCGATCTCTGGCCACTGCCATGCCAAGAGCAGCCGACAAGGCCGTCCCGGCGTGGCCGGCCCCGTAGCAATCATGCTCACTTTCGGACCGGAGTAGAAAGCCATTGAGTCCCTGGTATTGCCGGATCGAACCAAAACGGTTCCGGCGCCCTGTGAGCAGCTTGTGGACGTAGCCCTGGTGACTAACGTCAAAAACAAGCTTGTCTTGCGGTGTATCAAACACCCGATGCAGTGCAATGGTTAGCTCCACCACGCCGAGATTTGGGCCGAGATGTCCGCCGGTCTGGGACAGGACTGTGATCAGTTCATCCCGAATCTCCTGGGCAAGCTGTGGAAGCTTCGTTTCATCCAGGCGCTTAAGGTCAACGGGAGCGTCGATGCCGTCCAGAATCCGGCCCTCGACCGCTTCAAAAGAGGCTGATTTCATCATTTTTTGTCTTCGCTACGTCCTTCGACTGTTCGACTATAGTTCCTTGGGCTTTGGTCGCTGCTCCCCGGTCAAGCATCTCAATTCGATTTTCGGCAGCGGCCAGCCGTTCGTTACAAATCGCGATTAGTCGTATTCCTTCCTCGTAACGCACGATAAGCTCTTGGAGAGGAAGCTTGGACGACTCCATCTGTTCCACAATTTTGTCAAGCCTTTCCATGGCAGCCTCGAACGACAGATCGTTGGTTTCTGACTCTGTTTTTAACATTCCTTGGATTGGCAACCTTAGTCAGAGACCCGCAGA
>JBAUZZ010000339.1:0-9790 GCA_049585495.1 Chthoniobacterales bacterium | reverse complement strand
ATGCAGGCTCAGGCAGCAGAATTCTCCGGCAAACGCCGGAAAATTCTGCTGCTTTTTGGAGAGAAATAGTTTTGAAACAGTTTGTTTTGATCCATTTATTTTTAAAACCGGCTCTTAAACAGACGCGCAGTGTCTGTTTAAGAGCCATCTAGCCCGCAATAAGCGTGTGGATGCATATAGCGCGTGAGACTTGCGGGCTAGCCGTTGCGAAAACCTAATCCCAATTGTCGGGTGTCAATCCAGCGGTGTGCTGTCCCAGCAGAGGCGGCGGGTGCCGGATAGGTGGTCTCTCGCCATCAACTAACAGCGGCGAGGCCAGCATCTTCAGGAGCCCGGCAGTCGGATGAGTTAGCTCTTGAAGCATTCCTGAACTCGCCAGGTGGGGATCGGAAAAAACATCGGCCAGGCTATTGACGGGACCGCATGGCACCCCGGATTCCTGAATCGTTTCGATCCATTCCGCTGCCGGACGTTTAATGATTTCAGATTTCAGGGCGCGCACCAGCATTTCCCGATTGGTTACTCGGTCCGGGTTTGTAGCGAAGCGAGGATCACGAGCCAGATCATCGCGACCTAACGCTCGACAGAAGGCGACAAATTGCTGGTCGTTGCCGACTGCGATGGCGATTGGTTTATCCGAAGCGGCAAAGGTCTCGTAGGGTACGATTGACGGATGTTCGTTTCCCATGCGGCCGGTGTCCACGCCCGAGACCAGGTACTCCTGAGCTCGATTCGCCAGCCAGGCGAGCTGACTCTCGAAAAGCGGAACTTCGAGGCAGGCCCCTTGGCCCGTCAAGCTCCTGCGGTGAAGCGCAGCCAGAATCGTATTCGCTGCGAATAGGCCACAGACAACATCTGCAACTGCCACACCTACCTTGGTAGGTTCACCATCGGAGTTACCCGTGATTCCCATCAGGCCGCCACGAGCCTGAACCAGGAAGTCATAACCTGGACGATCCTGGTCCTTGCCTGGCCCAAAACCCGTAATCGAACAATAGATAATGGCCGGATTGACTCGTCTCAAGCTTTGGTAGTCCATGCCGAAACTACCCAGGGTGCCGCGGCGGAAATTCTCGATGAGGACGTCTGCTTTGGCGGCAAACTGCTTGATCCGATCTAGGTCTTCTTTGTTCTTCAAATCAGCTGTGATGGAACGCTTGTTTCGATTTACCGAAAGGAAATAGGCAGATTCGCCGCCGGCAAAAGGCGGGCCCCAGTGCCGGGTATCATCGCCGCGTTCAGGATGTTCTACCTTGATGACATCAGCTCCGAGGTCCGCCAGCACCATGGTCGCATAAGGGCCAGCCAGCACGCGCGAAAGATCAAGGATTCTTACTCCCTTCAGGAGCAACACAGGGTGAGATGGTGATTGGTTGAGAGGTGATTGGAGGGCGACGCTTCTGTCGTCGCCGCGTTATCCGTTATCCGTAATCAATAATCCGTAGTGTAGTCTCAGCACCGGCAACAGTCATGATTCATTGCAAATCGGTCAGCCCGTAGAAACCACCGACCACCGACCACTGATTACTGACTACTGACTACTGATTACCGATCCCCTTCCGACCCGTTCAGAGCCCGATAGCCAAGCGCGTGCTCTGCTTGCATCATCTTATGGATCTGCGTGGTGCCTTCGTAAATCATTGGTGCTCGAGCATTCCGGAAATAACGGCCAATCGGTGATTCACTGTCCGAGAACCCCTTGTTGCCGTGAATCTGTAGGGCGTCATTAGCCGCCGCGAAGGCAGACTCCGTCGCGTGCCACTTGGCCAGAGAGACCTCGCGCGTATCCCGTTTATCTTGGTTCTTGAGCCAGGCGTCCTGGAGCACCAGAAGGCGGCTCGTTTCTAAGTTCAGGACCATCTGAGCAATCATGTCTTGCACAAACTGGTGGCGGCCGATCTCTTTACCGAATGTCTTGCGCTTGTTCGCGTACCCGACGGAGTATTCCAGACAAGCCCGAATGGTGCCGAGCGCGCCTGCCGCAACCGTAAACCGCCCCATATCCACCGCGTACATCGCCACTTTGAAACCGTTGCCCTCCTCACCGACAAGATTTTCTACGGGAACCCGTACTTTGTTCATGAAGATTTCTCCCGTTGAGCTTGACCAAAGCCCGAGCTTGTTCTCGATCTCCTTGGTGGAGAGCCCTTTCATGCCGCGCTCCAGGATGAACGCGCTTATGCCACGATGACCACGCTCGGGATTCGTTTTAGCGAATACTAGCAGATGGTCGGCCATGGTCGCATAGCCGATCCAACGTTTATGCCCGTTAAGAATATAATATCCGTCAGAATCCCGCTGGGCGATTGATTGGATCGCGGCAACGTCACTGCCCGCTTCCGGTTCAGTCAGCCCAAAGGCAGCCAGCGCTTTCCCCTCTGCCTGAGGGACGAGGAATTTTTGTTTCTGCCAATCCGTGCCGAATTTCAGCAGGGTCATCGAATTCAAGGCCAGATGTACCGACAACAGAGTACGAATTCCAGCGTCGCCCCGCTCGAGTTCTTCGGCAATGATGGCCAGAGAGACGAAGTCGAGGCCGAGGCCACCGTACCTTTTTGGAATCGTTGCCCCAAGCCAGCCCGGTTCGGCTATGCCGCGGATAATGTCCTCGTCGACCCGGTGACAGAGATCGTTTTCGTGGGCGACCGGAAGAATGCGCTCCTCGACAAAGCGACGCACCGTCTCCTGTAACTGAATCTGCTCGGCAGTGAGACTAAGATCTATCATCGCAAGACCTCGGGCTTCTTTTGAATTGCTTTATAAAAGACCGGCTGAATACTATCAGCTAGTGTTTTCGAATGCGCATGGTCAATCCTGGCTGACCGACCCGAGTACTCTTTGACGATGCAATCTGCGCCAGAAGTGAGTGCCTGGGCCGAAGAGGTCGCCACGCGGTTGAAGATGCTGCAAACGAGTTTCGCGGATGATCCAGCCGAGGCGCGCCAGGCCTACCTGGTTGAGGAAATCGCACGCTCACTCAGAGACATTGGGGAAAGTCGACGACCGGAATATCTCGCTGGCTTGCGAGAACGGTTCCCCACTGCAGAACGCGTCGAGGTGACGAAGCCGGCGCCAAGCCTGGTGCCCAGCGAAACGGCCGAGCGGAGTCCGCAGGAACTGGCGGAGGAATTAGTTGACCGCGCTCCCGAACTGACCAACGAGATGAAGGCGATGCTTGCGGAAAAGCTGTGCGCCGTTGGACTATCCGTTGAGCGGGCCAAAAGCGTCGAGCTGCCTTTGGAACTGCTTGGCAAACTCGGGCTGGCACCCGATCAACCGCTTGACGAGCAGCGGCTTGGGAAGCTTCTGGCGGCCCTGCTCGACCTGGTGGCTACCCAGGATTCACTGGTTTGGAATCTCTGGAAAAATATTGCCCCCAAATCAATCGTTCGCCGCGAGACAGCAGAAAATCTGCGACGCACCGTAGGGCGATATCTGGCGGGCGACCGCGAGGTAGCGACCCTGCAGATCACCCAGATGCTCGATAAGACACGCCAGCTTACGATCGGCCTCCTTTCCGCGCTTGGCCCGGCGGGCGAAACCTATGCCAGGCATCATCTGGAGACTTTCGCACCGGAAAAGATTCGTGCGACGGTTGAAGCTGGTGCGTCTGGATTCCTGACCAACGTTGAGCAGAAGTGTTGGCGCAAATACGTCGAACTAGCCGGCCAACTAAGCGGCCTAGCGGTAGAGAACCAGATTGTTAACGCGATTGTGGCTTACACTGAGGAGATCATCGCAAGGCCGGATGGGCGAGGACGCTGAGCCGGCCCAGCTTCGAGCGCGGATATCATATGCAGGTTCACTGGCATGAAGGATTGTTTCTGCTGCCGCACCATCTGCAGCGGCTGCAACGAACCTTGAATGAGAGCGTGTCCGCCGAGCGACGGCTTTCCTGGGCTTACCCCTATGGATTAATTGAAGCGCGACTTTCTACTGACGATTTGGAAAACATGCGGCTCCGCTTTGACTATCTCCATGCGGTAATGCCGAGCGGCCAGGAGGTACGCTTCCCCCAGGAGGCGGAGTTGCCGGTGATCGATATCAAGCAGGCGTTTGAAGCGCATGGTCGCTTTGTGGTCTATCTCGCGGTGCCTGTCTGGTTCGATTCGCGAGCGAATTGCTTTAATCCGGGTCAGGCAGCCGATGCGCGAGCAAAAATTCTGTATCGCGTTGCGGAAAAAGAGGTCGCGGATGAGAACACCGGGGAGAACATCAAACCGATGCTTCATCGGCGTATCAATGCGAGGCTCCTGCTGGAGGATGAGGATCGATCAGATCTTGAGGTCATCCCTCTGATGCGAGTAACCAGAGCGGCCGGCGAGGAGGTGGGCTTGCCGCAGCGCGATGCTGAATATGTTGGACCGTGCCTTGTGTTGAATGGCTCGCCAACCCTCCGCGAGCTGGCTCGGGACCTCAGCGGACAGGTTCTGGCCAGCCGTCAGGAACTTGTTGTGCAGCTGTCCCGCGGAGGATTCAGTCTGGACACCATGCGGGGCCTCCAATTCGAACAAGTGATGCGATTGCGCACGCTGAATCGCTTCGGAACCAGGCTGGGGGCACTTGTCGAAACTCCCAATCTCGCACCGTTCGACATCTATTTAGAATTATTGGAGCTGATGGGCGAGCTTGCGGCGCTTCATCCCGACCGCGATCCGTACGAGACGAGCCCGTATCAGCATGATAATCCGTATCCATGTTTCGATGATCTATCCACAAAGATTCGCGAACTGTTGCGTGGAGCGGTTGCGCCTAATTTTCTCAAGGTCGCGTTCATCGATGCAGACGGTCAGCGCAAAGCTGCGCTCAGCGATGAGCATCTGACGCGACCCAGCGATTATTTCCTGGGGATTAGAACCAAAGAAGATCCTCGGGCGCTGGCCCGACTTGTTGAAGATCCGGACCGGTTCAAGCTGATGCCGGTCAGCATGGCTGGGCGCGCTATCCGAGGCGTCGTACTAAAAGAGGAGCGTTTCCCCCCATTGGAGCTTCCCGCGCAGTCCGGTCTTTACTACTTCCGGCTTCTCCGTACGGAGAGCGCGCGCAGTTGGCAACAAATCCAGGCCGAGAAAGGCGCGGTTGTAAGGTGGATCGGGAATGACACAGCGGACTATGACTTAACGCTGTACATGACTCTGCCAAAAACCGGGGGCGAGCCGTGACATTATCCGAACTCTGCGAGCCGCTCTTCACGAAGGTGTGCCTTCTTAATCGTTTGGGGCGCAAGGGGGGCGCTTCGTCCGATTACGAGCAGCTCCGCCTTGAGATAAAAGAGCTCTTTCAGAGAATGGCGAAAGAGGCCGAGAGCGATCCGGCATTGAAAACGCAATGGCAGAAGCTCGAGTTTCCCCTCACTTTCTTTACCGACTCGATGATCGCGGAGAGTGGATTGCCGATTGCTGGCGAGTGGAACCAGAATCGACTGGCCTATGAGCGAAACGAACTGGCCGGCGACGAGAAATTCTTCGACTTCCTGGACGAGACACTCAACGATTCGAGCAACGAGGCGACCCAGCGCCTGACGATTTTTTATACCTGTTTGGGCCTGGGATTCACTGGTTGGTATGCGGGACAACCCGAATATTTGCGAGGAAAGATGATGGACATCAGCCATCGCATTCGTCCGGCGCTGGACACGGATAAGACGGCGAGAATATGTCCGGAGGCTTACAACAATGTGGACACTCGGGAGCTTCTGGAGCGGCCCGGTCTGCGGCTGGGTGCGATCGCCCTGATCTTCGGTGGTCTTTGTCTCATCGTAATGACCGTTGAGGTATTTCTCTTGCGCGCAGCGTCGTTATCTCTTTCTGATTCGCTCTCTGCGATTACCTCTCAGGAGACTGCCAGGTGAGTATTTCATTGTAACCTCCTGCTTGAGCTGGTGTGAAAGAGCTGGCCTACCTCTTTAAGGCGTTCGCAAGTCTCGCCCTCTGGGTGAAGGTGGTGATTCTTGTCTTGCTGGCTACCACAATCGTCGGAGCGGCGGCGTTCCTCGGTGTCCACGTCGCCATCATCGTCGCACTGGGGATCCTGATCCTGGCGCTCCTGCTTGGAATCTATCTGCTCCTGATCTTTTGGGTGCGCCGACGCCGGGCTGCAGAAATGCGCGGCGAGATCGTTTCAAGCGCTGCCCATCGCGGAATTACCGACGCTGCGCTGCGTGCTCGATTAGACGATATGCGCCGGAATTTCTCGCTCGGTATCGAGAAGTTCGAAGCAGCCGGTAAGGATTTTTACGAGTTGCCCTGGTACTTGATGGTGGGGGAGCCAGGCTCGGGCAAGACCGAGGCAATCCGACACTCCCAAGTCGGATTTCCTCCCGGTTTGCAGGATGAGTTCCAAGGGGTCGGTGGAACGATCAACATGAATTGGTGGTTCACCAATTACGCAGTGATTCTGGACACGGCGGGACGATTGATTTTCGAAGAGGTGGAGCCCGGGGCTACGAGCGAGTGGAAGGAGTTCCTGGCATTGCTGAAGAAACATCGCTTCAACTGTCCAATTAACGGCTTAGTGCTCACCATCCCGGTTGAAAGTTTGATCCGCGATTCGCTCGAGCAGATGGAGCAGAAGGCAGGCAAGATTGCCCGGCAGCTCGAGACGATCCAGCGCGAGCTGGACGTTCGCTTTCCTGCGTTTGTCCTCGTGACGAAGTGCGACCTGATCAATGGATTTCGCGAGTTCTTCGAGGATCTCGATGATCCGCGCGCCCAGCAGCAAATGCTCGGTTGGTCAAATCCGGCGCCGCTGGATGCTCCATTTCGGCCAGAACTGGTGGATGAGCACCTGCGAACCACTGTCCAGCGTCTTTGGCGCAGGCGCCTCGGCCTGCTCCAGGACCCGGTTGCGGTTGCCCCCGCAGCGCGCCGGATCGATGAAACTGACCGTCTCTATGATTTTCCGCACAGCTTGAGTGCTCTTGCCCCCCGGCTCCGCCGTTACCTGGAAACGATCTTCGTCGCGGGCGAATGGACCTCGCGCCCGCTCTTTCTGCGGGGCATCTACTTCACCTCCTCAATTCGCGAGGGATCCGCGCTCGACGAAGAGCTGGCCCAAGCGATGGGGGTCCCGGTCGAGCAACTGCCAACCGGCCGGGCATGGGAGCGAGAACACTCCTATTTCCTGCGGGATTTGTTCCTGGACAAGATCTTCCGCGAGGACGGCCTCGTTACCAGGGCGACGAATACCGATCGGATGCTTCTTCATCGGAAATTGTTGCTCTTTGGGGCCGGTGTGCTCGGATTGCTCGCGCTGCTGGGCTTTGGACTGATGGGTTATCGTTCGCTGCAAGAGAATGTTCTAGGCCAGAGCGGTTTCTGGGCTCGGGCCTGCGAGGGCTGGACTAACGGGGTCTGGCAGCCAATCGTGACTCCTGATCCCGCCGGGAGCGCGCTTTTCAAATACCAAGGAGACCAGCCGATCGGTCCCGGGCTGACCGAGGAAACTCGTGCCCAATTTGGACGGGGCAACCTGACCATCGCCGAATTCCATTCCGCCCTGCGTGAACTTGCCAGCCAGCCGTTGGGCATTCCTTGGATTTTTCAGCCGTTCACCTCGGTTGGGAAAAATCCGGATCGTGACCGGCAAGCCGCACAACGAATTCTTTTCGAGGACAGTGTCGTTAAGCCGCTCCTCGCCGCCACGCGGCAAAAGATGAGTCAAGCCGACCCCAGGGTCGGTCTGGGAGGCAAGCCTGACCCGAGACCGGCAGACCGCGTGCGGGCTCTCGAAGCGAAGGCGCTGGCTGAGCTCGTTCGAGTCGAAATCGCCGTGCTGCAGCGGACCGAACAAAGAGCGGAAGCGGCGCCCGGCACGAGTTTTGTTCCACCGCTTTTGGAGTATGTGTCAGGCCTCCCCAACGCTGAACGGCTCGTCGAGGTCATGAATTGGACTTACACGGAGAATCCCGACGGCCGGGGAAAGTGGGCTCCGAATTGGGCCAGCGGAGGTTCGAGTCTCGCGCTAAACACTGCGATCAGGACCGGACTGGACCGCTTAATCGCGGCCGCGCGCGATCGGATGAAAAGCCGAGCTCAGAATCTGCAAATGCTCCTCCAAGTTGCCGACAACGTGCGCCAATATCAGGCGATCGAGACAGAACTGTCAGCCAAGGCCAGCATTAAGGACGATCCTGCAACGAGTGACGCCGAGGTTGCCACGACGTTCGACAAGCTCCAGGGCGCCAAATCCGCTCTTGAAGAGAAGATCGGTTTGGCGCGCCAAGCCGGCATGTTTGAAGATGGTCCGGAAACCCTCTTTTCGGCCTACCAAAAACTCGCGGCCGGGAACGACTCTCAATTGGGCCAGATCACGGCGATCCTCGCTGACATAGAGCGAATATTGCCTTCTCCAAATCCGGACCCGAAGGCGGTGACGAAGATTTTAGATCAAAAACGCCAAGACGATCCCAAGTACACTCTGCTGCGGGAGATAAAGGCGAAACTGCTGGAAATCTCCCAACAGATGAAGACTCAGCTGGAAGGAGTGGTCACTGAACAGCAAGTCGCAGAGTTCAAAGCACTCGATGACGCGTCACTGGCGCCGGTGGATGAACAGAAGCCCAGCTACCTCGCGCGCTGGGACTCCTATAAGGAATGCCGCGCTGCCGCAGCACAATTCCGGTTCTCCGACGGGGTCGCCCTTATCGGTCAAGCGTGGCGACCTTTGGAACAATATGTGAAAGCACTCACGGCGGTGCGTTCAAGGGTGGAAGATTACCACGGAAAGTTAAAGGAGCCGTATGTGACTACCTGCAGCTACCTGCTTCGCCGGGCCGAGGATACCCAAAGGGACATTGCTGTAGCCGCCTATCTCCGCCAAACAAAAGCTTTATTGCGAAACCAGGTCCGATTTCCGCTTCTCTGGCCCCCCGTGGGTAACGCAGCCATGACCGTTGACCAGCTTCGGCAGACAAAAGCGATCCTCGTGGCGATCCGCAAAGATTTGCAGGCGGATACCTACGCCAAGATGCCGGTGTCGTCGCGGCAGGCGCTAACAGATTTTGCCAAGGGGCTTACTCCGCTTTTCGCACTAGGCGATGCTATTTTGAAGCCTGATGGCGCCCTCTCAACGGTCAGCCTTACGCTTCTTAATGGACAAGCGCAACGCCAGCTGTCGGGGCCCGATCTCGCACCAATGCCTACACCGCCGCCGCAACCAACACCGCCGCGCCGTTCGCTTCTGAGTAAATTGTTCTCAGGGGATAAACCCACTCCGGTCCCCGAGCCGACTCTCCCCTATAATCCGCGGAATTGGAATGCAGTGGAAGTCGTTGCCGGTGGAAAATCGCGCGGATCTTCTCGGGGAACAGGCCCCGTCCAGGTGGATGCTCCGTCCGATGTCGCCTTGGGGAAGTTTCCAATCGACCAGGCTTTTCATTTTCTTGTCTTCCATACACCAGTTGGCGGCGCGTCCGATGTGATTGACTGCGGTGAAAATTGGTCTGCGCTCCGGTTGATCGGTCGATTTGGGGGAAAGCCATTGGATAACGGCCAAATCTGGCGAGTCTCGTTGAGGCCGGGAGAGCCCACCGCAGTATGGGTTCAGGTTGCTTTTGAGGCGCCGTTGCCGGCGTTTGAGGCTTGGCCCACCCTCGACAGCGTGGGCCTCCGGGACGTCGCGGGGCAATGACTCGCTTTTCAAAAGTTTTCCTGCGGGATCGCTTGGATGGCAGGATTCACGTCGCCGTGTTTGGCAAACATCCAGCGTGGATGGATCACATCGATGATTTAGGCCTTTCCACCGAAAGCCTGGCGATGGCGAAGCGGCTCCTCTATTTGGAGGGGATCGC
>JBAUZZ010000338.1:0-15319 GCA_049585495.1 Chthoniobacterales bacterium | reverse complement strand
AGTTTGGTTAGTAGTTCGTCCGAAATATCGATATTGCTGTGGACATTTTGCACGTCGTCGTTGTCTTCGAGAGCGTCACACAATCGAAGGATCTGGGCAGCCAGCCCCTCGTCAGTTACCGTGACGGTCGTCTCTGGTATGAAGGTTAGTCTTTGCGATTCACTGGGGATACCGGCCTGCTTGAGCACATCCGCAACAAGATAAAGCTGGTCGTGCGGCGTCGTAATCACATACAGATCTTCGTCGGTTGTCAGATCCTCAGCGCCGGCGTCTAACGCCAATACCAACAAGCGATCCTCATCCACCGAGCTTTTTAGAACCGTCATCTGGCCTTTTCTTTTAAAGAGATAGGAGACTGCGCCGGGTCCGGCGAGGTGCCCATGATTTTTGCTGAAAATGCTTCGGATATCGGCCGCAGTTCGATTCTTGTTATCTGTCGCAGTTTCAACGATCACTGCGACGCCGCCAGGCCCGTACCCTTCATAGATGATCTCTTCAACGAGACCGCCAGCAATCTCACCGGTACCCTTTTTGACGGCGCGATCAATCGTGTCCCCTGGCATATTTTGCGCTCGGGCAGCCAGCACTGCAGAGCGTAGCCTGGAATTCGAGGTTGCATCTCCGCCGCCCATTCTGGCAGCGACCGTAATTTCCTTTGCGAACCGACTAAAAATTTTACCGCGCTTGGCATCTAATGCGCCTTTAAAGCGCTTCACCTTTGACCATTTGCTGTGACCCGCCATACTTCGGGCTGATAAAATGAATTCGGAACAAGGGGTTAAAAAGTTCTACTAGCGACACACTCGTGACCGAGGAGAAGAGCCCGGAGGACCGCCGATTAGCACATCGCCCAGCGACAACCCAAGAGAACCCCATTTAAACTGGTTTGTCAACTCTAGAGGGAAACGAAAACGGGTACCCTCGACACGTCAGCCGCCGGAACCTGCCTCGGGATCACGCCCCGTGAGTCAATTGACGACAGGTGGTTGTATGGCGCGTGGATCACGCGCCAGGGGTGAGAAGCACGTCTCACCGGCGGCTGACCCAGCCGCCCTGCAAGTCCGCCAGCGCACTCGCCCCTATCCGTTGTCAGTTTCGCGAGGTGGCTCGTTTTCGGGCGGTTGAATCCAGAATCTTTTTTCGGAGCCGGAGCGTCTTCGGGGTCGCCTCAACGTATTCATCACTGCTGATATATTCGAGCGCGCGCTCCAGACTCATTCGGACTGGAGGCGCCAGCTGAATCCCTTTGCCTTCGCCCTGGCTCCGCATGTTCGTTAAGTGCTTCGCCTTGCACGGGTTGACGGCCAAGTCACCCGGGCGTGAGTTTTCGCCAACAATCATTCCCTCATAGATCTCTTCTTGGGGTCCGATGAAGAGCCGGCCACGCTCCTGGACATTGTTCAAAGCATAAGCTGTCGACAAACCGTTCTCCATGGCTACCAGAACTCCATTGTGCCGGATCAGGATCTCACCTTTGAACGGCCCATAGTCTTTGAACAGATGGCTCATTGAGCCCAGGCCGCGAGTCAAATTCACCAGGTCACCCTCAAAACCGATCAACCCGCGCGTGGGAATCAACCCTTCGACCAGAACAGTTTTGATCTGGTGATCCATGCTAAGGATCTCCGCCTTACGCGCTGCCAACGATTGCAGAATATCGCCAAGATTGTCGTTAGGGACATCGACGTAGAGCGTCTCAAACGGCTCAAGCAGACCTTCGCGTTCGTCTTTCTTCAAGATCACCTCGGGGCGTGAAACCAGGAGCTCGAAGCCTTCTCGTCGCATTTCTTCCACCAGGATCGCAATCTGCATTTCGCCGCGTGCGCTGATCGTGAATACACCGGCCGTATCTGTTTCCTCAAAATGCAGGGAGACGTTTGTCCGGCACTCCCGCACCAGACGCTCCTTAATGTGGCGTGCTGTCAAAAACTTGCCGTCCTTTCCCGACAGCGGGGAATCGTTCACGACAAAATTCATCTGAATCGTCGGCGGATCGATATCGACGAACTCCAGGGCAGGTCTCTCTTCAAGATCTGTAATGGTCTCGCCGATATTAACCTCCTCAAAGCCAGCGAGACCAATGATGTCGCCAGCTGACGCTCGCTTGATTTCCACCCGCTCCAGTCCTTCATGACTGAATAGCGCCGTAACGCTTGTTCTTTCCCTCCGTCCGTCTTTGTGTATCAAAACAACCGAATCTCCAACCGAAACTCGCCCACTCGCGAGGCGGCCAAAGGCGAGTCGGCCGAGATAGTCGCTGTAGTCCAGGTTTGAGACGAGCATCCGAAAGTAGGTCTCCCTGACTTTCTCCGGCGGAGGAATGTGGTTGATGATTGCCTCAAACAGCGGCTCCATGTCATCTCTTGCCTCATGGATTTCGCGAACCGCATATCCTTCCTTGGCGCTGGCATAAATCACCGGAAAATCGAGTTGTTCATCGGTGGCTCTTAACTCCACAAACAGATCGAACACCATATCCAGCACTTTATGTGGACGAGCATTTTCGCGGTCAATTTTGTTCAAGACGACGATAGGCCGGGCGTGATTCTGGAGCGCTTTCCGCAACACAAACTTTGTCTGGGCCTGAGGCCCGTCATGGGAATCGACCACCAGCAGCACGCCGTCGACCATCTTCATTATCCGCTCCACTTCACCCCCAAAATCGGCGTGGCCGGGAGTGTCCACTATATTAATGTGATGGTCCTTATATCTGAACGCAGCGTTCTTTGCTCTGATCGTAATGCCCTTCTCTCTCTCCAGATCCATCGAATCCATCACGCGCTCCTCAACCCGCTGGTTGGCACGAAACGTGCCGGATTGGCGCAGCAACTGGTCGACAAGCGTGGTCTTGCCATGGTCGACGTGGGCAATGATGGCGATATTACGGATCTTTTCCATGACCGGATGAAGGATCGGGAAGATGACTGTAGAGTCGCCTTCCGTCAACGGGCTTTGCGGGAAGAGCCCCGGCAACGAATTGATCGGCTTTGTACCCGCGCTCACGACGGTGCAGAGTCAGGCTCGGCGTTTGGTTCTATCAAGGGGTTCGTTCTCTAAAAGCTCGGTTGATAGTCTCCCCTTGTCGAATGCTCATTTCTTAGATCCGAACTACCGAGCGCTCTTTCGGGTCGATCAAACACGCTCGCGGCCGGCCATAGTCGGACCCCACGTTCACACCAAAATAGCCCCCTAAGTCGAGCGGGCCGCTAGCGCGGTGCGTGTGGCCGCAAACCACCCCCAAAAGCCTCCTGCGATGCCTCTCAAGTAGCTGCCCCATCCCGCGGTTTCCAAGGTAAGCCCGGAAAAAGGCGTAAATCGTCGGCCCAGATCGGTCCAGGCTTTCGCTTGGCGGCAAGCCGAGCAGCGATTCAAACGGGGGAGTATGCACCACAGCAATGATCGGGCCGGCTCCGGCCTCGACGAGGCGGGTCCCCATCCGTGAAATTTGCTCTTCCGCGACATCTAGTAATTCCGAGCCTCTGGGCATCAGCTCAAAATCGCGCCATCGCAGACGGGTCGGCACGGGGGGACGACCTGATAGGTAGTGCCTTTGCTCGACGCGTGCGCCGTTGAATGCCAAGTCTGGAATGGAAAATCCCAGGTCGTAGTGACCGTATCCTCCGCAAATAGTCAATCCGTCGAGCTCTCCGTTCTCGCAGTCGAGAAGGATGATCTGTTGAGCCTCCACGGCCGGCATCCAATATCGTCGCACAACCTCCGCCAGGTCCCGGCACGATTCGCGGGCAGAGTGCCCAACCCAGAAATCGTGATTGCCCAGGCAGACGGCGATCGGTCCGTTTGGAAAGCAGCGACGGAGCTCGGAACAGGCCGTTTTCGCTTCGGCGGGGACCGCCAGGTCGCCCGCTATCAGAACCGCATCCGGATGATGGTCTCTGATCCACCCGTGCAGCACCTTCACAACGCGCGACCGCCACGAAGGAACCAAGTGCAGATCCGAGGTGGCAAGCAACTTCATCCGGGAAACGTGCACCAGATTTCCGCGGCGGCGCAAGCGACGGTGGTCTCAAAATATCTGCTCGGTCGCAAAGCTTACAAGTTGCCAAATTCTCGAATCAGGTAACCTTCTTGCCGCATTCAGCTAACCTCTCGTATTTTGCCAGCCACCTTCGAGTTAAACCCGAATCCCGAAATTCGGCGGCGACGGCCGCCTCCGCGGAGCTCCAGCCGCGACGTAGGCCTTGCGAAGTCGGGAGCGCCGCCCTCCAAGGGAGCTCGCCCTGCCTATGCAGAAGATCATTCTCTGTTTCGTTGTCCTTCATTGCATCTCTGACTTCGCGCTAGCGGCCGGACAGCCACCGATCATTGTTCGCAGTCCACCTCTCGAAGTTTCAAGCATGACTCTCGAGCGGTTGCAGAAGCTCGGCGCATTCCGGTCAGGTCCGATTCTGTTCAAAGTCGGGTGCAAAGTAGTTCAGGGCCGGATAGTAAAGGTCTCCACTGAACAGTCCAGCGGCTATCCTTTCCTGGATCGGGAAGGCATCGATTGGGTTACGAAGCACTGGAGTTTTGGAACCGCCGCGACAGGCACTTATCATGTTCCGCTGGTTGTTGGAGCGGGGACCAAGTCTCGAACCGGTCAGGCGCTCCCACCGGAAGCGCATCCCACCCACTTCGTACCGAAATTGTCGAATGCGACCTGGAATGCCCTGGTACAAAGCCGGCACGGCGTCGCCTTCAGGGCGCGCCTGACTGTTAAGATTGAAGTTCGCGACGGCTCAATTCTTAGTGCTCGCGTGATCCGAAGCAGCTCTGTCGCCATGGCAGACAGCGCCGTCATTCAGTGGATCAAAAGCCGCTGGAGATTTCAGAAAACGGTCCAAGGTCGCCACATTTTCGAGTTTTTTATCGACGCCGATCCTTCCCCGAAGCGGCGAAGGATCGAGGTCAGGAGTAAGGGCAAAGGGTAAAATGAAGTAGGTTACACCGAAAACTAATCTTATATCCAGATTCCGAAGTTCCGGCGGCTGAACCCCTCGCGCAACGCTGTCGCGTAGCGACTGCGGGCTGGGCGGCCACCCTACAGAATCGTCTTGGCTCACTGCCGGAATCACAAAACTGTAAATCTGGACATCCAGTGCGTCGGTGGCCCACCCGCCAAAACAGGCCCAGAAGGTTCTCTTTTCATTGCCTCTCAATTCCTTGTACCAGCGGAACATGTGAGATTTTCTCTCTAAGCGCGGGCGCTCCCAATGTTCCCGGCGTTCCCATACCCTCCGCCTCCAGGAGTCTCCACAACCACAGTATCGCCCGGCCGAACTTCGGTCTGGTCGCAGCTCCGAAGGTTCTCGATCTGGCCATTCGCACGAACGACAAACGTGCGACCAACGGCACCTGGAGATCCGCCACGTAGTCCGAACGGGGGAACGATACGGTGACTGGCTAGAATGGTGACGGTCATCGGTTGCCGGAACCGGATCCTCCGGATCGTACCATCGCCGCCGTGCCATTGGCCCTTGCCACCGGACCCTCGACGAATCCGGAACTCTTCGACTAGCACCGGGTACCGGAGCTCAAGGACTTCCGGATCGGTCAGGCGCGAATTCGTCATATGGGTGTGAACCGCAGATGCACCGTCGAACCCGGGGCCGGCCCCAGCCCCGCCGCAAATCGTCTCATAATATTGGTACTGGCTGTTTCCGAACGCTAGATTGTTCATAGTACCCTGGCTTGCCGCCAGCACGCCTAGCGCTCCATACAGGGCGTTCGTGATCGCCTGCGAGGTCTCAACGTTGCCGGCCACGACAGCCGCCGGCGGTCGCGGGGCAAGCATCGATCCCTCAGGCACGATGATCCGAATGGCTTCCAGACAACCATCATTGAGCGGAATTTCATCATCGACCAAGGTTCGGAACACATAGAGCACGGCTGCCCGGACGATCGCCGAAGGGGCATTGAAGTTATTCGCCAGTTGTGGAGACGTGCCGGCAAAGTCAATCGTCGCTCGCCTCGCTGCGGAATCGACATCGATTCGAACACGAATCTCCGCGCCAAAATCCATCGGTTGAATAAATGACCCGGGCTTTAGCCGGTCGATCACGCGGCGCACCTGCTCAGCAGCGTTCAACCGAACGTGCTCCATGTAAGCCTCTACCACCCCTTGTCCGAACCGCCTCGTCATCACCCGCAGTTCTTGCACGCCCTTTTCGTTGGCAGCAATCTGCGCTTGGATGTCCCCCAGATTCTGCAGGATGTTGCGGGCCGGATATTTGGCGGTGCGCATCAGCTTTTCGAAAGCTGTTTCACGGAACACCCCGTTCTGAATGAGAAGAAGATCAGTTATCAACACGCCCTCCTCGTCAATTGACCGACTCGCAGGCGGCATTGACCCAGGGGTGAGGCCACCCACATCAGCGTGGTGACCCCGGCTCGCCACCCAAAAAAGGGGCTGATCCCCACCTTCGAACACAGGAGTGACGACCGTAATATCCGGGAGGTGCGTCCCTCCCGCGAAAGGATCATTGAGGGCATAAACATCGCCTTGCTTCACCCCCCTTCCGCGACGTTTGATGATCGCGCGGACCGCAGTACCCATGGATCCTAGATGGACCGGTATATGCGGGGCATTCGCAACAAGCCGGCCTCTCTCATCAAACACGGCGCACGAGTAGTCCAGACGCTCTTTGATGTTAACCGAGTAGGCCGTGTTTTGCAGAACGACTCCCATCTGCTCAGCAATGGACATGAAGTGGTTATTAAAAACTTCCAGCTGTACCGGGTCGACCTCGGTTCCAATGGTTACGCGCTTTGCCCGCCTTGCGACCCGGGTAAGAATCAGGTCAAGCCGCGCCGTGATTTCCGCCTCCCACCCGGGCTCCACAACCGTTGTCGCGTTCTTCTCGACTAGTATCGCCGGCCCGGCAATGATTGCGCCTGCTCGGACGTTTTCCCTCAAATAGAAGGGGGTGTTGATCGCAGCTCCGTTGAACACGACCTTAGCCCAGGACTCGGGTTTCGGCTCTTTGTCCGCCGGCGCGGATGCTGGCTTTTCTTCACCGGAATAGCCCCGAGCCACTACTTCGACGGAGACTGAATCAATCACCAAAGCGCGGCCGCTCATGACGAATCCGAACTGGCTCGTATGCAGATCCGAGAAGGCCGCCGCGAGCTGTTCGATCGATGCTTCCTCAACGGCGAGCGCTGTATCAGTGCCCTGATAGCGCAGATGGATTCGACGATGGACCGCATGCGCTAGCAGATGCTGGGAGGCTATTTCGGTCTGCGCTTCGGCTTCAATTCGATCCAGTTCTGCCCGACCCGCTTGCAGACCTGCAAGATCGAGCGCTCTTTCGACTGAGTTTTCTCTGAGAGCACGGATTTCCGCTAACCCGATACCATAGGCTGAGAGGACGCCCGCCAAGGGATGAATCAAAATCCGATCGATGCCCAAGGCGTCGGACACGGCACAGGCATGCTGTCCACCAGCACCTCCAAAAGTTACGAGCGTGTAAACCGTCACGTCGTATCCACGCGCCACCGAGATTTTCTTGATCGCGTTGGCCATACTATCGACTGCAATCCTCAAGAACCCCTCCGCAACATCCTGCGGTGATCGATTACCAAGCTGGAGGGCAAGCGAACTGAGGAGGCGTTCGACTACCTCCTGGTCCAGGCTCTGATTGCCGGCGGGCCCGAAAATGCTCGGAAAAAAGCTGGGCTGCAGACGTCCCAACATCAGATTGCAATCAGTTATGGTGAGCGGGCCGCCTCGCCGATAACTGGCCGGGCCAGGATCGGCTCCAGCGCTTTCCGGCCCGACACGGAGCCGGCTCCCGTCGAATCGGCAAATGGATCCCCCGCCTGCCGCGACGGTGTGGATGTGCATCATTGGCACCCGCATTTGCACGCCTGCAATCTCCGTCTCAAACCGCCGCTCATACTCACCGGCGAAGTGGGTGACATCAGTCGAAGTTCCTCCCATATCGAAACAGATTATTCGCTCGAAGCCGGCTTTGCCTGCGACCTTTGCCGCTCCGACAATGCCGCCCGCGGGTCCGGAGAGGATTGCGTCTTTGCCTTGGAACAGGTGTGCATCGGTTAGTCCGCCATTCGACTGCATGAACAGCAGGCGTACCCCGGGGAGTTGTTGGTGTACTTGATCAACGTACCGCCGCAGAATCGGCGACAGATAAGCATCCACAACCGTTGTGCCACCCCGTCCAACAACCTTGATGAGCCGACTTGTTTCGTGGCTCGTCGATATCTGGACAAAGCCTACTTCCCGGGCCAGGGCAGCGAGCGCCTTTTCATGAGCTGGATACCGATAGGCGTGTAACAGCACGATCGCAACAGCACGGGATCCTTCCGCGAACGCTTGCTCCAATGAAGCCCGGGCTCCGGCAATGCCCAGCGGCTCGATTTCTTCGCCTTCCGCAGTGAGCCGTCCACTCACCTCGATCACGCGCTGGTAGATCTGCTCCGGAAGCACAATCTGCCGGTCGAAAAGCCGCGGCCGCTGTTGCGTACCGATTCTAAGCAAATCCTTAAAACCACGATTAGTCACCAGAACCGTCGGTTCACCCTTCCGCTCCAGAAGAGCATTGGTAGCCACGGTCGTTCCCAATTTGACTACCTCGATCCGGTCCGAAGGAATGGAGTTGCCACGGCGGACGCCTAAAATCTGTCGAATTCCCTCGACGGCGGCGTCGCCGTATCGCTCCGGGTTTTGCGAGAGGAGTTTGATCGTCATGATCGAGCCGTCCGGCGCACGCGACACTACATCGGTGAAGGTACCTCCCCGATCGATCCAGAATTCCCAGCGGGAGGCGGTAGGGAGAGTCATAAACTTTAGTAGATATGAGCTCAACCTTGTAGGGCGGCTGGCTCAGCCGCCGTGATAGTCTAACCCGATCTCGGCGGCGCCTGAGCCAGGCGTCCTACAGATTCTACCTCGCAGGAATTCCATCACCTTTCGCAAGGCCCGCGCCCGGTGACTCAGGCTGTTCTTTTTTACAGGAGCTAGTTGAGCAAACGTTTGATCGTATCCGTTTGGAATAAACATCGAGTCATACCCGAATCCGCCATGGCCGCGTTCCTGCGGGATCACGCTCCCCTCGACCGCCCCTGCAAACGAGCCGAGCATTGAGCCCCGGCTTGCCAGAACCATCACACAGCGGAATCGCGCACTGGCCTCTTCGCCGCCCAGTTCTTTGAGCTTTTTTATCAGGAGGAGCCGGTTGTCCTCATCGGTTGCCCGCGGGCCAGCAAACCGCGCGGAATGCACCCCGGGGGCGCCGCCGAGAGCGTCAACTTCCAGTCCCGAGTCATCTGCCAAGACCAAGCCATGAAACTGACGCGAAATAGTCAGTGCTTTTTGCGCCGCGTTCTCTTCAAAGGTCGCGCCGATCTCCCGGATTTCGGGCGCGTGCGCCAGGGAACTGAGCTCCCGTACCTCCCAGGTCGACCCGAGCATCTGAGCTATCTCTCGCGTCTTATGCGCATTGTGCGTCGCAATTAAAAGTGTTTGCATCGTACCGTCGCCGCTTCAAGGTTGCCTCCTCCTGCGTCTATTACAATGAGTGAACGCCGAAAACAGTTTCCATTTTCTGATTTCGAACCGAAATGGCAGCTGATCTGGGAAAAGAACCATACCTTTCACGCGCCAAACCCGGAGGAGCCAGGAGCTGACCCAGGGAAGCCGAAATTCTACCTGCTCGATATGTTCCCTTATCCCAGCGGAGAGGGTCTTCATGTCGGTCACCTTGAAGGTTACACTGCGACCGACATCCTGGCGCGTTACAAACGCATGCGGGGCGTCAATGTCCTGCACCCGATGGGCTGGGACGCCTTTGGGCTACCTGCCGAGCAATTTGCGATCAAGACCGGGCAACACCCATCGGTGGCCACAGCAACGAACATCGAGCGTTTTAAGGCACAGCTAAAAAAAGTTGGATTTAGCTACGATTGGCAACGCGAGATCAACACCACCGATCCGGAATACTACCGCTGGACACAATGGATTTTTCTTAGGTTGTATCAGGCCTGGTTCGACCCGGAAGAGAACGCGGCGCGGCCGATCGATCAACTCATCGCGAAGCGGATGCGGGAACAGCCGAATGAATCCGAAGCGCAGCGGCGTGAATTTATCGACGATCATCGACTCGCCTACGTCGCCGAGGCTCCGGTCAATTGGTGTCCGGACCTGGGTACCGTGCTCGCCAACGAAGAGGTCGTCGACGGCAAAAGTGAGGTGGGCGGTTTCCCAGTCGTGAGGCGGCCGATGCGTCAATGGATGCTCCGGATCAGTGCCTATGCGGACCGGCTGATTGATGAACTGGAAAGTCTTGACTGGCCGGACTCGATCAAGGCGCTGCAAAGAAATTGGATCGGACGCAGTGCAGGCGCTGAAGTCCAGTTCCGTATCGCAGGGACGAACTCGACTGTTTTGGTCTTTACCACGCGGCCCGATACGTTGTTCGGCGCAACCTATGTGGTTCTGGCCCCGGAGCATTCCCTGGTCGATCAGGTAACAACAGCCGCTCAACGCGCTGCTGTTCAGGCCTACAAAGAGCAGGTCGGCTCCAAGTCCGACTTGGAACGAACGGATCTGGCGAGGGAGAAAACCGGCGTTTTCACTGGCGCCTATGCGTTGAACCCGGTAAACGGGGAAGAGATTCCAATCTGGATCGCAGACTACGTACTGTTGAGCTACGGCACCGGTGCGATCATGGCAGTACCTGCTCATGATGCTCGGGACTACGAGTTTGCCCAAAAATTCGGTCTGAAGGTAAGGGAGGTTGTTCAACCCCAGCATCCGGAGGAGGGGTGTTTTACCGGGGAGGGGATAGCGATTAACTCCGGGCCCTTGAATGGCTTACCGACGAGAGAAGCAAAACGCCGAATTATCGGTCTTCTCGAAGAAACCGGGATGGGGAAACGCTCCATCAATTATAAACTCCGCGATTGGCTCTTCTCCCGCCAACGCTATTGGGGTGAACCTTTTCCGATAGTTTGGCGCGATGGGAAACATGAGGCGTTGCCTGAGTCGGAACTTCCTGTGATTCCTCCGCCGCTTGACGACTACCGGCCGACCGGTACGATCGAGCCTCCGCTCGCGAAGGCGAAAGACTGGATTGCCGTCTCTGATGGTGCCTTACGTGAGTTAAACACGATGCCTCAATGGGCTGGGTCGTGCTGGTATTATTTGCGTTTCATTTCACCCAAATGCCCTGACCGCTTCGTCGATGCGGAGGCGGAGCGCTATTGGATGGGCGGCGGCAAACCGGGCGGGGTTGATCTGTATGTCGGCGGCACAGAGCACGCTGTGCTACACCTCCTTTACGCGCGTTTCTGGCATAAGGTGCTCCACGATCTTGGACATGTGTCGACCATCGAGCCCTTCCAGCGTCTGGTGAATCAAGGGATGATCCTGGGTGAGGATAACCAGAAAATGTCAAAGAGTCGGGGCAACGTGGTCGCACCAGATGATATCATCGCCGAGTACGGAGCGGACTCGCTGCGCCTTTTCGAAATGTTCATGGGGCCGTTGGAGGCAACCAAGCCATGGAGCATGAGCGGAGTGGAAGGGGTATATCGGTTTCTGGCACGCGTCTGGCGCCTGGCCATGGAGGAAGATCAAGAGGGTGTCTGGCGTCTGTCATCGAGCCTCGTCGAAGACGAACTCACCGAAAGACAACAACGCATCGCGCACGCCACAATCAGGAAGGTCACTGAGGATATCGAATCGCTCTCTTTTAATACTGCGATTGCCCAGATGATGATCTTCGTTAATGAATTCACCGGGTCCGAGCGACGGCCAATCGAAGCGCTGCGCACGTTGCTGATCCTGCTGAACCCGTTCGCGCCGCATCTCTCCGAGGAGCTTTGGCAGCGTCTCGGGCTGAGCTTCCCTGCTTTCCGAGACTTTATATTTAACCAGCCCTGGCCTAAATGGGACGAAGACCGTCTGGCTGAGGAGGAGATCGAGATCGTGATTCAAGTGAATGGTAAGCTGCGAGACAAGATCGTCGTGATGAAAGATCTTGGTAAAGAAGCGCTGGAACAACGCGCTCTGGCTTCGCCAAAGATTCGAGACTCCGTTGCTGGCAGGACCGTCCGGAAGCTAGTTGTTATTCCAAACAAGGTCGTTAACGTGGTCTTGGATTAGTTGGCTCTAATCTTCCACTTGCGATAAGCTGCAATTGGGAACATATTTTAACTTGGTATTGGCTAACGGTGCCGGTACTGACAATTCTCGTCCACCTATCCCAGTGGTCCCTTTAAACAGGGCATGGATGCGGTTGCCAGCGAAGCGGAGTTCTAAAAACTACGATGGTCTTATCCACACGATGATATGAGCTTCAACATCATTGAGGTCGTTAAAAATCAGCTTGGCGACGCTGCACTCGGCCAGCTCGGTTCCCTGATCGGCGAAAGCCAGGACAAAACGAAAACTGCGGTCGGTGCCACGGTACCGGCCTTATTGGCCGGTCTCACCAACCTGGCCTCGAAACCCGAGGGAGCCAACCAGCTCTTTTCGGCTCTGGGCAAGCAAGATACGGGTCTGCTCGGAAATTTCGCCAGCCTGCTCGGTTCGCAAGGAAATGCCGTTGCCCAGCAGGGTAATTCCCTGTTAGGCGATTTGCTCGGGAACAACCTGCTTGGCTCACTCGTCGGAGTGCTCAGCAAATTTACTGGCTTGGGACAGGGCTCCACGAGCAGCCTGATTGGCACGCTCGCCCCGCTCTTGCTCGGCTTGTTGAGCAAACATTCGCAAACCCAGGGCTTGAATGCATCCGGCCTCGCCGGCTTGCTCGCGGGTCAAAAGCAAAACATCCTCGCCGCAATGCCGGCCGGCCTCGGTTCGGCGTTGGGCAGTGTTTCGGGTTTGAGCAGCTTCCTCGGCTCGGCGCGCGATACGGTTGGCGCGACTGCCGATTCTGCCAAAGCAGGGGTGACCGACGCCACGCGCAGCGCCGTGCAAACCGCATCGACCGCCAGATCCGGGATGCCCCGTTGGTTAGTTCCGCTAATCATCGTCGCCGCACTTGCTTTCCTGATCTCCCAGTTCTTCAAACCCAAGGAGACACAGACACCAGCTCAGGCGCCCGTTGCGGCCCAGACTCCGGCGGAAGCGCCCGCTGCTCCACAGGCTGACATAGCCGGGAAATTCAGCACCGGCGTAACCGGTGTCGTAAACGACGTTACCGAAACGGTGACTGGGATTCATGACGCTGCGTCAGCCAATGCCGCGCTGCCGAAACTTCAAGATGCCAGCACTCAGCTCGATACCTTGAAAGGTTTGTGGGCCCAGGTGCCTGATGCGGCAAAACCTGCCATTAAGACTGCGCTCGGCGCCGCGGTGTCGAAGGCTGAAGACCTTTTGGGGAAGGCTACTGCCCTTCCCGGCGTGGGTGATATCATCCAGCCGGTCGCGACAGAAATCCTCGGGAAATTGAAGAGCTTCCTCGCCTGAGCTTCGAACTGCACGGCGAAGGCGTAAGAGAAACGCGAGCGCTGACAGCGCTCCCGCTGGTTTTTGTATGCGTTACCTGGGCCTTGCAGCCCAGGCTCTAATCTCATGACGCCTTCAGCGCCGAGTACCTGGGTCTTGCCTCCCAGGCTCTAACCTCATAGCGCTTTCAGCGCCGAGTATTTGGTGCCTGGCAGCCCAGGCGTGTGTCGGAATTAGGCCAAAAACGTCACCTTCCAAGACAATCGCGGAATTTGTGGTAAATATGGTCGCTCTGCCATTGGGCGCTCGCATTCCAGCAACTTCTAAACTCCTTTCCAATGCCCGTCGACTATCACCTCCACACCCCGTTCTGCCGGCATGCAGTCGGTCGTCCGCTTGAGTATGTCGAGGCTGCGAAGAAAGCCGGGCTTAACGAGATTGGGTTCGCTGATCATAACCCGATGCCCGAGCCATTCGACGACTGGCGGATGGCGGCTGATCAACTCCCCTCTTACCTGGATTTTGTGGCCGAAGCCCGCGCCTCCGGGTTTCCAGTGAGGCTTGGTCTGGAGTGCGATTTCATTCCCGGGTATGAGTCCTGGATCGAGAGATTAGCCGATGAGATTCCTTGGGACTATCTCATTGGCAGCGTTCACTACATTGCGCCGGGATGGGATGTCGATAATCCTAAGCATCTGAGCCGCTTCGTAGAATACCCAGTCGAAACGATTTGGGACTTGTATTGGAAGCAGTACATCGGTTGCGTCGAGACCGGATTGTTCGACTTCGTGGCCCATCCTGATCTTCCAAAGAAATTTGGTTATCGTCCATCCGGTGATCTGCGGCGATACTACGAACCCGCCATTGAAGCGTTAGTTCGGCATAACGTTGGGTACGAAATTAACACCGCTGGTTTGCGCAAGGAAGCCAGGGAAGTTTATCCAGCCTACGGATTCATTGAACTGGCCGCCAAAGCAAATGTTGCTGTTATAATTAACTCCGATGCACACACTCCCGAGGAGGTGGGCTATCAATTCAATATTGCGCAGGCAATTGCCCGCAAGGCGGGCTATTCCCGGACCGTTCGCTTTGCTCAACGAAAGCGGTTCGAGGTTGATCTGAGCGGTGAATCATGATTCTGCGCGCTCGAGAGCGAACAATCCATTTCCCGCGTCGGCCTCTTGTGATGGGCATCGTGAATATTAACGATGACTCCCTTTCCGGAGACGGCACGCTGGACATCGGCCGTGCCCTTGAACTTGCCTCTGGACTGATAGTTTCCGGCGCCGACATCATCGATGTTGGCGGCGAAAGCGCCCGAACGAATCGGCGCGAAATCACGGAGCAAGTGGAAATTGACAGAGTGCTTCCGTTCGTCCAGCGATTTACTGAATGTTTTGCTAACCTTAGGCCGATCGACGGAGAACAACTGTTCCCTCCGTTGTTATCGATCAACACATGGCGCCCGGTTGTGGTCCGCGCAATCCTGGCCGCTGGCGGAGATCTTCTGAATGATATAAGCGCTTTAGCCAGCGACGAGAACGCCGTTTCCGCGGCGGAAGCCGGCGCGGCGCTTCTAATTATGCATTCAGTAGGTCAGCCAAAGCAAAACCACACCCACGTGCGTTACAACAACGTCGTAGAGACTATGATCGAGTTTTTCGCCTCGAAGATCGACCAGGCGAGGCGTGCTGGAGTCCCGGAAGACGCGATTATCCTGGACCCTGGATTAGACTTTGCGAAGCAGTGGTCAGACAGCTTGCGCGTGATGCGCGAGCTCGGAGCACTCACCCGGTTCGGGAGACCAATTCTCTTGCCGGTCTCCCGCAAGAATGTGATCGGAGAAGTGCTCAATCTGGTCGATCCAAAGGACCGCGATGCCGGCACGGTCGCGTGTGTAGTGGCTGG
>JBAUZZ010000337.1:0-2013 GCA_049585495.1 Chthoniobacterales bacterium | reverse complement strand
TCGATCCCGAGTGGATATCTCGTGGCGCGATCAAAAGGAATTGACATCCGCCGGCGTGGGAGCAGCAACATTGGGGCCGCGAACGTGGTGCGCGTCATGGGCAAAAGGTGGGGCTATCTGGTTTTTTTTGCCGATTTTTTCAAGGGCTTCCTCGCCGTGAAGATCGGATACGCCATCGCCGGGGGTTCCGTCTGGGGGAGTGCTATTGCAGGGGTCGCTTGCATCATCGGGCACGACTACACGGTCTGGCTCGGATTTAATGGGGGCAAGGGCGTTGCGACCTCCGCGGGAGCAGTTCTTGCGCTATGTCCCCCTCTCATGACCATCTCTCTGGTGATCGTTTGGATTGCCGTCTTTTTCATCGGCCGGTATACCTCTTTGGCTTCCATCGCTTCGGCTGTAGCGCTGCCGGTTGCGGCCTTGGCGTTTGTGCCTAAGACCGGAACCGGCTTCTGGCTGCTTCTCACCTTTTCGGTATTGAGCGGCGCTTTGGCGATCTGGCGTCATCGCAGCAACATCGGACGCCTGTTGAACGGAACAGAAAATCGATTTGGGAAAAAATGAGGAGGCGAAGAATTTTCGTAGATCGAACCCGATGGGACGCGTCAACCGCGGCGACTCATCCCGGGAGCCGGGCTGGATTCGCCGGTGCGGCTCACATGAAGTTCGCCCTACCAACCACGACGGGTAGGGCGAGCCTCCTGGCGAGCCGCGTTCCTGGGGGGACGGTCTTTCAGCCGATCGAATTACCCCTTCAGATGCGGTTTCAGCAGCGACAAATCGGCAGGGCTGAGGCGCTCTGAGGCGGTCTTCACTTGATGCCAGTATGGATACTGCAATGGTGTCCTGCTAACAGTATCGAGTCTGGCCTGTTCTTCTTCCGTAATGACAAGGTTGGCGGCGGCAAGGTTATCGGCGAGCTGCGTATCAGTGCGCGCGCCGACGATCAGAGATGTTACTGCCGCTTTCTTCAATAAGTAGGCCAGTGCAACCTGAGCTGGCGAGACACCGTGAGCGTCCCCAATTTCCACCAGCGTCTCGATGATGTCGTACAGCTTTTCTTGGTCGTAAACCGGCGGTTCGCCCCAGTCGTTCAGATGTCTCGTTCCCTCCGGTTGCGGTTTCCCGCGACGATATTTGCCAGACAGCAACCCGCCCGCCAGCGGACTCCAGACAAGAATGCCGAGCCCCTGGTCGATGGAAATAGGAACTAGTTCATTCTCAGGGTCGCGCCCTTGCAACGAATAGTAGATTTGCTGACTGACGAACCGGACATAACCGTGCCGTTCGGAAGTGGCCAGGGCCTTCATTAGATGCCACCCCGAGTAGTTCGATGCACCGACGTAGCGCACTTTGCCTGAGCGCACCAGCGTGTCTAGCGCCTCTAGCGTCTCGTCGAGTGGGGTTTGGCCATCCCATTCGTGTAACTGGTAGAGATCGATGTGATCGGTCCGGAGCCGGCGGAGACTTTTTTCGCACTCTCTGATCAAGTGATACCGGGAAACTCCGCCGTCGTTGGGCCCATCTCCGACAACACCCCTGGCTTTGGTCGCAATCAGAACCCGATCACGGCGTCCTTTCAAAGCCTGGCCCAGGATCTCTTCCGACATACCATCGGAGTAAACATTGGCCGTGTCGAAGAGGTTAACGCCCGCATCGAGACAGAGATCGACCTGGCGGCAAGCGCCGTCGACATCGGTTGAACCTACCTTGCTGAAAATAGTGCGGCCACCAAAGGTCATTGTGCCTAGGCTAAGTACCGAAATCCGCAGACCTGAACTTCCGAGTTGACGATATTCCATGCTGGTATCCCTATATCAGAGTCTCATTCTGCGCGACTAGATTAAGCGCGCTCCGCCGATCACCTTGCCGATCTGATCGACGACCACCACGGAGTGTTTTTGGCTAGCCCAATCTAAGCCACCAAATGCCCGGTGTTGTTGCCACCGCTCTGCTCCTTGCTCGCAACCATGCATAGTTTTGTTTTGCCGCTTCTGGGTTTTGCGTCGCTTT
>JBAUZZ010000336.1:0-29461 GCA_049585495.1 Chthoniobacterales bacterium | reverse complement strand
GATCCGATCTGATCCGCTGTATCCTGCTACATCAGCTTCTTTACTTGCTGTGCTGAGCATTCTTGTGAACACGTCGGCTCAAATCGGATCAGGTTAGAACAAAAAAAGTGGCTCAGAAAAATAAGAGTCTTCGATGTGCTAAAAAGTGGGTGCAACGTCCCGCTGCGAAAACTTCGTCAGCTCGTTTACCCGCCGCATCGAGGCGACCAGCCTTGACGTCCGCCTCGATCTGACGATCCCACCGATGGCCATGAAGTTCGCGGCGAAGTAGCCGAAGAAGGACAAGCTGCTGGAGCTTCTTGATCGCTGAGCATCCAGCGATGTTATCGATCTTCGGCTCGAAGAAGATTACGGTAACACTGGCCTGCATCTCCGTCCTGCGCCAGCGAGCCCGACAATAGCCCGATCGCCGAGTGTCCGGAACTTCATAGAGTCCAGGAAAAGCGAACAAGGAATCCTAAGCAAGCAAACGTCCAAAGGCTATCTCGATACGTAGAGTAAGTTTCTATTAGGACCGGTTCGACAGGGTTTGCCTGTGACATCCATTTCTTCCCCGGGCTGGGATGACAAAGAGAGTGAGAATGCTTCAAGATGCTCCGACCTCGCACTCTTCGTTACGATGCCAACTGGCCATTTCATCCATCGTCAGCCGCTACCCGCGGTATTGATCAATGGCGATTTCGCAAAACCACGACGCTTCCCTTGTGCCGTTGTACCTTCGAGGCTCTGTCGCCCGCCCGGACTCGCGGCCTCCCCTCGATATCCGCTAGGGTAGGTTTGGCTAATCCTTTCTTTACGTCCTGGACGTCCATCGAGGAAGGGCTCGACGTGGAGAATGGCGGTACGGTTCCGACAACTGTTGAAGCGTGGCCAACGAGCTTATCTAACAGTGCGGCTGAAGGGGGCGGAGCTTCTAGCGCCTGGGCAGGCTTGGCTTGAATCGGCTCTGCAGGCAAAAGTGTTGTTCCATAGGAAGCAATCGATTCGTCCGCTCCCAGCCCGGCCTGCATCATTTTCGGTTGTCGCGGCCCCAGGTTAAAAAGCGCAACGGCAAAAGTACATGCCATGGCCAATAACGTAAGGCCGAGAAAAAAATAAACGCTCCATACCTGTCGGGCTGTCAGCACGAGAAGCGAATTGTGTCCATCATTTTTTTCAACGACGCCGGCCGATTTCTGTCCCTATTTGCTCATCAATCTAACTGCAGCGAGCCTCAACTTGCTCGAACGAGGTCGGACCAGTCCTCGTCTCGAAACAGCAGCTCAGCAGGACCACGGAAAACAGCGATGGCTCCAGCCGAATCTCTTTCGGGAAAGCCTCCGCACAGCAGGGCGATGGTCCGAATCTGCACTTTACTAGCATGGCTCGAGCCGTACGAGTATCACCAGTTGCAAGGACTCGGGTTTTGGCATGGTAAGGCAGTCGATCTCGAGCTTCCAGCAACGACAAGGGAACGGGTTGGACCGATCCCTTACGCCTTACTCGATGAATTGGTATAGACTCAAGGAGACGCTGCGACGTTCGTGCGGCCGGATGTTTTCGCTGTTATAGCCAGCTTCGCTTTCAGAAAAATTACTTGGCTGCTGCCACGTTGATAGAAGATTTCGCCAATGCGGTGAGCTTCTTATCGGTCTCTTCTTCTTCTTGAAGGGTTGTTTGAAGGAGCTTTGCCCCTTCTTTATCACCGACCAGTTCAGCGTAGGTGCGGGCCGTTCCATATCCGGCGATTTCATAATGTTCGACGCGCTGCGCGGCCGAGATCAACGCAGCGTCTTTTACCTCTGCATCGGCTTCTTCCTCGATCATTTCGGCACCCTCAGCGACGATGCCCTCCATTCCCTTACACCTGGCTCCGCGCGTCGACTGCTTATGGTCAGATAAAATTTTTTCCAGTCGTTCTGCGTGCCCCTTTGTTTGTTCCAGATGTTCTCGGAAACCAGAGGAAAGTTTGGTATTGTTTGCAGCTTCCGCCATTTTCGGCAAGGCTTTGATTAGCTGGTTTTCTGCGCTATAGAGGTCCTTCAGTTCGTGGACGTAGAGATCCCGTAGAGTTGCGAGTTCCATAGGCATTCAGTTCGCACTGGACGAATCTAGCGGATCTATGCGTTTTTCTGAAATCAAGGCTCCATCACTTTGTCTTGGGTTTGGGTCAGCCATTCTCTGTCCATTTCGAGGAAAATCGGAGTCCAGGTCGCAGCGGGTTTTCCTTAGATTTCTTGGTCGATCGGGGCTCGGATGCCTCTCAATTAATAGACCGGATCGGGAAGATCCGGAGCGGGGCCTAGGTTATGTTCAAATTAGCCGATAGATTGTACTCAGTCGTGATGTCTAGATGGTGATTTCACCTACAGAGCTGTGGTTCTTTTATCGGCAGAATGTATGATTGCCTGACTCGCCTTCGGAGCCTCTGCAGCTCGACCTGCTCGATTTTCGCGGCTCTAAAGGCAGCGTCCATCACACGCACATTGGCCAAGCCTTCCGAGCGACCCGGCTCGAGCTTCTTCCCTTTGCGTATGCAATCGAAAAGCAGATCGGTTTGGCTCTTTGTTTGCCTAGCCCCGTAAAGCCCAATATATCCGCTAGGAATAGCACGATCGAATTTTTAGCTATGGCAATTTGAGGCAACTCACGTGGATCCAAAACAAGAATCCTCAACAGGATGGGGATTGTTGGCTTTTGCTGGGGATTTTCGGTCGGCGCTTGGTTCGGAAGTGGAGCTTTTATGGTCTCATGGCTTTGGCAACGCAATTGAGGAACCGAATCAAATGCGATTTTCGGCAACGAGCGACAGCTATGCCTGCGCCTTTCGAGGGCACTAGGCGCGTGGGTTTTGGTGTGCCCTAGCCGGAAACGACTTTCTACATTGCGTATTGGATTCTCCTGTGCCTAGCTGAGCGCCCTTCCCCTTGCTCAGGTACTATTCTGACTCCCGATTGCATTCTCGGTGTCGATATTGAGTTATGGCAAAGAAGGAATTGAGGCGCATAGGGCCGGGGCAATGAAAAGAGACAAGGGGAGCGTTTATGGCTGTAGAGGGAATTAGAGGAGCGTTTTGATTCAGCCCGAGCCTGCTTAGCCAAGCGCTCCGGAGGTTCCTCCGGGCCCTTGACCTCAAGGCGCCATTGAAAGAGTTGCTGCACAACCATATGTCTCTCAGGATGAGCTTGGGAGTGGGCTGGCTACTTTCGCGCACTCCAACGAGACGACAAAAGGCTATTTGCTTCCGAGCAATGGGAAAGAATATCGTGGGCGTGGAATCTCCCTGTCGAAAGGTCAGCCCGCGATTTTGTCAATCGGCTTCGAGCTGCCGCTCACGAAAAGGATCGCGCTCGCAAGGCACCATTGCCAGCCCAACCGAATCGATCAACTCCTTCCGGTCAGGAAGCGGCGCGCATTGCGTTTGTCGCTTAGGTGCGGTTCAACCAGTTCCCGTTCGCTCGTAGTTTTCGTATTTGCGGGCATGTTTATCCTTTCACATGGGCATCTGACCTCCGGTGACCCCATAAACTTCCCCGGTAACGTAGCTGGCTTGATCGCTAGCGAGAAAGACGAAAATCGGGGCAATCTCAGCGGGTTGGGCGGCACGTCCAAACACAGTCTGAGAGCCGAATTGTTTCACCTTCTCCTTCGGCATTGTGGAGGGGATAAGTGGAGTCCACACTGGACCCGGGGCTACGGCGTTAACGCGCACGCCTTGCCTGATTGCAAGGCTGGCGAGTGAGCGGGTGAAGCTGACTATGGCTGCTTTGGTCGACGCGTAGGGGATAAGACTCGGACTAGGATCGAAGGACTGGATGGACCCGGTGTTAATAACCGATCCCCCTTTTTTCATCTGCGGAAGGAGCGCCTTACAGAGGCGAAACATGGCGAAGATATTTACGCGAAACGTTTCCTCAAACTCATTATCGGGAATGTCCTCGAATTTTTCGTAGGTCCGCTGTAAAGCGGCATTGTTCACAAGAATGTCAATGGTGCCGAGCGCATCGACGGCTTTCGTGGCTACAGCCGCGGATACCTTATGCTCGGCGATGTCACCGGGCAGCAGGACGGCTCTGCGACCGGCTTCGGTGACGAGACGTTCGGTCTCCCGGGCGTCCGTCTCTTCGGATAAATAGGAGATGGCAATATCCGCTCCCTCTCGAGCGAAGGCCAGGGCAACCGCGCGCCCGATGCCGCTGTCGGCGCCAGTGATCAGTGCGTGCCGACCTTTGAGTTGACCGGTCCCTTTGTAACTCGATTCTCCGTGGTCGGCCTGGGGACTCATTTCCTCTTCACTTCCTGGAGGAGCTTGCTTCTTCTGCGAGTAGGGCGGCGGTTCGTAAATGTTCCTAGGATCTTTAGTACTCATAGCTTGCTTCAATCTGTTCGCCCGGTGCCAAATGAATGGTCGCAAGACAGCTTCCAATTCAATAAATTTTCCTGCGACCAAGCAACTGCGCAGCCTCATAACGGGAAAAGGTCGGCTAAGGCACCGGTTGCGCCTCCGGGAACTTCCAGGTTCCGTCGAGGTTTTCGTTCCGCGGACGATAGAGGCGCACCGTGTAGTTTCCAGCCCGGCGTTTGTGCCTGAACTCACTGATCGCAGTCAGCGCGACGAGGAGAATAAGGCTGGTGAGTTTCTGGTTTGTTTTAATGGTTGCTTTCCTTTGGCTGCTGAAGCGCGCTGAGCCTTGACCACTTTTAGGCGGCGGACTGTCGACTATACGCGCTTTGGTCTCCAGTTCGAGGTCCTCGAACGTAAGTGGTCGCCCAGCGGCAACGCGACAGATCTTCACCGGGGTGACAGGCGAAACGACACTGAACTATCGTGAGAACAATAAAAATGCACTTGTTGCTTGCCCCGCAGGTTGGGTCGGTCTTGCGATGCCAATTGCCGCCCAAGAGAAAGACACAGTCGATCCAGAAGTGCGTCATCAAATTGAGGCGGTTTTAAAACAGCATGAGGAGGCATACAACAAATACAACGCGGCTACTTTCGCAGCTGGATTCACCGAATACGCGGTGGAGTTGTCGTCAGGTGGTACGGCTCGGGGTCGGAAAGAAATCCAAGCGCTCATTCCAGACTTGAGCCGGCCATGCTCGCGATGGCCGGGGCGCACGCTGTAATCCAACCGTGGCCCACGGTAAGCATGGCCATAGAGCTAATGTCAATCATAAGATGACTTTCATATCTGCCTGCGCTGCTTCTTAGTCAAAGATTGGACCCGACTTCTGCCGCCCTAGGGCCGGATGGTCCAACAACAGAGCAAAAAATGCATCTGAACCACCGATATCTATTCCCTCACATTGGGCGAAGCTATTTCGCTGGGTCGTTGAATCTTTCTCAGGAAGTCTCGGTGAGCCTCCAAATACATTATAAATGCTTTGGCCCACTTCCTTTTGTTATCCCGAGCGTAGCCGGGTTTCTGGACCACGGCAGAAAGGTGACGCTGAAAGCGCCACTCTCTTGTGTCCGACTTCGTAACAAATCGTCTGAGGGCTGGCTTTCTCGTTAGTGGTGGCTCATAAGGGCTTCCTGAAGGGTCCTTTATCACAAGGCCTTGCGTCGGTAGCGGGGAAGGGTAACCCGATGTACTGCTCGCGAGCGGGTCGAGGTTAGCAGGCTTCGATCCTATGTCGACCGCGTCTTGCTGCATACGCGGAGCGTTCAGTTGAGCGGTATCCGGCTTGCGTGCGATGCGATTTTTCGGGCGGGCACTCGAAATAGCTAGGATCGCAATCGTCATACCGATCAATATCAGCCCGCCCATGGCTACCATGGCAGCAAATCGATCCCAGGGAAGTTGTTCTGTGCATTCTATGATACCATCCTTGCCGGGTTGCTTTCCTGGTTCAAACTTAGGCGACCAGCGTACGACATATTTCATAAATCCTTGCAGCTCTACCGAAGACTTGCTCGCGGGTTATTATGGGAGTGCACGATTCGTAAAAAAGCACCATCCGAACCCCTACCCTTGAATCAGGGAGAGCAGTAAGCGACGTTCGCCTTCGCGCGCGTGCTCGCCGTCGCCAATGATGAAATTGCGCGCTTTCAGACTTTCAGATACTGGAAGACAGCTTCGCTGTGTTCCACGCCGCGCGCGACTGATGCGATATCAGCGGGAGCCAAAAGGACAAGCGTATCCTAAGCGGGTGGCGCCGTTTGCGAAGAACCGCCCTGAGATTCTTGGATGACCCAAACCTTAAATCCGCTCTCACTCGTGAAGGTCGGTCTTGGTGGAAGATCTAGAGGATCGGCCGCAAATGCGTTGAGTTCATAGAGCATATTCGGCGGCATAGGAGCACTCAGATCGGGAATAATGCCAAGTCTTATCCCCATCATCCGGATCTCAGTGGCTGATAGAAGACATAGAATCGCTTCTTGTCCCCTGGTCGGTGTGTCGATAACGAAATGACCGAATAAAAAAGATGCCCGGTCTTCGGGAACAATTCGAGTGACCGTAAATTTGCAGAGCGGCATCGGCCAATTACGGGAAATTCAACATGCCTGCAACGAGCCTTTACTACAGGTCCGCGATCCAAGTAGCTCGGATTTTGTATTGCATTCTGGGTCTGCTTCGGACGCTCCGCCAATTTCAAAACCGTCGGAGTTCTCGGTACCACGAAGTAGAACCGTTTCTGATCTAATCGAGAATGACGCCTGTTTCTGCCTCAAAGTCTGCGACGAATAACCTCGAAACGTGATGTGTCCGCTCACCCAACCTTCCGTTGCCTCTAAAGGGCCGGTGCAGCCGTGATCTTGATCGATCCCCTTGAATATTCCACCACGAAGCATCGCAATGCCTTTACCCTCTGGCCGACCTGAACTGAAATCGACTCTGTAGATTCCGTCCTTCATGCAGGCGACCTCGGAGCACTCTGAGACCCTGACAAGTGAGGCAGGGGCCCCGAGTCGGCCGTCACGATGTTCTGAGCCTCGACTGGGCTCAGGAATTCCCGCCGGCAGGAATGAAGAACCTTGCCGAAGATGACGTCGAAAACATCGTTGCACGGTGCGAGCACGGCTTTTCGTTTTCCTTCGGGCCTAATGACTAAAGATCCCCAGCGCTCGACGACCGTTCCGGTTCCAAATTTCTTGTGATATACGGACACGCCGACGCCTACTTGCCCGGCCTTCCTTTTCTTTGTCACCATGGAAAGACCCCTTTTACACTACATCACTTACTTCGTAGGTGCCCACCGGGGCGGACTTATGGACGGAAGGCTTCCGTGGCCGCTGTAGCCTTTCCCGGTTTCAACGAGTTTACCCGCTCTAGCAAAACCTGAACACGTCCTCCTTTTGGTGTAAACTCGATGGCGTTATTGAGGCGATTCCAGAAAACCTGCTGCAGTCGATTCGGATCACCCGAAACCGGGGCATTGAGAGGATCCCTCCCTCGAGGCTTCGCGTTCGTGAGAATTGGCAAAGTCAGAGAAGCCGACCAGCCATACGGCGGTTTCCTGAAACAGTCCCCGAGCCTGCGAAAACTGAAGTTCTTCAGATGACGCCAATTCTGGTCAAATTAGTAGATCTAGGCCGGCAAACAGTGGCGCCAGGACTTCAGTTGGTCGTAGTAGTCTGACCACCGGCTAATTTTTCCATTCTTTATCTGCACGACCGATACGCCTCGCACGCAAATCGCCCAAAACAAAAAAGTGGCAAAGAAATGGCAAAGGGCTCGCCTGGCGCAAAGATTTCAAAACTGGAAAGTTGACTTCTTATCGCATGCCGTCGTGCGCAAAACAACGGGCAAATGGCAGAGAGATAGGGCCGTATAGCAACCTATTTATATTTCGCTATAAGTTGAAAGGCGCTTCCTTGTAAACCTTTGATTTTGAGCATCTTAATGCACCCGGCAGGATTCGAACCTGCGGCCTACAGTTCCGTAGACTACACGATAAGTGGTCCGTAAAGATTCCAAGAGTTCTTTCTTGTGCCGAGCGAATCCGCTTCTAGACTTGATCCGGCAGCACTCGAGCGGAACAGGAGAGAACTTTACGGATCAGATCGGAACAAAAAAAGTGGCAAAGGAACGGCAAAGGGTACGCCAAGACCCGATGTCCGCTCTTCATGTTTTGTGTCAAGCCAGCCTGGGCACAATCCATGCCTTCGTCTTTCTCAACGCCATTACGGACACTCCGGCGGCACGCGCGGCCATCGCCCAGGCCAACACTGCGCTCAAGGAACTTGACGGCGCGCTCCACTACAACCCAGTGCCGGCGGCGCTCGGCTTCGCACAGCAGCACGGGGCGCCTATCCTCATCGTCGTGTGCGACAACCGCGGTTACACGTCTCAGACCTGGGACCTCTACAAGTATTTTGCTAACGGAGCGGCCGTGAGGTCCGGGCAGATCTTCGGGAACGTCCTCGCGCCGACGCCGGACTACGTCAAGCTCGGCGAGGCGTATGGCGGCGGCGGGCGGGTGGAAAAGACCGTTGCTCTCGAGTCGGCGATCGAGCGCGCACTGACCGCCTTCGCGGCGGGTCGCTCGGCTCTGCTCGACGTGTTCGTGACGCCGTGAGCGGACGCGTCGCCAGGGGCTGAGAAGGCGGCGAGACGTGATCTTGTTCTCCTAGTACGATTCGGCCGCGGGCCGTTGTCCTACGCGGCCAGGACGCCATGCGGATTGTTTTGAGGCCGAGAAGGAACTGTTCGAGCGGCATAAGTTAGAAAATCTTCAGGCCTTGCGCAGTCAGGTCACCCGGACCCTACAATTTGGGACCGCTCTGGCGGAACTGATGAGATAGGAGCCTGGAAGAGTGCTAGCGCCCACGAGAGCGTTCTGGCGCGCTTCCAAAGCGCCCTTCTATGTCAACTTGGGGCAACTCCGCGACAATCACCCAACCACCGACAACATTCCTCACTGATAGTACTGGATGCTCGTCGCAAGTAGTTGTAGCTTTCTGGGAAAGGAGGTGTCCCTATGGCGACATTCGTAATCCTCAGTCGCATTGCCCCGGAAGCGGTAAGGGATCCTAAGGATTTCAAACCCCTGGCCAAGACCGTAGCAGCTAAGATTAAACAGCAATGTCCCGGTGTTACCTGGAGAGACAGTTTTGCCACTTTGGGACGCTTTGATGTCGTAGACATCGTTGAGGCAGCCAAGCCCGAAGAAGTGGAGAAGGCGGCGATGATTATTCGCTCCTACGGGCATGCATCTACCGAGACTTTGGTGGCAACTCCCTGGAAAGAGTTTCTCTCTTCGCTGTAGGAGCTAGCTTTAGGCCTATCCACAAAGGGAACCAACCGACTTAAGGCGCTCGTCGCTGGCGACACCCTCGAGGCTGAGCGGAAAGGGGCAATATTAAATCGATGGCGCCTTCAATGTGATTATCACCGCGAACAGTCGGCTCCGTTGAGGGTGATCGTGGCGCTTGGGAGAGATTGCCCGAGCGGAAATGCCCGCACGAAACCCCGACAATCGATGTAATGCTGCTCGATTTTGTGGCGACAGCGCGGGCATGCAGCGTTCCTGTCGAATCCGGAATCGTCGATACTACGACCGGCTTTGCGGCGTGCGATTTTACGCAATCAATCGGCGCCAACCTGCTAGTCGTGCCTGCATCCGAAGCAAATCGAAGGCGCCGTGCCATCGATTATGGACTGGGCGCTGCAAGTGACTCCGTGCAGGCTCTGGATCGTGCGGGAAAGCTAACTCCGGATGACTTGGAGCGCGTTGGTAGTTGTCGAAAAAGGCATGTGAGAGAACATGTCGGGTCATGTCGGCTTTGATAAGAAAGCAAAAGTGGCTAAGCAACCCCACGACCTGCCAAGTCTCCTCTCGATACGCTCCATCCCCCGAAAAGGCTGGGGAGGTTGCAAATTCTCCTTGCGACTACGTCGGATATTGCACAACGCCGTCCGTCAGGCAATATCCGGGTAATGTTCCCGGGTGAAGCGCACAATGCGCCGATGGAATCACGCTGGTGCTTGGCACAGGAAAGATCAAGAGCCCGAAAATAGGACTTTCCGATCAGAACTATGCCAAGGAAAAAAGCCAGTCCAGTGTCGCAGGAGAGACTCCTCGCGTTCCTGCTTAAGCCTCATTCTTATCCGCGTCGGCCGAGGCGCGTTCGTCTAATTCAGACTCATGCTTCCTATCTGCTCATGGTCGCTCCCTATGTCTACAAGGTGAAGAAGCCGGTGAAACTTGGCTTTCTTGATTTTTCGACGCTTAAGAAACGGCGCTACTTTTCAGAGCGCGAGGTGATGCTCAACCGGAGACTTTGTCCGGCAATGTACCTAGGGGTCGTTCCCATTTCTTTGCACGCGGGCAGACTCGCCTTTGGACCTGGAGATCAGGTCGTCGAATGCGCCCTCAAAATGCGGAAGCTTCAGGACCGTTATTTCATGCTGACGCTTTTGAAGCGCAATCGAGTCGGAACGGACGATTTAGACGGGATAATCTCGACGCTTAAAGCATTTTACGAGGCGGAGGCACCGACAGAAGAAGTTACCGCCTGGGGCCGCGTCGAGAAGCTGAAGATCAGCACGGACGAGAACTTTCAGCAGACAGACGATTTTATCGGCATCACAATTTCGCGGCCCGCCTTTGAGACGATCCGGTTATACACCAGCAACTTTTACTCGCACCATGATGAGCTTTTCGAGTCCCGCATTCGTGAGCAGCGTATCCGTGATTGCCACGGGGACCTGCATTTGGACCATATCCATCTCAGCCCAAAGACACTCTCAATTTACGACTGTATCGAGTTTAACGATCGGTTCCGTTACATTGATGTTGCCAATGATGTCGCCTTTCTAGCGATGGACTTCGACTATCACGCACGTCCGGATTTGTGCCGATATTTTACAGCCCAAATCGCAGAGGCTTTGGGCGATCGGAGGATGCTACGCCTCATGGATTTCTACAAATGTTATCGCGCCTATGTGCGAGGCAAAGTCGAGAGTTTTCGCCAATGCGAAACACAAGTGTCCGACTCGGAACGAACCAAGAGCCGAAAGCGCGCCCAGCGCTACTTCCAGCTGGCCTTACAATACGCTGTCTGCGGATCGGAGCCGATGCTGGTAATCGTCATGGGCCGTGTTGGTTCAGGCAAAAGTACGCTGGCGAGACGGTTGGGACGCGAGCTAGGTTGGGAGGTTCTCTCTTCGGATTACACAAGGAAGCAGCTGGCCCGTGTGCCGCTCCGTAAACGCGGCGGACAAGCTAAGCGGCGTCGCCTTTATTCTGAGGCAATGAACAGGAGGACTTACTACACGCTGGTGCGGCATGCCTTAGATCGAATCAAGGAGCGACGCAGTCTGATACTCGACGCCACCTTCAGCCGGCGTCATCACCGCGATGAGCTCAGGCAAAGACTTGACCGAGCCGGCGAAGCCTACTGCTTCGTTGAGGCTCGAGCAACGGCGGAAGTCCGGAAGAAGCGACTGGCGGAACGAGAAGGAAAAACTCAAGAAGTGTCCGATGCTCGACTTGAGGACTTCAAAGAGTTGAATCGGTCGTATGAAGCGCCTTCGGAACTCGGGGCGCACCATCTTGTTACGGTGAGCACAGAGTGCCCGCTTGAAGGGACGATCGCGAAGACGTTGCAGGCGTTGATGCGGTGCCGAGCGGCCGAACCCGCTTGAGCGCATGCTTAGCTCGGCCGAGCGCAAACTGGGCAAGGGCTCTTCCTTGATATCCCTCCAGCGCACTGTCGTGGAAGGTGAGTCGTCGGGAGAACATCTCGAGAGCGCGAGAGACCACCTCGAGCTGCTTTCCCAGCACAACTGACCGAACCAACATCCGAACCCATTTTCGGCAACAGACCGCCCCTCCCCTTCGCTCAGGGACGGTCCTGACCCCCGATGGCCCCTTTCGCCCCGATATCCATTTATGGCAAAGAACCAATCGGGGAGTGCATGAGTTGTTTGGTGACACGGCAATGAAAGGAGATAGGGGGAATCGCCCATGCCTGGAGAGGACCGTGAACTAGGCAAGCGTTTCGACGCTTACGAGCAAAATTCTGGCGAGAAATCGTGATCGGCGATCAGCGCTACCACCCAACCAAGACGAGTCCGGTTTTTGCCGAGTCACTAAGATATGCAATTGGATCTTTGAGCGAATCGAGTACCTGCGCGGGATAACGACTCCTACCACCTCAGCTTTCGACACTGCTACCCAGGGTTTGTCGGGACTTCGCCCATCTCGCAATTGCCTTCTGCAGGTCGTTAGGAATCCCAGCCCGGTTTGTAAGCGCCCATGCGCATCCAGGTCAAAATTGAAGTTCCCGAAAAGCTTACAGAAAGTTTTCCGCGTCTGGATGTTCCCGCTCCAGCCTCTCTGCAAGTGCGTGAGCGAAGGCTTTTGTGTTCTTATAGGTCGCTGCCATGTTAAGCGGGCCGAACTTCGATCGTAACATCGTAACTACATCAGTGATATGGTCAAGGATCACCGGAAAGACGCGGCAGAGTACCGAAGAGAACAAGGCCAGGTGAAAGACCCACAACTCAAGACCCACGTGGATAACACATTGCCGATCGCGCAAAGCCATCTTGGCATGGCCGAAGAAATTCAGAAAACCATTTTTGGCCGGTGAACGAAGCCGGGAACTTCGAGGGTAAGCCTACCCAGGAACAAAAAAAGATTCATTAGGTCGCCCAGTTGAGCGGTTGCTTTTTGTGATAACCAAACATGAGTAGCACGCGAACACGTTAGTCAGGACGAGAATTTGGCGCGCGTGATAGTCATACACTATTCGCCGGCTGAGCTCTCTCCGAGTGCAGTGGCAGTTTCTACGGGTGGTTCGACCGTGCCTTTATGCTGCAGCCAACGAGCTGCCTGTGTGCAGGCGGTTGACCAGAGGGAGCCGGCTGCCCAGCCGGCGAGCACATCGCTTGGATAATGTACTCCGAGATAGATCCGGCTCGTCCCCACAAGCAAGGTTAAGAGCATTGCCATCGACAAGAAGTAGGCCTTCGCAGCCAAACTTTTCGTCTGCCGCGAAATGATTCCGGCCAGCGTCAAGTAGACCAGAGCAGAGCCCATGGAATGTCCACTCGGGAAACTCTCGGGATCGAAGTGGGTCAGGTGAGGAACTGCAGTTGGGCGTTCCGAACGAAGTAATTCTTGAGCAAGCGACTCAGAAGCAAACCGCTGCCGAGTGACGCGATCAGAAATCCAGCTGCGCGGAATCGGCGATTCAAGGAAAGAAAGCCAACTGCGATCCCCGAGGCCAACGAGAGGTTGGCGCCACTGCCGAGTGCGGTGACGTCCTGCGCAACTTCCGGGAGCCATTTCGGACCACGGGGGATCGCGGCACTTTCCGGGCGCCGCATCGCTCGCAGGAGGTGGTTGTCAATCTCGTCAGTTTCATCCTTGCGGATCTGTCCCGCCAGCCGAATAAAGGTCCAGGCACAGACCGCGCCAACAAAGATGTAGAGAAAGGTCGCGGTTTCAGTTGTCAAAATCGACCTATTTGGTGCGCTGTTCATGTGGATTCTGTTTCTGGCCATTTGGGTGACTTGTCCTGTATAAGGTTCGCGGGCGAGAAAGCCTTGCAGCTTGTCTAATCATCGGGCGACCAGGCGAATGGTAGCTCGCGAATATGAAGTATGAACCGAATTACCCAGTTTGATGCCAGATTCTATTTCGATCGCCCTGGAGGAAGAATCCCAGCGATGCTGGAGGAAATTCCAAATCCCGCTGCTCCAGAAATACCACGACCAGAGCCGCCGCCAACAATACCTCCGGGCCCGGATTATCCGGATCCCCCGCAACCGCCACGCCCGGGGCCAGGTCCCGATGTACCCGTTCCAGGTCCTCCGCTGCCGCATCCTCCGGTAACGCGGTTTTGAGGCATTGGTACAGCTGGCAAAAGGAGCGGAGCGGCATGAAAGTACTCCTATCTTCAGATAAGGTACGAGGGGCCACCGGGGACTGCGGAGTTCGAGATCGTCCAGGGTTATCCTCCAGAACACGAACGCTGGGAGCAGCGTCGGTACCGCTCTGAATACAGGCGAGATTTGGATTACATGCGCGGCAGACACCCAGACGGCGCGCCTGAACCGACGCATGTAGCCTCATGGCAACAGTCGAGCCTGAGGTCGTACTTCACGCGAGACAGGTAGCTTCAGACGATACAGCGTACCAATCATTCGCCGGAGTCCACGAAAACGACACCAGTTTTTCAACGCCCCAGCATCCGAAGTTCGTCGCGAGACGCCTCGATGCCATCCAAGAAGCTCTGGTTAAAAGAAACGAATTTGTCGGTTGTTGGATCGACCAGAGCAGCAGGCAAACAAAAGTAATCCAAGGCTGAAACCATAGTCTGCGCATTTTTCTCGGTCTCCACAATTCCTCCTCTGAGCATCCTATTCACACCGATTCAGGTCGATAGCAAATCCGTTCTTATGCCGACCTCAAAATCTGGTGAAATCGTCTATATTATCCTGCTGTTGCGAGGCGTCATCTGGCTGGTTTGATTCGGCCGCCGACAGGTGAGAGTTGAGACCATTCTATCCCGAATCCCTCGCTGCGAAAGGTTGACGGTTGCCGGATACCTTTGGGGTGGTCCCCGGCACCATGTTGGCTGTTCCCACGACGAATTATTAAAGATTTCGCGGTCGCGTCGCACCCGCTGGCTTAGAGAGCGCTAGAAGGAACCGTTTCGGTCCGCGGCGCGGCAGTCCCAGTGCGGAAATTTTTGCGTCCGGCTCACGCGCCAGGAGCGAACGAAAAGGGGGACGTGACAAGAAGTAACCCCCCACAGTCACGTGCTGGCAGTAAAGCGATAGGCTGGCGACGCAAAAAATCGCCAGTCTATCGCTACTCACCTAGCGGAATTCGTGTTGAACGGGGAACCCGCGCAAGACCTGGCGAAGCGACGAAAAATGTGTAGGTCCGATTCGACGCGCGAAGCGAATTAAGGATGGGCCGTGACGAGTAGGACGCTCGTCACGTGGGGCCCGCTCTAGAATCTCTTGTGGGACGACTTCTTCACGGGCTCGCCACTTTCCGCCCTCGCGAGGAGCTTCGCGCAATGCGAGGGCGCAGGCTTCTCGGGTGCCATTCGAACTTTACTCTCGCGCCCCATCGTCTTCGCGCGTCGACATTACGGCTGCCTGGGAGTGAACGTCCGATCTGTCGAACCGCGCAGACATTAAGGGCGACGTATTTCACCTCCTATATTAAATATTTAAATCCACTTCCACCCTTATGGTCGGGATTTAAGTGCCCACGATTACATCAGATAAACGAAGCGGTAACGGTATTGGCGCGACCTCGTCAAATATTGGGAGCGCAAGCATCGAATCGCTTCGGTTGACGCACGTCAAACTGTAAACGGGCGATTATATCTTTTTCGAGTACAGAGCGAAGATAATCAGCACTCGCACGGAGAAGAGGAGGGTGAGCGAGTGCACTGCCTGCTTAAAACGCGAATCGCGGCTGATTACGGACACCATGACAGAGACGACATGGAACTGAAACAGGACGCCGGCGATATGATCCTTGTTCACCCTCAAACCTGGGTCCTCACCACAAGATTGGCTACGCGGAAATCTGGAAGGTGAATGAGATCGAATTCCTGAGCTAGGCCAACCTTCAGATCTAGCGCGTGTCGGCGAATTGCGTGATCTACTTTTATGCGGCTTAATTTTCATTTGCCTCCGCAAAGGATTGGCTAACTTTACGCAACTGAGAACCAACATTTTCAGCGTATTGTTCGGCCGATCCGACCACAGCATCTTGAAAAAACTGCTGATCACTTCCCAAGCCTTCTCCATCTCGTCCCTCCAGTCGGGAAAAGGCAAAGGTTCGGATTGCATCTCAGAGAATCAGCCGATGAGTAATCCCTAGTTCAATCCAGTGTTCCGTAATAACTTCTCTTTGAGCGCGAAGATGATCAGCAAGTCTAGCATCCATATAGGGATCGACGAACCCACTTCGCGCTAGGTGTTTCTCGACTGAAATAGATTTTTACGCGGTTGCTTGTGGCAGGTATGTGCCATCGGGCCAAAGGCAACATGGCGCAAGAGCGCTGCAGAATCCTGGAATGAGGTAAAGGACCTTGGCCAGTGGGTATGGCGCAACTGGTTATGACGACCCTAGACGCTTCTCGGGCCGATTGGGACAAGACCGAAGGCGCTCCGCGGCGCGAACAGGGTTACTATGGAATCAGAAAAGAAAGATGAGCCGGTGATCTACGAGGGAGAGGTCATTGTTCCACTAGATCCCGCACACGAGGAGAAGCCAACCCTCGTCGAACGGGAGCGAATTGAAAAGGAGCAGACAAAGAAAGAAGAAAATCAGCCGATCATGCAAAGTGAGGAAGACGAGGAACGGGAACGAGAGAAATCATAAGTAGGTACCACTAGCTTACGCTCCCGCAAACGCGCAGCATTCAGATGAACAGCACCCCGAAAACATTCTCGCCAAACGGAGACCGCAATGGGAGAATATTATACGCTGCGACTGTATATATCCCGGCGCGCTGGCAATCTTCATTGCGTGCTATCGCCAATGTTCATAGCATCTGTGACAAATACCTTGTAGGAGGGTCGATCTCAGAGTGATCGACGTTCGTAATGATCCCGAGCCTGGCCTTTTGCTTCTTCGCTGGTGGGTTTGCCGAAGCGTATCTGGACGAGCTGGCGGATCAACTCACTGACGAGATAACCGTCCCTGCCATGATACTTTGGTCCGCTCTTCGGAGCTCCTCCATGGAATTAATGGTCCAGTCCTCGTAGTAAAGTTTCGCCGCAGTGAGAACCAATCGCTTGCCTTCCTCGCTTGTCGCTAATTCTTCAATGATCTTCCCAAGCAATAATTCATAACAGTTCTCAGCGTTTTTGAGCCGGGCCACCAAATTGGGCGACTGATCGTACCGTTTCTTTACGGTGATTACCTGCACTGCATGAATCATTTCTTCCCGAATCGCGGATCGAATGCGCCGACGATAGGTGTCAATCTCCCCTTGCAGCAGCTATTGACATTCCCGAGGTTTTCGACGTTGTAGCAACAAGCGAAATAGGGAAGTCTTCTCGGTTTGCCGTCGTGGAAACGTACTTTTCGGGAAACGGAGAACCCAATCCCTAAAAGCGTCCAGGCACGGCTTCGAACGCCGAATTTCTTCGAACAGAATGTCCCTCGGACAAGCCTTATCCTTCGGACTACGCTGCCTCTAGCCACGGTGAAGTAATCATAGCTCGCTTTTTATAGTCAGTAATTTCGCCTCAGGGAAGATTGCGTTCGCCCGAAAAGCCAACCGGTTGCGAACGCCGAACCGCCCACGGCTTCGGCGACGGAATAAAAAGCGCATTGCGTGCCAAGCTCCGTAGATTCGGTCACGTTCGGCCGGGCCGCCTAGTTTCAGGCCGCGCTTGAGAGGGTCACTGCGCAACCGTGGGTCTGGAGCTGCCGTGAAAAGGGCGCCGCGTGCAGTCTAGTCTTCGATAGTGTGAGAGTTTTGTGGGGGCTCACATCGGCATCTGGCCTCCGGTGGCGCCGTAAACTTCCCCGTTCACATAGCTGGCCTGATCGCTGGCGAGGAACACGAAAATGGGAGCTATCTCCGCTGGCTGCGCTGCACGCCCGAAAACAGTCTGAGAGCCGAATTCTCTTAACTTCTCTTTGGGCATAGTGGAGGGAATAAGTGGAGTCCTGACAGGACCAGGGGCTACGGCGTTGACCCGAACACCCTGCTTGATGGCAAGGCTGGCAAGCGATCGGGTAAAGCTAACGATGGCTGCCTTGGTCGAGGCATAGGCGATGAGGCTCGGACTTGGGTCGAAGGACTGGATCGATGCGGTGTTGATAATGGATCCGCCCTCTTTCATCTGGGGAAGGATCGCCTTGCAAAGGCGGAACATGCCGAAAACATTTACCCGATACGTTTCTTCGAATTCATCATCGGGAATATCATCGAATCTTTCGTAGGTTCGCTGGAAAGCGGCATTGTTGACAAGGATGTCGATAGTGCCGAACGCGTCGATGGCTTCCCGGGCGACACCGTCTGGCACACAACGCTTGCCAATGTCGCCGGGAAGGAGGATGGCTTTGCGACCGGCTTCGGTTACCAGACGTTCGGTCTCTCGGGCGTCCATCTCTTCTGAAAGATAGGAGATGGCAACATCTGCTCCCTCCCGTGCGAAGGCGAGGGCGACCGCACGGCCGATGCCACTGTCGGCGCCGGTGATGAGGGCGTGCTGACCTATGAGCCGACCGGCCCCTTTATAACTCAATTCTCCGTGGTCGACCCGGGGACTCATTTCCTCTTCACTTCCAGGTGGAGCTTGCTTCTTCTCCGAGTAGGCTGGCTGCTCGTAAATCTTCCTTGGATCTTTAGTAGTCATAGTTGGTTTCAATCCATTCGCTTGAAGCGCAATGAATGGCCGCAAGAAAGCCGCCAATTCGATAGATTTTCCTCGGACTAAGCGCCCCGCAGCCTCAGGTCGGCTGGGACAAGACCAAACGTGCTCCGCGGCGCGAAACAGGTACCATGGAGTCAACAAAGAAAGATGGGCCAGTGATCCACGAGAAAGAGGTCATTATTCTACCAGATCCCGCCCCCGAGGAGAAGCCAACCTTCGTGGAACGGGAGCGAATAGAAGAGGATCAGGCGAAGAAAGAAGAAAATCAGCCGATCATGTCCGAAGAGAAAGCAATCGCTCCACTACCCGACGAGGAGGACAATGAGCCTGCCGAGGAAGGCGAGCAAAGTGAGGAAGACGAGGAGCGGGAACGAGAGGAGATTATAAAGTAGGGTAACGCTTGCTTATACCCGCAAGCACGCATTCAGTTGACCGCTCCCGGTGAGTGTTCTTGCTAAATGGAGAGCAGACCATCGAGCAGTTATCAATTCGACAAGGAGTTGATGCATTGCACAAAAATTTCGAGACGGCTGAGTTAGACAATGCGGCGATCTCAGAACTATGCGCCCGCGAAGCAGAGCACGTCAGCGGTCATCTCCAGCAAGCGTTTCGGCGAGCGGCACGCAAGGCACTTCTTTGGTCAGAGGAAGCCCGCGATTTGGTATTCGCTGGACGATCGCTTTCTGAACTTGATGGAATCGGTCCGTCTCTAGCTCGCCGGATTCACAAATGGATGGACGAATCTTTGGATATCGTTGATCGACCTCCGATCCGGCAGGAATTTTTAACATTGACCCAAGCCCGCAGAACTCTGTCTCGGCACCCGAAGTGGCAGGCGATGGTCCGAAGTGATCTACAGATGCACACAGTCTGGAGCGATGGTTCGGCGACGGCTGCCGACATGGCACATGTCGCGATAGAGCGGGGATATAGTTATATTGCGATCACCGACCATACAAAGAGACTAAGAATCACCAACGGACTCGACGAGCGACAGCTCATACAGCAGAGGCACGAGATCAACACGGCTAATCAAAAGTTTGCGGACAGCGGCGCCTGCTTTATCATTTTTGAGATCCGCCGAGGTGAACCTCTCACCCTTTGGCGAGCCAGACATATCACCAGACGCGCTCAGCGAGCTTGATCTTGTTTTGGGCTCATTTCATTCGGCGCTTCGCCGTACTGAAGATCAGACGGAGCGTTATTTGGCGGCACTACGCAACAAAAACATCCACATTCTCGGTCACCCTCAAACCCGAATTTTCAATCATCGAGAGGGTCTGCGCGCGGATTGGAATCGTGTCTTTGCTGAGGCTGCGCGCCTTGATAAAGCTGTCGAGATCGATGGCTATGCTGATTCTCGGCGCTGATGCGCATCATCTTTGGCAGCTCGCCTTTATGGACTTTGCACTTGCGGCTGCCTGCTTATCGAAATTCCCGAAGGAACGGATTCTTAATTTCATGTCCGCCGAGGAGCTAGGGAATTGGGCGAGCCGAATCTCGGAAGCAACGAAAGTAAAACGCAACGCTACCTTCTGATGCTTATGAGCCTTGAAGTCAGAAGGACTGCGAATTTGTTCGTATTGCAGGAAAATCACCCCTTTTCGTCAGGCGGATATTCGGGTGGACAATAAACGTTAAAAGTTAATGCGAGTTTCTTCCCGCGATTAGTAAATTTATGCTTCACTCCAGGAGGAATAATTATCACGTCGCCGGCCTTCATGCTCGAGCGTTCCCCGCCTATTTCAGCGATCAGTTGTCCTTCAAGCAGCAGAAGCAGTTGTTCGCTGTTATCGTGTGATTCGGCCTCCTCGCCCGTCGCCTGGTCAGGACCGAGGCTCATTACTGCCGTCTGGCTGCGCTTGCTAGTTTGAAGTACCTCAAACCACGCGCTCGCCCGGTGGATGTTTGCCAAGTTCATACAGAGTCTTTCTTCTTAGTTTCAAAACCCCTTTCACGCAGTTCTCTATCGCTGGGGAACTGGCTAGTGATAGCTGCCCGTCTCTGGCCGAGGCAAGCATGACCAAGTTCGGGGCGCGCAGAGCCTTCGGCCATCAGGGGTCATCCCTACTGTAGGTCAGGGGCCAGCATGCGGTTGTCGAGTCATTGAGGGGTCAGGAGCCTCTCTTTTTAAGTTTAGCTGCTGCTTTTGCACCCTCTTTGCCCAATCCGGTGCGTGTTTTCTTTGGCAAGTGAGCGATTGTTTTTTTCTGCTTGGCCGCTTGGCTGGCTTTCCTGATGTTCTTCCTGGCTGCGGCGCGCTGTTTGTTGGTGCTCATAAGAGCCTTTCCAGTTTGAGTATCGGTGGAAAAAGATGGTTGGATCGTGGCATTCCTACGATTCGCATCTGAACCGGACGATGGCCGCAGAGAGAAGCAAAAAGCGTTCGCGAATCGTTTCGGAACGCTTGATGAATATTCAGGAAGAAATCAAAAGCTCTACGATCGCAGGCGGTCGCCCAAGCGAATACCAGGGGATCTTGGAGACCGAATGAAAGGAGCATTGAAATGAAAGCGGTTGTTTGGCATGGAGTCGGCGATATTCGGATCGACGATCGGCCTCTATCCATTGTCAGCCGAGAATTTTCCTATCGGCGAAGCCATGAACAAGAACCTGACGCTTAATATGGGACACTGTCATCATTCCCGTTACATACCGAAATTGGTTGCGCTAGTGGCGACCGGTGCAGGTGCAATAAGTCACAGTTGGCTCCGAAGAGATCCTGCCAACGCCCGGCCAAATGCTGCTCCAGCGCCTCTTTGTGTTCGATGGCTTTATCCAGTGCCCGGTAAAGTCGATCCTTGGCCGCAACCGCATCCTCGGTACCCAACACCACATCCATGGCCGTCGTCCCATATCAGCGTTGATGAACGCCAGTTCACTCTCGGGGTCACAAAGCCGATCACCGTCAGAAGTTCAATCACCTTGGCCCACTGAATCGTCCCGTGCCGATCCTGCAGCGCCGCCCCAAAAAACTCATCCAGCTTCAGTTCCTGCCACAGCCGGATTCCCAGCCAGCAGGCCCCGAACTGTTGCGGCCGACGCACCGACAGGCTCGACAGAATCACTTCGCACATATCGGGAGCCTCCGCCGGAGCCGCTCCTTCACGGTCGTCAGTAAACAGCCGGCACTGCCGACTTTGGCCTTCCTGCTCAATCACTTCAATCGAGCGTTGCCGGTAGTGTTTAACTCTCCAAGGTTGAGCACTCGGCGCTGAATCGTTCGACCTCGACTGAGCCGAATACTCTCACACAGCGAATAGTACACGTGCTCCTTGCCGTTCTTCCGGCGAACGTGGCGCTTCAAAAACACCAGCCCATTTTGCCAGCAATCCTTACCTCTGAGAAGAGGCTAGGTCGGTACACACGCCCTCTCACACCACTTTGCTGCCTAACTTGCTCGAAATCAGCTAACAAAAAATTACCAAATGCAGAATTTAGGCAGAAACTGCGAAAGATGGGCAAAGCCTCGCGGCACAGATCTGAATTCGATCACATAGGGACGGGCTCGGATCCACGTCCTCGATTTCGAGACCGGAGGTACATCCGCCAGGGATAGCACAAGCGAATCCGACTATGGAACCTGGCGGACTGAAGCGGACGAGCGTCGCCAGATTGGAATCGTTCGATAGACGAAGGCGAGAGGAGCAAGCAATGAGTAATATTTCCAATGCTAAGGCTGAAAGATTCGCGCAAGAATATGATCCGAATGAAGCCGTAGGTACGTTTCAAAAAATGAGCGCGAACGCAGTCAGCCGAATGAAGGACGAGATGCGAAATAACTTCCTGACAGTGCTTCTGGGATCAGTCATAGTCAGTTTCCTGGTAGGATATTTCATCTCCCAGCAGCGCGAGGCTCAGAAGCGCGAGCAATGGGCCGAGATTCTTTTTCGCCAGCTGAAAGATTGGCTGGGTGAGCGTGGCCGAAAAGCCGCAGTTCCGGTGCAGGAGGGCCTGGAATACGTCCGTTCGGCTGCTAAACAGGCCAGTCGCAGAGGTGCCCAGTATGGGCGCCGGCTCAATCCATTTTTGGAAGAACCTCGCCGCCGATTTCTTGGCATTCTTTGACCTATGGAAGAAAACAAAGAGTTCAGAAGAGGCATCGTCCGAGAGCGAATCCGAAAAGTCGCAATCCGTACTTCCGGATGAATGAATACAACGTTGGCAACAGCTTGAGACCGGGATTCGTGAACGGCCGGGTCCCTATCTCATTGGTGCCCTGGCCGCTGGTTACCTTTTGCAAACCATTCCCTGCGGAGCGCTCCTCGTGTTAATTGGAACGCTCTGTCTGCGTTTAATAAAACCCGTCCTTTTTCTGGCTGGCGCCGTTAAGCTGGCTGAATACTTGAACAAGAACGCGAAAGACAACTTCTGATTTTGCATCTTCAGGAAGCGCTTGGCTCGTCTCGGCAAGGCCGGCGCCGGTAAACGGATTTGGTGTCTGCGGAATCGGCCAGTCGCAATAAGCGTGTGGCTGCATATGGCGCGTGAGATTTTGCGGGCTGGCTCAACTTGATTTCTTGGATTTCTTTGTTGGTTTTCCTTTGCGCTTCGTCGACGCCATCTTCTTGAGTTCAGTTGCACTCATCGATCCATACATGCTCTTCGAGGCGCCCTTTAGAGACGAGGCTTTGCGTTTGCCCCTTTTTGCCGCCAACGCTGCTCCAGCGGCCATTTGCTGTTTCTTCGATTTTGCGGGCATAAGCTTTCTCCTTTAAGATCTCGCAACTCACAAGCCGAGCGGTTCTATCCTGAGAGCAATCTACTCAATTCGCCTGGCCCGAACGCAGTGTACACTACCATGGTTCCGGCGTCTTTCCGATCCGCTCACAGACTTCGCACAATTACTACCTTGCCCCTTGCTCAGGCGCTAACCTGACCGCCGACCGAATCCCCGGGCTCGATCATCAGTTAATACGAAAAGGCGAATCAGGAAATGAACGGCCTTCAGTCGTTGAACGAGCGGGTAGAAAAGGCGGACAAGCGTTTCGATGCGTGCTCGAGCTTGTTCAACCTATCATTCCGAAGTCTTCTCCGGACGCTTCATCCCAGGTTGGGATTGAAACGGTCGCTAAGCAAACATCTGTCCCTCTGGCTGAGCTTAGCGGCAATGGCGGGCTGCATGCTCTCGCGGATTTCGGCAGAACGACCTAAGATCTATGAGCTTCCTGAGATGGAAGATCAGGCGCGCCAATATTTACCCGGAGTTCTCAAGTGATACGGAAAAAAGATCAGGATAACTCTAAGCTCGATCCGTCGGCCGACACGGCAACCTTGGCGTGTTGCGAAACTGCTTTCGTCTTGCCTGTTCCCGCCAACGCTCTTTCCCGAATCGCGAAAGTTCTGCGACTCTGGGGTCCCGGAGTAGTGACGGGCGCCGCTGACGACGACCCAAGTGGAATCGCAACCTACTCCCAGGTGGGTGCACAGTTTGGTTTCTCGATGCTTTGGACGATGCCGTTCATTTATCCCTTTATGGCGGCCATTCAGGAGATCAGCTCGTCTCGGTCGGGTGACTGGGAGTGGCATTGCCGGTAATATTCGGTGTTTTTAGTCCTCGTGGTTCTTGTATGGGACTATCGGGCTGTTGCTCTTTGCAAACATCATCAATATCGGCGCGGATATCGCTGCCATGGGAGCAGCCGCCAACCTGCTGGTAGGCGGCCCGATGCTCCTTTATTGCGTTTTCTTCGCATGCATTTCGGTACTGCTCCAAATCTTTGTTCCTTACAAGGCTTATTCGGGACTCCCGAAATGGCTTACCCTCAGTCTCTTCGCTTATGTAGGGACGGCCTTTGTGGTCCAGATTCACTGGCCGGAAGTGCTGCGCGGATCTCTGATACCGGATCTCTCATTTAAGCGCGAGTATATGGCAGCTCTGATTGCTGTTCTGGGCACAACAACTGATCGGACTGGGACTGATTTTTACCCGGATCGATCCCATTCGGGCACTCGTCTGGTCCGCGATGATCAATGGAATAACAGCGGCGCCCGTCATGTGCATTATGATGCTGCTGGCCAACAATCGGAAGGTGATGGGAAAGCTAACCCTTCCGGTCTATCTGAAAGTGTTAGGATGGTCGGGAGCTGCGGTCATGGCACTTGCTGCGATCGGGATGTTTGTGACGGCAGGGAAATAGGCTTCGAATTCGCTCCTAGCATAGGCGGGACTGCCAACAAGCGGTGGCCGGCCGAACTGCTGATAACGCCGAGATCGAGCTTCTTTATTCGCTCGGATCTCAAACCTGAAATAATGCTCTCGACTGTGTTCATTTGGCTCAGGCTCCTTGCACAATTATTTGCCGTGCCCAGTGGCAGAATGCAAAACGGTGTTTCTCTTCCGGCAAGCCACGGTGCAAGCCGGCTGATGGTTCCATCGCCTCCGGCGATCACTATGCGATCAAACGGTTCGGTAAATGCCTTTGCCCAGTCCTTTTCCTTGATCGATGCATAGAGCACCTCGTAGCCCGCGCGTTCAAATTGGCGGGTCAGTTTGCTTGCCTTAAGCATGCCGTCCCGCTCTCGGGTTATGGAATAACGCAATTTTCATCATCCGCTGCACCGGGGCTCATTCAGAACGTTGCTCCAACTCCTGTCGAAGCAGTGCAAGAACCGCGGCTTCCTCTGGTTTGAGCTCACGGAGGTGGTCCGCGATTTGCGAATCGGCCTTAAACCGGAGGCTGCGCGCCAAAGTGCCGTCCATGTATCTGGTAGGAATAGCAGGATGAATATAGCACTTGCGGCAAATAGCGGCGGTATTGCCTAGCATTCGTGCGACGGCTTCGATCGCAGTAACGACATTCTTCTTTGCCCTCGCCTTACTATCTACCTCTTCCATCTTTCCCAGAGCGATAGCTGCCAGAACAGTTCCGGCCCAGGTTCGGAAATCTTTCGCCGTGAATGCCTGACCACAGATGGTGTTCAAGTAATCATTTACATCCTCGGAGCCCACAGGTACCGGCTTGCCATTTTCATCCAAATATTCGAAGAGGTGCTGTCCCGGCAGATCTTGGCATTTCCGGACGATCCTGGCCAACCGCCGATCGGAAACTTGGACCGTATGTCGCTTGCCGCCTTTGCCGAGAAATTGAAACCTGATCATCGAACCATCTATATCCACATGGCGATTGCGCATCGTGGTTAGGCCAAATGATTTATTCGTTTTGGCGTATTCTTCATTTCCGACCCGAATCAGCGAGACTTCTAATAGTTTTATTAGGGTGGCGAGTACCTTTTCCCGACTCAGGCCCGGAAGTCGCATGGCGTTACCAACCCGGGCACGGATCCTGGGTAGAGCTTCGGCGAACGAAATCAGTCTTTCGTATTTCGCTTCATCACGCACCGTCCTCCAGTTCGGGTGATACAGGTATTGTTTGCGACCCCTTGCATCGAATCCGGTTGCCTGGAGATGGCCATTCTCTCTTGGACAGATCCAGACATTTTCCCACGCTGGGGGAATCGCGAGAGATCGAATTCGTTGCAATTCTGCAGGATCTTTGATCAGTTTGCCTTCTTTACTATAGAAAGCAAAACTCGAGGCCCGTCTCTTCCGAATGATACCTGCCGATTCGTCCGACACGTAGCGCAAGCCCGCCGAAATGGCCGATTCTTTCGGATCTTCCGCAACTGCCATGGCTTTCTGAGCTAAGCCATGCTTTCGGGCGCGGATCTTAAGGCGTCTAACCATCTGGGTTACCAAAAGTTCTGCTTAATTACCTCCGCTCGCCTTCTTTGATTCGTCCCTGGCATGCAGACGAGACGCAGAAGAGCGTTGCGTATTTCAGCTCCGATCTTTGAATCAGGTTCTAACCTTAGTTCAAAACAATTCACTAGGACACCGGCGCTTCCGACTCCAGATCGCACGACCTCGGCAAACCGGGCGCGCCGACCGATTCTGAGATCCGCCGATTCAGTTGACCGCGAACTGGGTTGTGCCAGTCTGGGATGCGTCTCAGATTTTAAACAATAATTCAAATGCCGAATGATGCGGAATCCAGGAACCGGTCCGCCTTTGGAGGTGATATCCCAGCGACCTAAGCCTCTTGAAGACTGCAACTAAGGTGGTAAGTATTCGTCCGAGCGCGACGCTTGTTCGCTGACTCTGCGGGAGTTGGCGCGGAGTTCACAGTTTGCGCACGAGGTCGCTGAATGGTGTGCGCGAATTTGTGGCGCTTGCGCTGACGAGTGCGAAAAGCATCAACGTACCACTGTCAACTGATGTGCGAAGGCTTGTCGGGTCTGCGTAGAGGAGCGCCGAAAAGTCGCGCTGGAGGCGATCAAAGAGCCCAATGCGCGGCGGCGGTATCGCGGAAGAGCACCGCTGCGATTCAGGGAGGGCTAATTGGGAATGTATTCGAGAACTCGGTGGCTGGCACGACCGTCCGGCGCGTTTGAGCGAACCAGCAGGTATGAAAACGACGTGTATCAAACTCGAATCGTTGCGCGACCTCCTTCTCCAGGAGCTTCGCGATCTGTACGACCCGGAGAAACAACTGGTTGACGCGCTGCCGAAGATGAGTGAAGCGGCTACTTCAACCGACTTGAAATCGGCTTTCGATCATCACCTTCGTCAGACCCAGGAACACGTTTCGCGACTCAAGAGCATTTTCAACCATCTCGGAGAAAAGCCGGCCGGGGAAACTTGTGAAGCGATGAAGGGGCTGATCAAGGAGGGGGAAGCTTTTGTCAAGGCCAAGGGGAACATGGACGTGCGCGATGCTGGACTGATCGGCGCCACCCAACGGGTCGAACACTACGAAATGGCAGGTTATGGAACGGCGAGAGCTCTGGCTCGGCGCCTCGGCGATGAACGAGTCGCTGAGGTTCTGCAAAAGACTCTTAACGAAGAAGGAGAAGCGAACGAGAAACTCACTTCGATTGCCGAAAGGCAAGTCAACGTAAGTGCAGCGTCGCAATCGAGATAATAAATAGAACTTCCCCACTGCTCAAAATCGTCGCCGGATGAGCGGTCATCTGCTCATCCGCTAGAGGCCGAAGCGGTGATACGCACCGGAAGCAGCTATGGATGCCCTATCGCAGGTCGCATTCGGTCAGGGGATCTATTATGCGGTAACGGCGCTTGGCCGTTTTTGCATATGGGGTCCTTTTTGCTCGTGACGGGCCCGAAAACTGATCTATGGCTAGTGCGGACGGCCGGCGCGCTGATTCTCGTTATCAGCCTTCCTCTGGTTTTTACTCCATTTTACGAAAAACCAGCAAGGGAGATCATCCTTCTGGGTGTAGCAGCCGCGGTCGCTCTGGCCGCAGTGGATATCTACTACGTCGTTCGTTCCGTAATTTCTCCTATTTATCTGGTAGATGGCGCGATTGAGATCGGGTTTTTGACGGCCTGGCTGTGGGCCTACGAAGTAAAAGCATAGTTTTCCAAGCGCGAGCCGGTATATCTAAATCGCATTTCACATAGCTTATGGCATAGAGATTGCTGATTCCTCGAGGACTTCCGGTGCGCCAAAATATTTCTGTAACAAGTCCCGTGGCTGGGATTGTCCACATCGATTCTGAAACCGGAATGGTAACCTTTGGAGAAGAGCACCGTGATCCTGTGCTTAAGCAATTCGCCAAAAGATATCTTGTTTACGAGGGCTTCATTGAACAGGCCCATTGGGGCGCCAGACCCCATACTTCTGAACGCGCCTTTCTAATGTTTTAAAGTCGAGAAGATCGACATCGACAAGGCCGACGTCGGCGGCTGAGCCGAACTAGACGAGAAGCGCCTGAACTCGAAGATGGCTGCTACCTCATACATCTTCCAGATCGAATTGCCCGAAACCAAAGGGAGCTCTTCGGTGGAGTTGGCTGCGGGAAAGCTGCCTACGGTCATCATCGAAGTCCTCCCCGAAAGGCTCAGGCACGCAGCGTTGTCTGGTGGCGAGCGCGACAAAAGGGAGCGGGCCGCCGCGGAATCGGTAGCTCGAGGCGCGGCGACCGAAGCATTAGGCGACGCAATTCCGCAGGGAAGCGAACCTGCCTACTTGGTTGCTCAGCTCGGCCAATTGCCCGAATTTCTGTGGGAGCGCGAGCCCAACCTGCGCAAAAGCGGGGTACGTGCGTGGCTGCTCGCTCGTCTGGCCGCCACGTCTTAGCCAGACCGCTTCAAAGATTTTCATATACCTCTCGAGCGCCAAGTTGGTTTATTTCGCTGCCGCCAGGTTAATGGAACATTTCGCCAATGCGGTCAATTTTCAGGTCCGCTTCTTCTTGAAGCGTCAGCTGGAGCAGTTCCGCGTCCTCTTTGTCACCGACCAGTTTCCCTCTCGCCCGAAAGATCAAACCATCCTGGGGTTCCCATGCGAACGATCTGTATGAAAATCTACGAAGCGAAAATTGAAGAAAACAGAAAGGAGGATCCAGCCTCGGAGCCCAATGAAGACCAAAACACTTGGCTGATAGTAGGCAAGTTTGTCGAAGACGTTCCAAACTGGGAAACTGCCCAACTCGATTTTCACTCCGCCGAGATTGGAGCGGAATTTATTGAAGGGAGCAGTTCGGGACCAAAAACCTTTACCGTGAGAACACGTGGTGAATCGCTCCTCCGGAAGGGCGATGTCATCCATATCAATGTCCGAGAGGAGAATAGAACGCCACAAAGCATCGTGGGAAGTCCTCCCGAGACGGGATAGAGTGCCTTTCCTCGAAACATCGGCGCGCAAAAGCGCTAGAATAATCGCTTTTGCGGGAGGTTAAGGAGATCTCGTTGAACAGTGGGACGTTCCGCCGTGCCTCGCAGGGCTAGAAATGACTCACGCCACGGGTAGGACCGGCATTTCATTTCCCAGGAGTCGGTCTAGTTCGAAGACAGTCATAGCTTTCCCGCGCAATTTGCCAGTCCTCTTGTGATTTCATGAGAAGCGATTGCATTCTTACACGGGTCGATTTGTAAACCGAGAAACATCGATAGCCATGGACCACTCGGTGTCCTTGCGATACAGTTCGGCTGGTGGAATTCGGCTGGATCTGTGAAAACGCTAGTCTACTGCCTCGTAAATCACTTTAGGAAGTAGCAGGATTTGTGGCGGCCTCCCAAGCTCTGTGGATTTTGTTGAGAACTTCTTGGCCGTTGGCATGCCAGACGTAGCGTTTTGGTTCCAAGTTATGTTGTGAAAGGTAATGATTTATCGTGTCAACCAGTTCGGCGACCGAGCCGA
>JBAUZZ010000335.1:0-4922 GCA_049585495.1 Chthoniobacterales bacterium | reverse complement strand
ATCGCCTGATCGTCGTCGCCCACCGCCACAATGGTCCGCTGCTCGCCCGCTAGCAGCCACAGCAGTTCGAGCTGCGCGATATTCGTGTCTTGAAACTCGTCCACCAGGATGTAGCGATATTGCACGTGCATCCGCCGGCGCAGCGCTTCATCGTCGCGGAGCAGTTCCACCGTGTGCATCAATTGCGCGCCAAACGTCAGCAGGTTGCGCTCGCGCAAGAGCCGCTCGCTCACGCGATACACGCGCGCAAGTTCCTCCTGCCGCGCGATTTCATCCTCGGCAATCCGCAACGCATCCGCTTCTAGTTCTAGCGATTTCTTTTCCTCCTCATGTTTGTGTCGCAGCCCATTCACGTAGCGCTGGTAATCGTCCGGCGTCACCAACTCGTCCTGGCAGCGCGAAAAGAACGTCACAAAATCGCTGATGAATTCGCCCGGATCCTGCAGCCTCCGAAAATGTTTCAGGTCGAGTTCGCCGATATGCCGCCGCAGCAGAATTTTGTGGTCAATGTCATCCAGCGGCTGAATTTCCGGATTCACCGAACGCAATACCTGCTCGATGCAAAATGAATGGAATGTGCTCAGCCAAACGCCTTCAGCCCGCTCGCCGATCGCTTTCACCACGCGGTACTTCATCTGCCCGGCGGCTTTGTCCGTGAACGTAAGCCCCAGAATATTTTCGCCGGCCAGCTCAGGATCGTTTTCCAGCAAGGTGCGGATGCGCTCGATGATCACCCGCGTCTTGCCGGTGCCCGCCCCCGCGACGACCAGCAGGGGACCGTGGCCATGCTCGACGGCCGCGCGCTGTTCCGCGTTCAATCCGGAATTCCGCGCAGGATGTTGATTTGTGGTCACTAGCCCTCGGATCTCGAGCACCCATCTTAGCAGACTTCGCCACAGGCGAACATAAGGCGAAGATTAAATCTGTCCGTACCTTGGTGTTTCGCCTCGTCGTTCGATATCATTGCGGCAATGGATCCGTGGTTTCCTATCGAAACCGAACGCCTCCTACTCCGCGCACTGCGTGCGGACGACGAAAACGACATTCACGAATACGCCTCCGACCCGGAGGTCGTGCGCCTAATGATCTGGGGCCCCAGCACGCCCGACCTCACGAGGGAGTTTCTCGATCGCGCTCTTCAGGCGCAAGCGCAGTGGCCGCGCCCCGAAGTCGTTCTGGCCATCGAACTGAAGAGCGAGCGCCGCCTGATCGGTTCGATTGGCCTGCGCATGAAGGATGAAGCAAATCGCAACGCCGACATCGGCTACGTGCTGAATCGCAAATATTGGGGCCACGGCTACATGACCGAAAGCGCCTGTGCGATTCTCGAAGTCGCGTTTAAACAACTGAAGCTGCACCGGGTGTGGGCCACCTGCGATACGCGGAACCGCCCCTCCTACCGAGTGATGGAGAGACTTGGTATGCGTCGCGAGGGGTTGTTCGTCAAAGACGCCATGGAGAAGGGCGAATGGCGCGACACATACCTGTACGCCATCCTTGCGGAAGAGTGGCGAGGCGCGTCCCAAAAGCCTCCGGCAGCCAGCCATTGATTTCGCAAAGCAGGCAAGGAAGTAGACGGAAGACATTTGGATGCAAGCCTTTCTGAGTTAAGCCTTTTCCCGATCATTTTTGCAAATCTAAATACCCCTTGACCAGAAGCCGTATCTGGCACTATTATAAGTTCCAGACAGAGAAGGCTCCGCATTTCGAGCTTCCGTCTTAGAATGAGGTTATGTCCGGCGATCCTGATCTGCAGTTGCGCGGCCGACTCCTTCGCCGTCTCGGGTTGCTCCGCGAAATGCTGCCCGGCTCGTTTGTGGAACACAAGCGTGCCTGCGGACGACCGAACTGCCACTGTGCGGACGGCAAGAGCCTGCATACCCGATACCAGATTTCGGTCCTCATCGACGGCAAGCCCCAGACTTTCCACATCCCGGCGGCTTTGGTCGACCAGGTACGCGAGAAGATCCAGTTGCGGCAGCGCTTTGAAGCGGCGGCCGCCGCGATTTGCCGTATCAATCTGCGTCGTTTCTTAAAAGAAAAGGAAAAGTCATAGCCTCGCGCCGGCACCGCTTCGAAGCCTATCTGGACAAGGTGTTTGATTTCTCGGCAACCGTGGGGACTTTGCCGGACGGACGCCAAGCTCCGCAGCACCCCGGGAAGAAGATCTTTGACGCCGTCTTTCTGGGAGCCGCTTGCCAGTTTCCCGCGGTGCACCGCATCGAGACGGAATGCCAGCCGGGGGGTGCTCTGTCGAAACGGATTGGTGCTCTGAGTGAAGATGCCATCGGATACACCCTGGAACGGTACGATTCCCAGGCGGTCTTTGCTGTGGGGTGTGCGGTGGCCCGTCAACTAAAGCGCAATGGGGTATTCCGCTCGGACTGGTCCAGAGGTCTCGTGGTGGCCGCCGTAGACGGCATAGAGATTTGCAGCTCCTTCGCGCGCTTCTGTGAGCACTGTATGGAGCGCAAGGTCCAACATATCGTCGCTGGAGAACTGCGCGAAGACATCCAGTATTACCACCGCCTTTGTGCCGTGACGGTGGTCAGTTCGGCCTTTCCGATTCCTCTGGGTATTCGTTTTCAGAAGAATGGGGAGAGCGAAGTGGCCTGTAGCCTGGCCTTACTCGGCGATCTGATGCAAGAGCTGGGGAGCCGATTCCTGGATCTGTTAGTGGCGGATGCCCTCTATTTGCAAGCGCCGTTTGTGAAACGGGTGGAAGCTCTGGGTTTGGACTGGGTCATCAATCTGAAAGAAAATCAGCCGGAATTGCTGGCGGAAGCGCAGCGGGTGAGCGCGGAAATATCCGTCGAGCGCATGGATGATCATCCGGAGTTACAGCTTTGGCATGCCCCGGAGGTCTACTGGCCAGTGGCCCACCGCACGGTTCGGGTGGTCCAAACGGTACGCAGGCAGCCCGAGAAGCATCTCCGCATTCAACGGGACGAACAGGGAAGGAAGCGCAGGGAGAAAGAAACGGTCACGGAGACGAGCACGAATTTTTACGCCAGCAATCTGGAGCTGGGTTCTGTTCCGCCGCTATTCATCCACCAATTAGGTCGCAGTCGTTGGATCATCGATAGCGAGGTGTTCCAAACCATGACCACGGAGGGACATCTCAAACGGCCTTCGGTGCACCAGGGTCGTGGTCAGGCGTTGATCGTGCTCACTATGATTCGCGTCCTGGCCTACACCCTGACTCAGGTGTTCTTTCACCGCCAGGTGCGCAGCCACTTCCGATATTCTTCGCTCGGTTTTTGCGATCTGGCGCAAAGGTTGGCCTACTGGTTCCTTGTTTTGAGACCGGATTCCAGCTGAGCTGCTGCACAATCCAAACCCTCCGCACCCCGGGGCGGGGTGTTGGGATTCCTCTTCTTCGCACGCTTCCTGAAGCTCCTTTGCCTCTTGCAAACATCCTTTTTTCTCGCACAAATTCTCCGGCCCCTCCTGCACAGCGTCAACGCACATTCAAATCAGTCTACTAACCCCTCATTGCACCTGACTTTGCGAAATCACTGGCTCCCCAAATGAGTGACTAGACGATTTGGGGCGCGTGGCGCGCCATTTCATTTTCCTGTGGCGCCTGAAGGCGAAGATCATCGGTTTTGGCTTTGCAGTTGGTGTTGTCGTTGGGTGCCGCATCTTTTCGCCGTGTCGGCAAAAGGCTGCGCGACCTTCGCCGCGCTCAAGCGCGGATCGCCGCCGGCGACGAACATCACTCGCGGCGTGGCGCGTTCCGTCACTCCGTTTTTTCTTCCGTTGGTACCTCTAAATTATGGTCCAGCACCATGCTCTGCTCGATCGTAGCCGTGTCCTCATCGGCTCTTGGAGGTTGCGCCGTCGGGAACATAGGAATCTTGTCGCTCATCGTCTTCTTCCTTCCCGCGTGATATTACCATTTTCGTCTTCCAAACAGAGTCTAGTAGGACCTTAGGCCGGGCGCTCCATCCTTTCCGCGCTTCGGGAGGGGTGGGGTTTTGCGAAAATACATGACCCTCGTCGCCAAGCCCATCTCCGCAACCACTAGCCCAACCGAACATCTTATGGTTTGATTGACGCGCCAGTCCGCCACATCTCAAAGGAGCTCGCGATGAGAATCGCCGCCGCCATCTCGCGCTACATTCTCGGCATCCTCTTCACCGTCTTCGGACTCAACGGCTTCCTCCATTTCATCCCCTCGGGGAACCTGCCTCCGCTGGCCACGCAGTACGTCACCGTGCTCGCCACCTCCCACTACACAGTCGCCATTTTTGCGGTCCAGGTCGCCTGCGGAATCCTCTTCCTGGTCAACCGCTTCATCCCCCTGGCGCTTACCCTGATCGGTCCGGTAATCGCCAACATCCTCATCTTCCACGTCCTGATGCTCCCCGCTGGCATAGGCCCAGGTCTAATCGTCACCATCTGCTGGTTCATCCTCTTCTTGCAACACCGCCAAGCCTTCTCCGGCATCTTCCAAGCTCGGGCATAGCGGCGGGCGCGCGCCACTCCCGGGAACGCCAATCTCTCGATTGGCGCTCTCGGCGGGTAGACCACCCTTTCATTCTTCCTGCTCTGCCAGAGGGCTCGGCGGATAGTGTGCAATCCTCATAACGGGCTGCGCTGGGCACGGGGATCAAAACTGTGATAGATATTCGCGATGTCGAAGACGAACTTGCGACTACTTGTCCTCGCGCGAAGGTACTTAGAGAAGTACCTCGCGAGCAGCACCGCGGCCGCAACCGTCGATGAATACGACCTGAAGATTGACAGTCAGGTCGAGAAATTCCTGGATCTCAAGCAGAAGCTGACTTATTTCCTAGTGACCGCGAGTATTGGCCCTATCGCTTTCGCTCTGACTTTCGTGAAGGATGTTGCCAAAAATCTCTTCGGAATCTGGGTTGCGATGTTTATTGGGATCGTTCTCGGACTCGTCTCTACGG
>JBAUZZ010000334.1:0-17656 GCA_049585495.1 Chthoniobacterales bacterium | reverse complement strand
CCTCACCAGTTCTTTACCATCAGCTGTAGCTCCTCGATCAGGGAATCGATCTTTTTCAAGTCCTTTCGGCGGCCCTTCTCCGGCTTGATATCAAGGGTCCGGCAAAGGGTAAGCATATCCCGAAGGTCACGGATTTTGCTTGGGGGCAGTTTCGGGTTCTTGGCCTGCTCCAGCACTGCTTCTCGGATCTGGTTCAGGTCGGTCTCGATCCGGGCCCCGTAAGCAGTTATGCATTCACGAAAGGTCTTCCGCAAGAAGTCGAGCTCCTCGGCGACGGACTTCATGGGTGAGACTTCCAGCGACTTGGCCATGGATTGCGAGAGTCGGCTAACAGTGCAGGAAAACGGAAGAAATGTCACGCCCCTTATAAGGGGTGCGCCTGAGCGGGGTGAGCGACCTGAACGCTGGGTCACCGGCGAGGTTCTAAGCGACGGCAACTTGCAAATTCTATTCCGTTCGACCGTTTTCCGTGTTCCACGTAGAACATGCCTGCTGTTGAATTTAGGGTTAATTTGAAGGACCTTTGCGGCGATGTTTGAGTATCCGAAGCGGTTTGATACGATCGTGGTCGGGGCAGGGCACGCGGGAATTGAGGCCGCGGGCGCCGCTGCGCGGTTGGGTTGCCGCGTACTGATGTTGACACAGAACCTTGATACGATCGGGCAGATGTCTTGTAACCCGGCCGTAGGCGGTCTCGCCAAAGGGCACATGGTCCGCGAAATTGATGCCTTGGGCGGGCTGATGGGGATCAACACGGACGCGACCGCAATTCAATTTCGAATGTTGAACGCGAATAAAGGCCCCAGCGTGCGTGCTCCCCGGGCCCAATGCGACAAGAAGGCATATCAGTTCCGGATGAAAGCCGTTTTGGAGCGGACGCCAAACCTGGATCTATTCCAGGCAAACGTGGCACGAATTTTGGAGGAGGGGGGAAGGGTGATTGGGATCGAGACGACCCTGGGCGTTCGGATCTATGGGTCTAGCGTCGTAGTCACGACCGGCACCTTCATGCGCGGACTCCTCCATGTTGGCCTGCAGAATCAAAGCGGGGGCAGGATGGGGGATGGGGTGTCGACCTTGAGCGATTGTCTACGGGAGCTGGGCTTTGAAATTGGGCGCTTCAAAACCGGTACACCCTGTCGTTTAAATGCTCGCTCCATCGATTTCCGGCGGTGCGAGCGGCAAGATGGCGATGATCCGCCACCGCGCTTTTCCACTCGTGATGAAGAATTGGAGGAGGGGAGCGATCAAACGTTCACTTTGAACCGACTGCGCGACGGAGTGTTCCACGTGGAACAGATCCCGTGCTGGATTACCTATACCACGGCGCGGACCCATGAAATCATCCGCGCTAATCTCGACAAATCTCCGATGTACACCGGCCGAATCGAAGGAGTCGGTCCCCGTTATTGCCCGTCGATCGAGGACAAAGTGGTCAAGTTTGCCGAAAAACAACAGCACCAACTCTTCTTGGAACCAGAAGGGCGCCATACGAACGAATTCTATGTTAACGGCTCGTCAACGAGCCTTCCGTTCGAGGTACAATACGCATTCATCCACTCGATCCCCGGCCTCGAGCAGGCCGAGATCGTACGCCCGGGATATGCCGTCGAATACGACTATTGCCCCCCAACTCAGCTGAAACCAACCCTCGAAACCAAGCGGGTCGCCGGTTTGTACTTTGCTGGCCAGATTAACGGCACATCCGGCTACGAAGAGGCTGCAGCCCAAGGTATTGTAGCTGGCGCTAACGCGGGACTCAAGATCTTAGGGAAGCCACCTTTTCTACTGGGCCGCGGCCAGGCTTACATCGGCGTCCTGATCGATGACCTCGTAACCAAAGGCGCACAAGAGCCGTACCGTATGTTTACCAGCCGCGCCGAATATCGACTCCTGCTCCGACAGGACAACGCCGACATTCGGCTTACACCAAAAGCCCAACAGACCGGGTTGGTTTCAGCCGTGCATTGGTCCCGCGCCGAAAGGAAAATCAAGGCAATCCAACAGGCCAGAGAGATAGTCACTCAACTGAAGCTGGATGGCATACGCCTGGATCAGCTGCTGCGGCGACCCGGGTTTACCATAGATGACCTGCCCGAGGTACTGCTCAATCAATTCGGCGCGGAAGTTTGGGAGCAGGTCGAGACCGATCTCAAGTATGACGGATACGTCCGGCGCCAGGAAGATGCGATTGCAAGGGCCGAACGGGCCGAAGGGAAGGCGATCCCGGAGTGGGTGGATTACGCAACGATTCGCGGTCTCAGAGCCGAGGCGCGCCAGAAATTCGGGAAAATCAAGCCAGCGACCCTGGGCCAGGCGGGTCGGATCAGCGGGATTACTCCGGCCGATATCGCGCTTCTCACCGTTTATTTGGACAAGAAGTAGCCCTCGCCTCGGCGGATCGTACCCGGATTTCTCGGCCGGCTCGGCGCGCCGGGAGGCTCGCCCTACCGCTGTCGCGGCAGGTTCAAATCGTCGGTAGGGCGAATCCGCCGTGGCGGATGAGCCGCCCCTACAGTCAATTTCGGAATTTTGAAACCTTCCATCATCAGGCGGTGTCCTATGGAAACAATTCCGGCAAAATGTCCTGAATCGCAGCTATTTGTCCCTTGACAATGATTAGGAAGCTAATAATTAGGCAGGTTAACTTTATGGGGGAAGAAGTCCCGTATTTCAAGAATTTGCCGCGCTACGAGGTTCTCCGGGAGGAAGCGGAGCGCCATCCGGAGTTTAATGCTTCGGCTTGCTTCGCGTTCCTTCATCTGCTGAAGACCGGAAACGAACTGATCGCGGTTGATGCTCAGGTTTTGAACTCACTCGGCACTCGCCAGGGCCGTTTCAATCTTTTGCTACTGGTGGACAAATGTAAGGCTCCCGCGCCAACCGCCGCCGAATTGGCGGAAGACACCGGGGTGACCAGGGCGACGGTCAGCGGTCTCCTGGATGGACTTGAGAAGGAGGGGCTGATCGAGCGCCAAATGGATTCCGTTGACCGCCGGGTAGTACGGGTCCACCTCACGCCGGCGGGTGCGGCGCTGCTGGACAAAGTTCGTCCTGCGTACTGTCGCTGGTTTAGCAGCGTAGTCGACACGCTCAGCGAGGACGAGCGCCAGCACCTGGTATCCCTGCTGGAAAAGATTCAGAAACAGCTGGCTCGCCTCGCCGGTGAGGTGTCAGTCACACCAAAGGCCGCCTGACCATCTTTCCTCCTATGAAAAGGGTCATTTTTACGTTTTTCGCTCTTCTGGCGTTCGCCCTGTTGATCTGGAAAGGGCCAGAGCTTTTCCAACTCGCGCAACCCAAAAGTCCGGCCAAAACCGCCGAGGTTTCCACCTCCGCACCTTCCGGAATGCCGGTGAAGACGCAGGTGGCGCGGGCCGTGCAATGGCAGCCGTACTTGCAGGGCATCGGGAGCGTTGCGGCCATTAACGGCGTTAACATCAGCCCGGAGCTGGCCGGGACGGTAGTTCAGATTGCTTTCGATTCCGGGACGAAGGTGAAGGTTGACGACTTGCTCGTGCAGTTCGATATCTCACAGGAGCAGGCCCAACTCGATCAAGCCACCGCGAAGCGCGACTTGGCCAGGGTAACCCTCGACCGAGACCGAAACTTGTTGACGACGCGAACGATCTCCCAGTCCGAGTTCGACGCAGCAGAGGCGAATTTTCGTCAGTCGCAAGGCGCGGTGGAAGAGGCGCAAGCGATTATCGATAAAAAAACGATCCGAGCCCCGTTCGACGGGGTGGCTGGAATTCGTCAGATCAATCTCGGGCAATACGTCAACCCTGGCCAAGAGCTTGTTACTTTGCAGGCTTTCAGCCCGGTCTACGTAAATTTCATGCTTCCTCAGCAAAATTTCGGCGATGTCGCGGTCGGCGGTAGAGTGGAAGTGGTTGTCGATGTATTCCCCGGAGAGGTCTTCACCGGTCAAGTCACGGCCATCAACTCGGAGGTCGATCAAAGCACGCGCTATATCCAGATTCAAGCGACGGTGCCGAATCAAGATCAAAGGCTTCGGCCAGGAATGTTCGCAAAAGTCAACTTGATAACCGGCGCGGAGCGCACCGTGGTAGCAATCCCGAATTCGGCAGTGAACTATGCGCCGTACGGTAATTCTGTCTTTATTGTCTCAGAAATGACTGGAACGGACGGTAAGCACTTTAAGGGGGTGAAACAGCAGTTTGTCAAGTTGGGACAGTCGCGTGGGGACCTGATCTCCGTCACTTCCGGGGTTAAACCCGGTGACGAGGTTGTAACCACAGACGTGTTCAGGCTCAGGAACGGCGCCGCGGTGACCACCCAAAACCCGGGGAGACCGGAGAACCGAAACGTGCCGGCGCCGGCCAACAGTTAGCAATCGACGCGTATGAGAACACGCCTAATACGTTTAGTCCTCAGCTTTGTCGTCATGTTCCTCCTAGTCGGACTGCTGATCTTCGGCTTGGGGTTCTACAAGGTCAGTCAAATTATGGCCTACATAAAGCTCGCCCAATCTGGCGCTTTTGCTCCTCCGCCGACCGCGGTGACTACCGAGGTCGCTCAGGCCAGCGGGTGGCGTCCCTATCTCGAGACCATTGGCACGGTCATGGCGATCAACGGTGTCACGCGCAGCACCGATCTGGCCGGGACAGTCGTACAGCTTGCCTTCGAATCCGGTACGAAGGTTCACGCCGGCGATCTCCTTGTCCAATTGGATATCAAACAAGAGCAGGCACAATTGAAACAAGCCGAGGCTCAGCGTGATCTGGCCACAACGAACCTTAAGAGAAATCGGGAATTAGTGGCAAAGCACACCATCCCGCAATCGGATTGCGATTCGTCCGAAGCCGACTACCGTTCTGCTCAGGCTAACGTTGAAGCGATTAAAGCGACAATTGCCAAGAAGACTATCCGAGCGCCGTTCGACGGGATGGTCGGCATTCGCCAGGTCAACCTGGGTCAATACGTTAGTCCGGGGCAGCCGATCGTCTCTCTTCAGGCCTTTGACCCGACTTATGTTAACTTTAATATTCCGCAACAGACTTTAGGAAGTGTTGCGATCGGGCATAAAGTAGAAGTCCATGTCAACGCTTTCCCGAACGAAACCTTCAGCGGGCAAGTGACCGCTATTAACTCGCAGATAGACGAGAATTCCCGTAACGCACAAGTCCAAGCCACCTTGAGCAACCCTGACGGAAAACTGCGACCGGGGATGTTTGCTAAAGTTGCCATTACAATTGGAGAAGACCGCGACGTCGTAGCCATTCCGGCCTCCTCTGTTAACTACACGCCGGATGGAGAATCCGTTTATATTGTCTCCGACCTCACGGGAAAAGACGGCAAACCCTTTAAAGGCGTGAAACTCCAACCCGTGAAGGTAGGTCAATCGCGAGGTGACATGATTGTGGTTACCAGCGGGCTGAAACCTGGTGACGTGGTAGTGAGCTCAGGTGTATTTCGGTTACGGGATGGAGCAAAGATAATTATTAACAACGCAGTGAGACCTGGCAGCGAGCTAGCGCCAAGGCCAGCCGACAGTTAGGAGTGGAGCAGGACGATGAGATTCACCGACCTATTTATTAAGCGCCCGGTTGTCGCCACCGTGGTAAACCTTATTATCCTGATCGCGGGATACACCGCCTGGAAGACCCTGAGCGTGCGCCAATATCCGCGCAGCGACATCTCGGTGATCACGGTGAAGACAGTGTATGTCGGTGCCGACGCCGACTTGGTACAAGGGTTCGTAACGACTCCCCTGGAACAGTCTATCGCGGCGGTCGATGGCATCGACTATATGGAGTCGCAAAGTGCGCAGGGCCTGAGCACAATCACGGTCCAGCTGAAGGTTAACTACGACCCCTTTAAAGCGCTGACCCAGGTTCAGGCCAAGGTAAACCAGGTTAGGAATGATCTGCCACCGGACGCGCAGCTACCGACGATTGATATTACGCCGAGCGACAGCCAGTTCGCCTCGATGTACCTGAGCTTCTACTCAGACGACCTGGATCGTAACCAGATCAGCGACTACCTGGCGCGCGTAGTTCAGCCCAGGCTGTCGGCGATTAGCGGCGTGCAACAGGCCGAAATTCTCGGTGAACGCAAATTCGCCATGCGCGTCTGGCTGAAAGCCGATCGGATGGCAGCGCTGGGGCTGTCGCCGACCGATATCCAGAAGAAGCTTTCGGAGAATAACTTTTTGTCCGCGGTTGGCTCGACCAAGGGGTCAATGGTAGCGGTTAGTCTCAAGGCGAATACCGACTTACGCAGCGCGGATGAATTCAAGCAGTTAGTAATCAAGCAAGCCAACGGCGCGATCATCCGGCTCGAAGACGTCGCAGACGTTGAACTTGGAGCGGAGGACTACGATTCGGACGTCCGTTTCTCTGGCAGTACCGCGACATTCATGGGCATCTTTGTTCTTCCAACCGCTAACACGCTGGAAGTTATCAAGAATGTTCGGGCTGCTCTGCCGGAATTGGAACGCCAGGTACCGGTCGGCATGAAACTGGGAGTTCCGTACGATTCTACTGAGTACATTCAAAATGCGATCCAGGAAGTTACGAAGACGCTGACGGAAACCATCGGCATCGTTATCGTTGTCATCTTCCTGTTCATGGGCTCATTTCGCAGCGTCCTGATTCCGGTGGTCGCGATCCCGTTGTCGTTAATCGGCGCGCTCTTTCTGATGCTGCTGTTCGGGTTCACGCTGAACCTGCTGACGTTACTCGCGATTGTATTGGCTGTCGGTTTGGTGGTCGATGATGCGATTGTCGTAGTAGAGAACGTCGAGCGCCATATCCAGGAGGGGTTGAGCCCGTTCGATGCCGCGATTAAGGGAGCTCGAGAACTTTTTGGACCCATTATTGCGATGACCCTGACGTTGGCGACGGTGTACGCACCGATCGGGATTCAAGGCGGTCTCACCGGTGCCCTGTTCCGCGAGTTCGCGTTTACGTTGGCCGGCGCCGTGGCGGTATCCGGGTTTGTGGCGCTGACGTTATCGCCTATGATGTCGTCCAAGCTCCTGAAATCCGGGCTTGCCGAACGAGGCTTGGCGGGCTGGATCAATCGCCGTTTTGAGTCGTTGCGAAATGGTTATACCAAGGTACTGACCGGTGCTCTCAGCATTCGACCTGTGATCTGGACGTTAGCAGCGATTATGGCACTTCTTTGGTTCCCATTCGTGATGTTTTCCGAAAAAGAGGATGCGCCCAAAGAAGATCAAGGTGTGGTCTTCGGGGTTGTCCAAACGTCACCCAATTCGACATTGGATCAGAACGTTCTATTCGCCAGGCAGGTCAACGAGGTTTTCAAAGGTTTTCCGGAAACGGCTCAAACCTTTCAGGTTACGCTCCCGGGCCAAGGATTTTCAGGCATGGTAACTAAGCCCTGGGCCGAGCGGAAGCGGACCACACAGCAGGTGCTCCTGGAAGTCAACAAAAAGTTAGCTCTTATCCCGGGCGTTCGGGTGATTGGTGTGACTCCGTCGCCGTTACCTGGGGGGTCAACGTTCCCGGTCGAGTTTGTGATCGCCTCAACCGTTGGGCCGCGGGAACTCCTTGATTTCTCGCGGAAACTCCTGCAAGCGGCCATGCAGAGCGGCAAGTTTTTCTTTGCCGACAGCGACCTGAAGTATGACCAGCCACAGGCCAGGATAGTATTCGATCGGGACAAAGTGGCGTCGATGGGGTTGAACTTGCAGGACGTCGGCGGCGATCTCGCGTGGATGCTTGGCGGGAATTACGTCAACCGGTTCAGCATTCAGGGGCGAAGTTACAAAGTTATCCCACAGATCAAGCGGGTGGAGCGCTTGACACCCGATCAGCTTAGCAATGTGTATGTTCGCGGACCAAACGGTCAATTGGTGCAGTTGTCCACCTTCGCAAAGCTCGAATACGAGACGCAACCCCGAACACTAAATCGATTCAATCAGTTGAACTCGGTGAAAATTCAAGGTGCGGTCCAAGCCGGAATGGAAGACCAGGCGCTTAAGGTCCTCGAAGACGAAGCAGCGAAGATCCTGCCACAGGGTTTCACGGCTGACTATACTGGTGAGTCCCGTCAACTCCGGAAAGAGGGAAATGCCTTTTGGACCACGCTGTTGCTCGCCTTAATCTTGATTTACCTGGTTCTGGCCGCGCAGTTTGAAAGCTTCCGGGATCCGCTGATCATTTTGCTGGGTTCAGTTCCGCTGGCGCTGACTGGAGCGACACTTTTCTGCTTCCTCGGCTTAAACACAATTAACGTGTATAGTCAGGTGGGCTTAGTCACCCTGGTCGGGTTAATTGCGAAGAACGGAATCCTGATCGTTGAGTTTGCTAACAAGCTACAGGAGCGGGGCCTCGACAAGTTGCGGGCGGTAATCGAAGCGGCGGGCACCCGGCTCCGACCGATTTTGATGACCTCGGTTGCGACGGTCGCAGGGCATACCCCGCTAGTCCTGGCCCATGGTCCAGGCGCCGGGGCACGCAACAGTATCGGTATGGTTCTGGTACCGGGGATGGCCATCGGAACTCTTTTCACGCTCTTCGTTGTGCCGTCGATCTATATGTTGCTCGCGAAAGATCATCGCAAAGATCGAATCCGGCGCGGGGAGGCGTCCCAAGGAGAGGAAGGTGAGGAGAGAAATCTTGAACCAGCGCTTGCCTAGCGAGTGTAAAATCCAGTTAACTGGTGGAGAAGTCGAGAGACTCGTTTTGCCGGCTCTCTGGAAAGATCATTGAGCGTTTGACGAAGGGCAACGTTGGCCGGTTTTTGCTCGGGTGACGCACAGTAAAAATGGGGCTGTGTGATTCTCGGCCGGCTGATTTCGACAGGACCGGCAGGACTACAGGGGCGGCCAAACTTACAAGTTTGGCCGTCCCGAACTTGGTTCAGTGGAATCCGTTGCTTCGAATCCAGGCAACGGCACTACGATATTAGTTGTCAGTGGCCTGACGCGTTCAATAACTGCGGCGTTCAGCCGATGACCAGTTCCGTAGGCTGAGAAAATGACTTCGAGTTTTGCGTCGAGGTTATCGATGAAATGAAGGGCGATCGCCTCTGGAGTTTTTGGTTCAACCGGAGAGCCAAACTGTTTCTCCCCATGGTGCGCCGCTACCAAATGAATCAGGTGGAGCCGAACCGATTCGGAATCGGGACGGCTAAATTCCGGCGCTTCGCGTAACTGGCTCCAGAGGCGATTGATCAACTCGATGCCAATGGAGATATGACCGATCAGCTCTCCTCGAACATCGTAGGGCATTGCGAGGCTCTTCTTAGGATAACAATTTTCCCACATCTTGCCTGAGTCATGGAATAGCACGCCGGCGAGGAGCAGATCTCGGTTCAGGTTAGTGTAAACGTTAGCGAGTGACTCTGCGGCCCGAAGCATCTGGGCGACGTGTTCCACCAGGCCACCTCGTCGCGCGTGATGGTAGTTCCGGGCGGCGGCCGAACGTACGAGCCGGGCGCCAAATTCGTGAAGAAAGCGGGCGGCGAGCAGACGCAGCCGGGGATCTCGCATCGACTCGACGCAGGCGCGTATAAATTCGTAGTCTGCGGCTTGTTTTGTGCGGATCCGCTCCGGGCCGGCAAGTAAGGAGGTCAGCTCCTCCGGAGTTAGAAATCGCGCGGACCAATCTTTCGTTTCCAATCCAAAATTCGGGTTGACCACAAACTCGCCATTGATCGAAACGGAATCGCCTTGGCGAAGCTGGGAGCAAAAGGCGAAACAAGGATGATCGTGCCAGACGCGAACGAGAAAGGCGGCGGTCGAATCTCGCAAACGCAGTTCGAGGTAACGCTTTTGGTCGCGAGTCAATTTCTCGGTCAAATCTTCGACCTGGACATGGACCGAAGCTGAAACCGATGAAAAAGCGGCTTCTCGTTTCAACTCCTCAACCGTTAGCACTTCGTGAGACACTTTCGCTAGGTGAGCCCGGCTGAGCGAAAGAGCAAGATTTAAATTTGTAGGGCATGTCGGGCGGGTGGCTCAGCCGCCGAGACAATCCATATCCGAGGTTGCCTTGCGAGGATTCGTAACCCTGAACATTTCGGGCGGCTGACCCAGCCGCCCTACAACCTACCATGCGCCTCTTTCCTGCCCGTCGATTTTGGTTAACTTCACGAACGCATGGGCAAGATCAATGTAGGCATCGTTGGACTCGGCTGGCCGGGGAGGCGGCACGCCGAAGGTGTTCTAGGGAGCGGTCCGGGCCATCTTTACGCGGCTTGCGATTTGAACGAGCAACGCCGGAACAAATTCAGCGCCAAATACCAGCCGGAAAAAGTCTTCGCCAGCTATGATGCTATGTTGGCTGACGGTAACTTGCATGCCGTTATTGTGAGCTTGCCCAACGCTCTGCATTTCCCGGCGACCCTGAAAGCGCTGGAAGCCGGCAAACATGTTCTCTGCGAAAAGCCGCCGACCTTGAATGCCGGGCAGATGCACGAGCTGCATACGGAGTCCGTGAAGCGAGGTCTCACTTATTCTTTCGGCCGGCAAATGCGATTTTCCGGGGCGATGCAGGCTGCCCGGAGCGCTATTGCCGATAGACGGCTGGGGGAGATCTACTACGCAAAAACAGTCTGGGTCCGCTCTCGGGGAACACCTGGCGGAGTCGATGGTTGGTTTACGGATCGCAGCCGGGCTGGGGGCGGGGCACTGATCGACCTCGGAGTGCACACGATTGATGCCGCGTGGTATCTGATGGGAACGCCAAAGCCGCGCACCGTCTCTGCGCAGACCTATCAGAAGTTCCCGCAGCTGGTAAAAGCGCCAGTCTTCGACGTGGAGGATAGCGCCTATGGCGTGATCCGATTCGAGAATGGGGCCATTGTGATGTTCGAAGTGTCTTGGGCAGCGAATCTGCCTGACGATATTCCGTTGGGCAAATGGGGTACCCGTGAGCTCTTCAGCACTACCGTTTTTGGACCCAAAGGATCGCTCCGCGTGACCGATGTGCTCCAGTTGCATCCGAGCGAGAAACGAGCGGCGCTTTCACTTTTCGAGGACTGCGATGGAAAACTCGTTGACGCGGAGTTGCCGTTCGAGCCTGTCAAACATGAGTTTGTAGCGCAGATGGAGAACTTCTTATGCGCCATTCAAGGCGACACCCCGCCCATCAACAGTTCGATCCAGGCCGTAGAGCTGATGGAAATGATTGATGCGGTCTACCAATCGAGCCTGAGCGGACGAGAGGTTGTGTTGGGATGAAACGCCGGGTCAAACATGCGGTAGGGCCAAGTTTCCCACCCGCAACCTTCCGCCTTGGGCGGATGCGGGCGGGCACCTTGGCCTGAATCGAGGAGGTGGTAGCGTCGGGGCCATGACGTGCTCTACTCGCGCACCACCAGCAGGGAAAAGTGCAAACGACGGCATATCGGCTGCCCGTCGAATTGGTTCACTACGAAGCCTGCCGAGACCGATTTCTTGCCAGCAACCGGGAGCGACAATTGAAGACGGGATTTGGCCGCGCCCACCTTAAAAGACGCCTCGGGCTTGGGTGACTCTGCTCGAAAGATCCCGAGTTCGAAAGCGGTTGCGAAGTGCCGATTCTAAGCCTAGCATCTTCTCTCCCGAGCGCGGTTAGCTCAGTGGAAGAGCACTACCTTGACACGGTAGGGGTCACAGGTTCGAACCCTGTATCGCGCACCAGTCTCCAAGGGGAAAGCAAGGCAGAGCAAGGGAAAGCACCCAAAAAAATAGCGCAAATAGCATCCTTGGAGTTTGATTCGGTAGAGATTTCAGGGTAATTTGGTAGAGCACTTCCCTATGAAGATCAAAGGACTCTATCACATGCCAGGGTCAAGGTTCTACTGGTATCGGTGGACCCAAGATGGCAAGAGACATGCGGTCTCCCTCAAGACAGATGATCTTGGCGAAGCAGTTCAGAAAGTCAAAGAGATCAGGGTGGGGGCGGCGTTCCCTAGATTGGGAGAGGGCGAAGCCTCACAGCACGCCCCTGACCAAACTGGTAGAGGATTACCTCACCGCAGCCCAGGAACGCGGCAAGAAGCCCCTGCGACCGGAGACGGCGAAGGTTCGTCGCTACATACTTGAGTCGTACGCGAAAACCGCGTCGATTGAATTTCCGTCCCAGATTACTCATAGAAGTATTTCAGAATGGATTGCCGGGCTGAAGCTCGCCCCAGATACCGTCCACAGCTATGCGCGGCACCTCCACACCTTCGTGGGTTACCTTGTACGCATGAAACATGTTCGGAGCGAACTCCTCGACGATTTTCAAGTCCCAGAAAAGGGAGCCCATGGGAGAAAAAACTGGCTTAAGAAGAAGGAAGCAGAGCGGGTCATCGCTGAGTCAAAAGACCCGGAACTTACCTTCGTCCTTTATTGTGGGTTCCACGCTGGTTTGCGGCGTAATGAGATCGTCAATGCTAAGGTGGGCTGGTTCGAGCTTGAGACTGGAGACACTGGACTGGTTCATATTCAGAATGATCCGGGGTCAGGGTTTGTGTTGAAGGACAGGGAGAACCGATCAGTGCCTCTTACGAAGGACTTCAAGCAGTTTCTTCATGGTTTCCTCGCGAACCGGAAACTGGACGAATACGCCATCCGGCCAGCGAAGCTCCAGGGTCCGTGGCGATACCGCTACGAATTCAGTCGCGCCTTTAAGAGCTACATGAAGCGGTGCGGCGTTACGTGTTCCATACACGACATGAGACGATCCTTTGCTTCGAATCTGGTTAGCGCGGGAGAGAGCATCTACATTGTCGCCCGGTGGTTGGGGGACGGTGTGCAGGTGGTTGAGCGGAGCTATGGGCACCTGGCTCCGTCCGCCGGCAACATCGATCGTTTGACAGCAAAGGTTGCTTAGCAGCCAGGTCCCTCAGGTTCTCGGTATTCTCGGCGAAGAGCCGGAGCGTCTGAGTGATGACTCCCTCTTCCCGACCTTGGACTAATGAGTGCCTTGATTGCGTAGCAGTCGTCTCTTTTTCGCGAACCGAAAACCGGAGAGATAAACAACGTGGCGTGAGGAGTTAGGGCCTCTTGCTCCAATGGTCCACGAGCCGGTCTATCAATTCGCCGATCTTTCGTGGCCCCTCGGCCCAGGCGCGTAGCTTCTCGGCGGTCGCCCTGGCGACACGCACGGTTATAGAAACGCGATCAGGGCGAGGTTTGCGCCCCGCCCTGTCTCTCTTACCACCACGTTGCTTGGGCGTGTCGGTCACGCCCAGACATTAGCCTAGTATCCGAACCGCGAAACCCTGTAACCGCCTCCGTAGGTTGGAGTGATCGTCCCCCAGGAATTGCCATTCGGGCCGAAACTGTTGAACTGATATCCGCCCCCGTAGTTCGGGGTGATGGTGCCAAAGGAGTTTCCGCCCTGGCCGAAGCTGTTGAACCTGTACCCGCCACCGTAGGTCGGAGTGAAGGTGCTGTAGGTTTGAGCTGAGGCTGACGCCGCTAGGCAAAGGAATGCCGTCGTTATTGAAAGAAACAGTTTTTTCATTGGCACAATAGTAAGGAACTCCATTTGAATTTTAAAGTAATAAATCAAAATATTTCGTCCTCCAAACTGACCAGCGTGAAGTGAAACGCAACGAGAACCATCCCGCCTGTGCCGGTTTTGCCGGCCAACCATCCCTGGAATCAGCTCGGCCTTAGCATCGCGGTAGCGGACCTCTCCCGGGAAAATTTCTGTGCCGGGCTTGGGGGCTCGACAGCATTAGTGTCGGCTAAAGGGCATTCCAGAGAACCTGAGATCGATTTGGACTGTTCGCTTTACTCCTCAGGTTGCTTGCTGTCCTTTCTCGGCCGCCCGCGTGGTCCGCTGCCCTCTGCACGCTGCAACATACGCTCCTTAAGCTCCTGTTGATTGACAGCCATCAGCAGGTTCGCGTGCTCCATGGCCCGGTATACCTGAGGCACGCGTAATGTCACTTGGAAGTTCCTGCTCTCCTTAAATGCCGGGAGCGTGTCCTCCAGTAAAGACGTCAGTAGCTTCCCAGCACTCGTATTCATACTTTCGGCGTACAGATACAATTGAAATGCGACCCTCGCCGGCACTCTTACGCTGACTGGTATTGTCAGCGCGGGATCGAGATCGTTTATTCCGGTTTGCTTATCAGCAGCAGGTTTAGCGGTACTCACGGGGTGTGTCTTTTGTATTTAATCATTACATTTATTTTCATCGAGCGTCAATAGCCTATTTACGGCAAATGCCACTCAATCGTCAAAATTCCATTTGACACTGAATGTCTTTATTGTACTCGTTAGGCACATACAACTGAATCCGAGACGAGCAACCGAGGAGGCTTGTCGATTTGTGACCCGAATTGTGCGCATTCGCGCTGAACGCCGCAGTCAAATGGGGCGTTACTGCAGGATGTGAGTAACCCGCTCCTTAAACGAATCTTTTAGAAATCAGACTATGGAACCATCTCGTAAACCTTCTCCGCTAATTCGCCACAGCGAGGCCGCGGAACTGCTGACTTCAAGGGCAGTCTTGCTCGCCTGTCAAAGAGCCGGCTGGCTTCGGCCGTGTGTCAAACGGAAAAAGCTGACGGTGTACAACCGAGCTGACGTCATGGCAGCGTTACAAAGAATTCTCTTGGGAGAATATCCCGGCCAACCGCACGCTTGAGTGAGAGCAAGTTCGCTAACCCGTTGCGGAAAATTAGCCGCACACAGATTCGGCCACCGCATGATTTGCTACCGACGCGACGATATCGAAATGTGGCTGCAAGGCAGCCGCTACGAGCCGACGCGCGCCGGCTAGCCACCGAATCACAGACAAGCTTTCGTTAGGCTCGGACCGAGTGGTTCGAATCTAGCACCCCCGGGTTATTCATGTGTCTTGGCTCCGTGTAGTAGCCTCTGGCTAGATGCGCTGGGGATCACGTGAAGAGAAACAACACCTATATGACTGACCAACAACCAATGGAGCAGGTCGCTCCTGTCACAACAACCGGGACCGAGGAGGAATCCGAGTTCTACAAGTACGACCGCCCCGAACCCTTCGCGACCATCTTGGAGCTAATCGAGGAGCATGGCAGAGAAGCTCTGCTACAAAGCATAGCTGACGCAGCTTTCTTCGACTCCGTGACATCCTGGAGATCCGACGCCTGCCGCGCCAAATGCGCCTGGCTATACCCAGAGCTTGAGCAGCTCCTGGAGCGCATGCGCCAGTTTGAAGACGCGTTAGAATAAGAAGGCTTTGTCGTCGGAAGCTAAAAAGTGCTACGGGCGACGAGGCCAACGCTGCATCTGCCGCGCCGGCCCGGGGCACAGCACAACACAAAGGAAAAAGATGCCGTACTCAATACCCGAAAAAGGTGAAGCGCCACAGGGAGCAGTCATCCGCCGATGTGACATACTGAAGTGGCTAGGGATTTACAAGGGAACTTTTGATAACGTTGTTAGGGAAGGATTGCTCCCGTTCAAGGTGTTGATACCTGGTGGCGTTAGGTATTACCGGAAAGCGGACGTGGAGAGGGTATTTCTCAATGGCTTTCGTCGGAGCAGCAGCAACGGACAGCACACATGAATATACAAGCACCAACGACACAAAAGCCCGTCGTCAAAGTTACCGTGGGCGGACCGCGATATGGCCAAGGTGCGCTGTTCTATACATATTTGATAGCTGTACCAGGCGTGTTCCAGAAAATTGGCCACTCTGAAGATCCTCACAAACTCGCGATGAGTATGCTGCCATTCCCGGGTTTAATTCTCCTGGAAGCCAGGGCATTTCTCGATAAACGGCAGGCGATGGCATTTGAAAGTGAGGTCCACAGGAAATACGCCGGGCATAGGATAGTTCCCCCAGCCTGCGCCAACCCGCGCTCGACTAAATATTATGCGCCAGGGGCCGCAATTCACTTATGAACGCCCAGAAGCAACCATCGCCACCAACAGGGGAGCCCATTGGGTAGCCGAGGAAGATGCAGAACCCGGCCACTCCAAATCTAACAATGGGGCGCTGCTAGGCCCAAATCTAACAAGAATGTAATATTTCCATGAACGCACATTGTTTAGTTGCGCGGCAGTGTATCCCGAATTAGTATCTCAATAAGTTTGCTTCAAAGGCCCATTTTTCCGGGTCAGCTGCACGTTAGGGCATCTCACCAGGGTTTCTGCAGGGCAATCTCATCCCGCGCGAACTCTGCCAAAGTCTGCTAGCCACTGGCCCGTGCCGGGATATGCCGTGCAGTTAAAAATAAGGAGCAACAACTATGAATGTAACTGACAACACAGAGATAACGCCGGAATGGTCGCGGATCAAAGCTGCGGCGGCTAGCATCGGAATTCGCCAAAGCAGGTTCTACGAACTGCTTGCCGAAAGCAATGGTGCCATCCGCTCGATAATTTTGAAGAGCCCCGGAGCCAAACGAGGAGCCCACTTAATCTCGTTGCGCGATCTGTACGCGTATCTTGATAGGCTAGCGGAGCAAGAGGTGGAGCAGGCTGCGGCGCAATGACGCACAAATCAAAGACCTCACAGCTCTGCTTACCAAATGTTAACCCCAGAACTCCAACAAACTAACTACATGAACCCACTGAACACAAAAGCCGCGACTCAAGTGAGTATCGCGGCATTATCCAGGTCATCGTCACTCCTGGAACCCTTTGTTCGTAGCTCAGTCGCCGACCAAGCACCAGAGCACGCAAAGGAGAACACAAGTGACGGTTCAAGGGAGAAGAACCCATGTTTAATCAAGAAACGCCTGGAGTGGAAAGCACAGGCGAAAGCAAGAAGCGTGATAATACACGCGTCCACCTAACTCGTCAACCAAAATCGCTCGGATAACGAACTTTTGTTCACTGGAACATCCTAGGAATAACCGAGGGTAAATTCCGCGAAGTTCAGGACGAGGTCAATGAGGCTCTGGCTGCGACAAGCCGCATGGTAGCGGCAGGGAACAAGCGGGGGCTTTCCAATGCCTTGGACTACACCACTGCGGCGCAAGAACTCATGCCGCAGGCCAAGCACGGGCACCCCGCACTATCGGCGGTATTTCACCGCCTCTTGGACGCCAGCAGCTACCTATTCCGCTCCCGCTGGACGCGTAACCCGGCAGCCTTCGTGGACATTAGAAATGCGCATTATCTGATCCAGGAAGCGCGGCAAATGCTCTGCGCCATTGAGATCGAGACTCACAACGCAGAAAGGGGGATTCGCGAATGAGCACCCCAACTACCACAGAACAAGAGTCCAACCCAATCTCTCCGGGAGACAAGCTAACAATCAACGAGGTGGAAAAACTCCTCGCAGAAGGGGAGGAACTACCGAAGGAGGGTTGCACTCCTACGCCCAATGGCAGACCCATTCCGCCAGGATCGGAACCCGGCCCATGCGGCTTGCCAATCGTAGAGAACGAACTAACCAGAGAAACCTATAAGGAAAGAGCTGCGCAGTACAAACACGAACTCAAGACGGCCAGGCTCACACTAACCGTCCGCAAGAAAACCCAGCAATGTCTCATCGACAACCATGTCAGTGATAAGCAGAAACTAGCGGAAGCGGCAGCAGCAGTCTCCAAACAGGAAACCGTGGTAAAGGAAATAGAGGCCAACTTGAAGGAGGTAAATGACGTGTTATTGGCTTTGCCTCCTGAGGTAATCCCCGATGATCAACAGCCATGGTTCGGGAGGATCTACGCCAACTGCAGCGGTTACTTAGTAAAAGATGCGGATGGCAATTTCAAGCAGACGAATGAAACCAACACAGGAAGG
>JBAUZZ010000333.1:0-4033 GCA_049585495.1 Chthoniobacterales bacterium | reverse complement strand
GATGAGCCGCAACGGATTCGACGTATCTGGCTCCGATTTATAGAGCTGGAGGCGCAACGCACTCAGCAGTTCGCCCTGCAATGGTCAAAGGACAAGACCGACGCACTACGGCCCTTGTTTCAGCAGCAGTGGAATTTCAGTCCTAGCGGCTCCACCAGCCAGATCGAGGATTACGAAGTAGATCTCGATAGCGTCTGGATGCTTCAACTCGTCATTGATCCAGATATTGCAAGGGGACCAGCCGTTGCCTCACTCGCGAGCTGGCGTATCGGCTAGCTCGAGTAGTGCGGACAGAGCTTTGCGCCGATCTTGGCTTTAGCATGGCGGAAAGCCGATCTTCACCAGAAGCGTCGTGGGTGTGTCGCCATAGCCAAAAGCAATGGTAACACTTCAATAAAAGTATTGGGAACTCGCAAGAATCGGGTCGAAATCCACCTTGCCATAGTGGGAATCCTTCGAAGATCGTGCAAAACCAAGCTCAGGGTCGAAGTAAAAAGTGGGCTGGTTCTTCTTGTCGAAAGATACATTGAGGGTTGCGAGTATGTGACCGGGCTATGGTAGAAAGGGATAGGATGAAGATCGGCACTATCGGAGCCGGAAGAGTTGGCGGCGGCCTGGGGAAAATCTGGGTTAGAGCCGGGCATCAAGTCTTGTTCAGTTCGCGTCATCCGAACCGGCTGAAAGTACTTATCGAAGAAGCAGGTCCCGGAGCTTGAATGATCGTCAAATACGACAACCGTCCCGTATTATTGGGTTACCATTTTCAACGTCCGTTCTTTTAATGAAGTTGGTAAGCTTCTGATTAGCAGACACGCTCTATCCTTCAGTCGTTTCCATTTCCGCGCCATCCCGGCGGAAGAACGGGAAATCGCGAAGGGATCAGCTTTTTGGCGTTTCCTTGCTTGATCTCCCTGTAGAACGGAACTTCTTGTTGAACGAGCCACTCCGCGGTTGCATAGTCACGTTTGTAAAGTCTGGCGGAAATATGATTCAGGAGCTCGGCATCTAGAAGTGTTCCCACGATTCGACCAGAAACCGGTCTTAACCCCACTTCGATCTTTTGGGTGCCCTTTCCGGGAATATTGCCAGTTATGACCGGAAGCACTTGTTGGTCGCCCCAGACCGCGTTGCTGAGAGAATGATAGTGAAAAACCTCTCCTTTCTCGTTAGGGCAGCGGAAACCATTGAACAAAGAATCAGCATTCTCGGGCCGGATGAAACCGAAGAAAAAGATGAATCGTTTCTCCAACGAGAGCACAAGTGATGCGTAGGTCTTAAGTTGGCCTTCGGACTCGGATTCAATGATTCTTAGCAGCGATGTTACGTCTTGAGCCATTTGCAAATGTCGCTCAATCGTAAGCGCGTTAAAGGGCTCATTCGGTCCTCGAGCAGGCGCCTCAAGATCGAAAACGGCGCGGGCGATTTAGAGCTAATGCCGCGCCCGTACTCCGCTGTTCCACAGCTTGGACTCGGCGGAACTCTGACTCCGCTCGTCGAAGTTGCCGAGAGCCGTCCGTTGGCTTGGAACGGGACTCCGACGAATGCAATGTGACCCGCTATTCCTGTCGGTTCGCCTCCGGACTAGGTTGTTTTTGAGACTAGGCTAGCTGCACTCGGATAATTCGAAATCGGAGCATTGCATCTACAGCCATCGTTTTGCTACTTGCCGCACCTTCGATTCTGCTCGCCACCAGCCCACCGCGATTTTGCTCGACGCAAAGCTTACGCCCAGTGATACCTTGGACGTGGCCGCTCGGATCTCTTTGCTGCGTCAGTGAGCCCGGTAATTCTATTTCACTGCGAGATAAGAACGGCCGGGTCGAATATCTCGGCTGAGGTGCTTCGGCTTCGTTAAACGGCCAACTGTCAGCGTAACGGCGAAAACAATTGGCCATTTTTGTGACCTCCATGAGGCGGCGAGGAAAGCCTTCTTCGCGCCTTCGACTCAGGGCTGTTGTTTTTTGCGGTGCACCGCGCCATTTTCTGCTGTTTAAACAAAAACCGTTTCGGATACGATAAGCAAGCGACCTGCTCGCACTCTCGGAACGTCGCCAGCGATGCGATTCGCGTTCCGCCAGCGTACGGAACACAGGTGCGGTGTCGTTCGAATCCCGTTAGGGTCGCCAACTCCATTTCCCTAGTACAGCTCGCCGAGCTCACAATCCGGGAACGGCACGTTCTTGGATCACAACCGGGAAACTGGCGCGTGAATTCAGAAGGGTCACTCGACGCACCCGATAATCCGTGCGATTGTTTTTGAACCAAATCCCGAAGTTCGGCGGCGACTCCAAGGCAATTTCGGAATTTCGGTTTAAAGATTGCGGACGCATAGCGAATCATCTCCATTCGGGAGCACGTGAATGCTGATCGCATGCGAGCCCATGGAAGTAGCCACCATCATCAAGCAGATAGCCTTTCTCGGGGATCATCTTCCGCGCCAGTGCGGCATCGCAACTTTCACCTCCGACATTTGTGAGGCTATTGCAGCGGAATTCCCGCAATGTCAGTGCGTTGTGGGCGCGGTCAATGATCGACCCGAAGGCTATGACTATCCAGCTCGGATCCGATTTGAGATCGACGAGAAGGAACTCGATTCCTATCGCCGCGCAGCCGATTTCCTCAACGTCAACAACCTGGAGATCGTCTTGGTCCAGCACGAGTTTGGCATCTACGGCGGGCCTGCCGGCAGCCATCTTCTGGCTCTTCTGCGCGACGTACGCATGCCTGTGGTAACGACGTTGCACACCGTGCTGCGCGAGCCAAATACGGATCAGCGGGCATTGATGGACCATCTCAATGAACTTTCGAACCGCTTCATTGTGATGGCCGACCGAGGCAAAGGTTTCCTCGAGGAGATCTATGGCGTAGCGCCCGAGAAGATTGACGTAATTCCGCATGGCATACCGGACATGCCCTTCATCGATCCCAACTTTAACAAGGACCAGTTTGGTGTAGAAGGCAAAACGGTTTTGCTAACGTTCGGCCTGTTATCACCGAACAAAGGAATCGAGCACGTCATTGAAGCCCTCCCGGCGATTCTCGAGCGGCATCCTAACGTGGTGTATATCATTCTCGGCGCAACACACCCCAACGTCATCGCGCGCGAAGGCGAGTCGTATCGACTTAAACTGGAGCGCCTCGCGGAGGATCGTGGTGTGGCGCCTCACGTCATCTTTTACAATCGCTTTGTTACGCTGGAGGAATTGAAAGAATTCATCGGTGCCGCCGACATCTATATCACGCCTTATCTCAGCGAATCGCAGATTACTTCCGGCACGCTGGCTTACACGTTCGGCGCCGGCAAAGCAGTCATCTCCACCCCCTATTGGCACGCGAAGGAATTGCTTGCTAATGATCGTGGCATCCTTGTGCCGTTCGCAAATGCCAAGGCAATTGCTGAGGGTGTGAAGCGATTTCTCTCCGATCCGGTCCTTATGACTGCAACGCGTAAAAGAGCATGGAAACTGGGTCGGGGGATGATCTGGCCGGTTGTGGCCAAGCGGCACATGGAAAGCTTCGAACGCGCACGGGCAAGCTTGAGCGTGCCGCCACGAAAGACGTTCGCCACTCGGACCCTGGACAATCGCCCCTATGAGTTGCCGCCACTGAAGCTAGACCACGTGCTTCGAATGACCGACAACACTGGGATTCTTCAGCATGCGATCTTCAACGTGCCGAACTTCGCGGAAGGCTACTGCACAGACGATAACGCGCGTGCTTTCATCCTCACCTTGTTACTGGAGGAGACAACGAGTCTGGTGGCTCAGCTGCAATTCGAACACCTGGCCAGCATTTACCTCGCGTTTTTATGGCACGCTTTCGATCAAGAAACCTGTCGCTTTCGAAATTTCATGAGCCACCAGCGACATTGGCTGGAGCGAGAGGGGTCGGAAGACAGCCACGCGCGGGCGCTTTGGGCTGCCGGCACGGCGCTCGGCCGCTCAAAGAACGAGGGTCACCGTAATCTCTGCGCGCTTTTGTTCCAACGCGGATTACCGACCGTCGAGAACTTCAGTTCACCGAGAGCATGGGC
>JBAUZZ010000332.1:0-11468 GCA_049585495.1 Chthoniobacterales bacterium | reverse complement strand
CACCACTCAGAACTCGGAACTCTGAACTCAGACTCTACAGCAGGTGTCCCATCTTCCGGCGCTTCGTATCCAGGTATTTTTTGTTGTGAGGATTTGCCGGGGCCTTGATTCGGATCTGTTCGACGATATCCAGGCCGTAGCCTTCGAGGCCGACGACTTTCTTGGGATTGTTCGTTAGTAACCGGATGTGTCGAACTCCCAAATCCACGAGAATCTGTGCTCCCAGGCCATACTCACGCAGATCGCTTGGATAGCCGAGTTTCTCGTTCGCTTCAACCGTGTCGAAGCCATCTTCCTGAAGCTTGTAAGCGTGAATCTTGGCGGCTAATCCGATCCCGCGGCCCTCCTGGCGCATGTAAACGAGCACGCCGGTACCGGCCTCGTCGATCTGTTCGAGAGCGGCATGGAGTTGGTTGCCGCAATCGCACCTCCTGGATCCGAAAACATCACCGGTCAAACACTCGCTGTGAACGCGCACCAGAGTAGTTTGTGAGCCTGAAACTTTTCCCTTTACCAGAGCTAAGTGGTTCACGTCGTCAACGATTGAGCGGTATAGATGAAGTTCAAACTCGCCGTGGTCGGTCGGCAAGCCAATCACTTGCTCTTTCTCTATCAACTTTTCCCGGGCTCGACGATAGGAGATCAGACTTTCGATTGAGCAAATCTTCAATCCGTGCTTCTGCTTAAACTCAAACAAGTGTGGCAACCTGGCCATGGTGCCGTCTTCGTTAGTGACTTCGGCCAGGACCCCCGCCGGCCGAAGCCCGGCGAGGCGGGCCAAATCGACGGCCGCTTCGGTGTGTCCCGCGCGGCGCAACACTCCCCCTTCGCGATAACGGAGGGGGAACACGTGCCCGGGACGAACGAGATCATCAGGTCGCGTTGTCGGATCGGCCAGCAGTCGGATCGTTTGAGACCGGTCGGCGGCCGAGATCCCGGTGGAGACACCTTGGCGCGCATCGACGGAGATAGTGTAGGCCGTTCGCATGGCCTCGGTATTCCGAAGGGTCATCAGCGGAAGGTCGAGGCGATCGAGATCGCTTCCTTCCATCGACACACAGATTACGCCGGAAGTGTAGCGAATCATGAAGTTGACCAGGTCGGGCGTTGCCTTTTCCGCCGCGATGATCAGGTCACCCTCGTTTTCTCGATTGGAGTCATCGGTGACAATGACTAGACGTCCCTGGCGAAAGCCTTCAAGTACCTCCTCAATGGGATCAAATTCGAAGTTCATGGCCCGCGTAATGATGGATTAGACAATACACAAGTCTTTGCTGAGAGGAAATCGAGCCGCCGAGGTGCGTTGACCTTCCTGACGAATGGCAGTAGCTAACCAGCCTGATGCTAAGCCAATCGGTATACGTCGCGGGCCATCGTGGTCTGGTGGGAAGTTCCGTGGTTCGTGATCTTCAACGCCACGGATACGCCAACGTAATCACCCGAACCCGTCAGGAGCTTGATCTGCGCGATCGCAATGCTGTTCACCAATTTCTGAAGAGTGCGAAGCCCGACCTTGTTCTTTTGGCAGCCGCCAGGGTTGGCGGAATCAAGGCAAACAGTGATTATCCGGTCGAATTTCTCCTGGAGAATCTGCAAATCCAGAACAACCTGATCTCGGCCAGCTTCGAACACGGCGTGCAAAAACTGCTTTTTCTTGGGAGCTCCTGCATTTATCCGAAGTTCGCACCGCAACCGATCAACGAGAACACTCTATTAACCGGGCCCCTCGAGCCGACCAACGAGGCCTACGCGATTGCGAAAATCGCCGGGATCAAACTTTGCCAAGCCTATGCTCGGCAGTACGGGGTAAATTTCATTTCAGCGATGCCGACCAATCTATACGGACCGGGGGACAACTTTGATCCCGCGACTTCACACGTCGTCCCAGCCTTGATCCGAAGAGTGTACGAGGCCAAGAAATCCGGCTGCTCAGAAGTCGTGATCTGGGGAACCGGTACTCCGCGGCGCGAATTTCTCCATTGTGACGATCTTGCCGATGCCTTGCGCTTTCTATTCGAGAGGTATGATTCGCCCGAGATGATCAATGTCGGCTGGGGGGAGGATTTGACGATTCGGGAACTCGCCGAACTGATATGCGATGTAGTTGGATTTGAGGGGGAGTTGGTATTTGACGACACCAAGCCAGACGGCACCCCGCGGAAACTTCTTGATGTTTCCAAGCTGCGATCGCTTGGCTGGGAGCCCAAGATCCCTCTCGACCAAGGGATCGAGCAAACCTATCGATGGTTCTCGGAATCCGGTTTAGCGGACAAAGGTTGATTGTGCGGAGCCTGCATCGCTGGCTCATCCGCCGCGGCGGATTCGCCCTACCGACATTTCTTAACTGCGCCCCGATCACCTCTCACTTCTTGCCAATCACGCTTGGACCGGCTCCGCCACGCTCGGAGCGATGCAGGCCAACCCCCTTCTGTCGTGGACAATCTCTTCACATGTTGTCACTGTATGGCTCTTCCAGGACGACCCGACCGGGTTCAAACTCCGAGGAAGCTGATGCTGTGATGCCCGAAGCCAGAACCTTGCGAATTGCTATTTCAGGCCAAAGCGGGTGCGGGAACACGACTGCCACCCATAACGTCGGCAGAACTCTTGGCCTGAAAGAGGTAAATTATACCTTTCGCGACCTGGCAGGGGATCTCGGCATTACCTTCGAGGAAATTCACCTGAAGGCTCCGGAGACGAAGATCTTTGATTTTCTCACGGATCTTAATCTGATCCGTGCGTCGCTCCGGCCGCGAGTCGTGGTCGGATCACGGTTAGCAGCCTGGTTGGTTGACGCGGATCTGCGAGTCTGGTTGCACGCGCCGCTGGAAGCCCGAGCAAAGCGAATCTTTCAACGCGAACCAGAGAAATACGCGAGCTACGAGGCGGTGCTATATCGAACTCTTCAACGAGACGAGCAGAATCGGAAACGTTACCTACAGCTGTACGGAATCGATATCAATGATCGAAGCGACTTCGATATTATTATCAACACGGATCTGCTAACGGCTGAGCAGGTCTCGAGCTTGATCGTGGCTGCTGCGCGGTGGGCCAGCCAAAATCAGCTGGATCGGAAAAACCCGCACCTGCAGCGGATTAAGCAGATCATTGCCGATGACCTCGCACTCGAGGTTGCAGTGTTGACCGACGCTTCGGCGCAAATTGACGTCCGTGCAATCTACAAAAAGCGCCGCGAGAACGACTGATGAGGTTTGAGGCTAAGGCTGGTTGCCTGGGGACCTACTTGCTGGCAAGCAACTTGCTCGAACTCTGAATTGTAACCCCCGCCTTCAGGAGTTCGCGCAAGGCGTTTGCCGAATCGTCGGGCTGAAGATTGACCCCGCGACACGCGTCTTCCACGACCGTGGTCGGATGAGAAAGCTCAACCGCGTCGAGCGCGCTAAATCGAACGCAATAATCGGTCGCGAGGCCGCAGATGAAAATCTCGTGGACGTTCCGCTGCCTGAGATACTCGGCGAGGCCCGTCGAGCGGCGCTTCGCGTTGTCGAAGAACGTGCTGTAACTGTCGATATTGCGGTCAATACCCTTTCGAAAAACTCGCTCGAAACGGGTCGTATCAAGTGCCGTCGAGAACTGGGCGCCAGCACTATCCTGGACACAATGCACCGGCCAGAGAATCTGAGGGACACCGTCCAGATCGATCACCTCACCGATCTTGTGCCCAGGGTGATTCGCGGCAAAGCTTCCGTGGTCGGAAGGATGCCAATCCTGGGTGGCCAACACGAGATCAAAGCGATCCTGGAGTCGATTGATCACGGGGATCACTTCGTCCCCTCCTGGTACTGCCAGCGCACCGCCGGGCAGAAAATCGTTTTGGATGTCAACGACAATTAAGCAATTCACGTCGATTTCGTTCTTCCGGAGAAGACAAAAATTATAGCACAGGAACTAGCATGCATCCCTCACAAATCCGGAGAGACGTGTATAACTATGGTTCTGAATCGTGCATTTCCGCGAGGATTTTTGCCGCCGAAAGCTGGTAGGGCGAATTCGTCCCGCGAAGCGGGACGAATGAGCCTCAAGGGGCGAACAACATTTGCGGTTTAGGCTCATCTGCCGCGGCGGATTCGCCCTACCGATATTTCTTAACTGCGCCCCGATCACCTCTCACTTCTTACCAATCATGCCTGGGCCGCTCCGCCGCGCTAGGAGATTTGCGGGCTAGTCCTCGTCGGCTGAAACATGCATCCGGGTTTGGTGCATCATTTCCTCCTTCAATTCGTGTAACCCGAGCTCGAGACCGACCGGATAGATATGGGGATTGAGGAGACGTTTCACGCCCGCGTAAAAGCGGGCCAGCTCGCTCTGGGCGAACTCACGGATCCGATGAATCGGGGGTGCCGTGTAAACAAGCTTGCCCCGCCGGAACACGGGGACGAGAAGATCTCGATAACTGGCCGAGGGCGGAATTCTTTTTCGCATTGTGACATCGGCCAGGTCGACGATCACGCGGTCGTTTCTCAGAGGACCGCCGGCATCATAGATCATGTCCGCAAAGTACTCCCCTCCGTAAGAGAAGCGTCTTACCTGGAGGGCGCCGGGGTTGGAAACCTTCACCGCCTGCTCCGAAAGCTTGATCTTATATTCCCATGGCCCAGGCCTGGTCCGAATCGCGCCAAGCTTATAGACTCCTCCGAGTGCGGGTTGATCGAATGCGGTGACCAGCTTGGTGCCGACGCCCCACATATCGATCACAGCGCCCTGCTCATTCAGGCTGCTGATAACATGTTCGTCGAGATCGTTGCTGGCCAGGATTTTCGTCTCTTCGAATCCCGCAGCGTCGAGCATCTTCCGAGTTTGGATACTCAAATATGCAAGGTCTCCGGAGTCTAACCGGACGCCGAGCAGTTCCTTGCCGGCTGCACGAAGCTTTCGGCCAGCATCGATCGCGTGGCGAACTCCTTCCAAGGAGTCGTAAGTGTCGACCAGTAAGATGCAATTACCCGGCATCGTTTCGGCAAAAGCTTCGAAAGCGTCCAATTCGTTCGGAAAGGACATCACCCAACTGTGTGCGTGAGTGCCGCGCACTGGGATGCCGAAGACCTTGCCGGCCAGAACATTCGATGTAGCCGAGCAACCGCCGATGTACGCAGCGCGACTCGCCGCCAACGCCCCGTCCGGGCCGTGGGCGCGACGCAACCCGAACTCGAGGACGGGTGCGTTTTTCGCCGCCAGGCAGATCCGGGCCGACTTGGTCGCAATCAGCGTCTGAAAATTGAGGATGTTCAGCAGCCCGGTTTCCAACAGTTGACCCTGGAGGAGTGGGCCCGTGATTCGCACCAAAGGCTCGTGGGGGAAGACAACAGTTCCTTCGGGAATTGCATCAACGTCGCAATGAAACTCGAGCTTCTGCAAATGACTCAGGAAGGCTTGTTCGAAAAGCGGTTGGCTGTCAGAGCCAACCAGCCCAGCGAGATAATCAAGATCGTCGCGGTGAAATCGAAAATTCCGCAAGTAGTCGATCGCGTCGCTTAAGCCGCAGCTCACTGTATACCCGCCGTTGAATGGCTGTTGGCGAAAGAACAGATGAAAGACGGCCTCGTATTCCAGCATGCCCTTTTTCCAATAACCGTAGGCCATCGTCAGCTGGTAAAGGTCGGTGAGCAGCGCCGGAGAAATTCGGTCTTTCTGAGTCATAAATAGCAGACCCGAGATCCGCGGACGAACCGTCGCACAAGCAGCGGTCAAGTGAAAGCAGCCTCACCAGATTCCGAAATTACGTTGGAGGGCGGCGCTCTGTCGCCGCCGAATTTCGTGATTTCGGCGAAATTCTGGGGACTGTCCTTCCGCGCGTCCCAAATCGCAGTTGACGCCATGTCCGCGATTTAGGCCAACATGCCCGCCCGCATCCGCCTAAGGCGGAAGAGCTGCGGGTGGGGAACTTGGCCCCACCTCGTTTTGGGCGATCTTGGCCCCTCGTCGGCTAGGGAATACCGGGTGATCTATCCTGCGCGCGCTAATTCTGGCCTTTGGCCCACTTGAGAAATTCGACCGGACCGCCCTCAAGGTACCCTTCCTGACGCCTTACCTCTTTGCCGGAAGAATCGACCAGGACAAAGGTAGGAAACCCTTGAATCGCGTACTTTTTCGCCAGTTGGTCATTCTGTGCCTTCTCATCAGCCGAAAGTTTCTTGTGTCGTGGGAAATCCAGCTTCACTAAAATCAGATTTTTCGAGGCGAATTCAGAGAACTGTTTTTGGGAAAGTACTTCCTGGTCCATTTTGCGGCACGGAGGACACCAGTCCGAGCCGGTAAAATTCAGAAGGATCTGTTTATTCTGTTGAGAAGCTTCGGCAACAGCCTGGGCGAAGCTGGTTTTCCACGACGCATCGTCCGCGCGAGTGGAAGTCAGACTCAGTGCGCCACAGCACGTTACGGCAAGCACCAAGAGGCGATAAAAAGGGAAAAGAAAAAGGCGATTGTTCCTCATAGGAAATCATTGGCTCATTTCAGGAAATATTCTACTTCGTCCGCGTAGGCGTGGAAAGGATCGGGCATGGGAAGGTAATCCTGGCTTTCGAGCGCGATCGAGTCCCAATTGATGATATAAGGCAAATTTTTCCGCTGAAACAACGATACAGCCTTTGATCTGCCTGTTGCGCGCGTATTTGCCGGCGGATGCGTTTTCGCGTCTTCGCGGCGAACTGTTGCATTGAATTCACCGATTGCCTTCGCCGGCTTCAGGGCGAAAAACAGTCCGCGTTCGGGATTAATATTGTGGTATTCGAGGTCGAGGCTCTGCAGCCAAGGGTCCTGCCAACTGATGCCCTGCTCTTCCATAAACATGTTCAGGAGCCACTTCTTCGAAATCCAGTCAACCCCGCCCAGGAGCAGTTCCGGCTTGTTTCGGATAGCGTCGAGAGTAAAACCCCAGCTCTCCAAAATCCAATCGGTTTCATCATCCTGTCCGGCCAGATAACGATGCGCATGTTCTAAGAACTGATACTGAATTTCGAGCGCATCCTGGTGGGAGCCGTCATCCAATTCGACGAGCCACTTTCCTTCCGGATCCCGGGAGATTTCACGGGTCGCAAGTACTGCGTCCCGAAGCGCCATATTTCGGGGAAGCAAGTCTTCCTCAAGCAGCGTCAGAATACAGACCGTGGTCCCAATCTTCAGCGCCGTGGCGAAGGGACTCATATTCGAATCTCCGATCAACAGGTGAAGCCGCCGATATTTCCGGTAATCGGCCAGCGGCTCATCGCGAGCATTAATGATGGCGCGGTTAAACTGCACCCACTGATAGATGTCGTTCACGATATGGTCCGCGCGCTGGCTGATTTGGAATGGCACCTGCCCTTGGCGGTTAGGGATTTCGAAATCGAAGGCGAGTGGATTTGCCTGACCAACACGCCCGGCTCCGGCATAGATCTGGCGGGTCGCCAAAAAGGCGAGAAGCGATGCCAGCACCTCAGGAGTGAATTGCGCCTCCCTGCGCATCAGGTAATTCTCGTGGCACCCGAAGGTTGCGCCGGTGTGGTGATCAATATTGTTCTTCAGGAAGCAGACTTGGTCTGCGACCCCCAGTTCGACAGTCGCCTGATGCAACAGGAGATCGCCTGCCAGATCGTACGTAACCAGGTCTCTCAACGACAGACATTCCGGCGACGAATACTCCAGATGGCCCATGTCAAGGTAAAGTCGGCCCCCGTTAAGTAAAAAACCGCCATTGCCTGGCGGTTCCTCGTAGTCGCGGTAATGAAGATCGATTGCCCCGACGTGACACTTCCGGAAAAGGTAGTTCTTGACCTTCACAGGCCACGCATCGGCTTGGCTCTGAGACTGATTTTCCGAGATTAGGCATCCATATTCGGTCTCGAGACCGACGACCCGGTTCATTGTGCCCGCAGCTTCGAACGAAATCCATCAGCTAGCAACCGCGAATTCGGCGGCGTAGAGCGACGCGTCATCCTCGCCGATCCTTCCGAGAATTTGCTCCGGCAGCGCCATAGGCGCTTTTTGCGGGCTAGCCACCCTGCTTCTTCTGGTCCTTCTCGTTGCCCTTGCCTTTGCCCTGACTGGGTTTTCCACCGCCTTGCGGATGAGGCTGGCCCTGCGGATGGGGTTGGCCTTGCGGATGAGGCGCCGCTTGCGGGTGAGGCTGGCCCTGCGGATGGGGTTGGCCTTGGGGATGAGGCGCCGCTTGCGGGTGAGGCTGGCCCTGCGGATGGGGTTGGGCTTGCGGATGCGCTACTTGACGCGGGGCAGCGTGCTGGGCGCGAGCAGCCTCCGCGTACCGTCGCTGCTGCTCCTCACGCCCTTTTTGTGCTTCTACCTTCCTTGCTCCTCCGTTCGATTGGGTTTGGCGCTGCTTCTCAGCCTCGATACGTGCTTTCTCCTGTTGCTGGGTAGCACTAGTCTTTTCTTCTTGAAGCTTTTGTCGTTCGGTAGCGACGTTGCCCGGTTCGGTCGGTTTGGGCGGCGCCGAGGCTGGCTTTTGGCCTTGTTCGAACGGCTTCAATTCTGGTTTTTGGCCAGGTGGTCCCTTCTGCTGTTCGACCGCTGTTCCTGGTTGGCCGGGTTTCCCGGCCGGCAGGTTGGTGGTTCCGCCGGGTTGCTTGGCTCCGCCGGGTTGCTTGGCTCCGCCCGGTTTAGCTGCTATAAACTGCGGTTTGACCAGTGGCGCTGGTTTCGGAGGCAGCCCCGGCGGCACCGGAGTTGCTTTAGCGAGCTGCTGCCTCAATTCCGCCTGCTTCGCTTGCGGCACATTTTGCCAGCCGCGTTCGACCTGGCCAGCGCCCAGTTGCCTCTTCACCTGAGGCTGGACGGCAGCAACATTCTTTAGCTGAGCAGGCGGGGCAAAAACGTGAAGTTGATTTCCCTGCGGCGTCGTCTTGAAGGGAGCTTTCGGATCTGTCTGCGCCATGTAGTTGATGTTATACTTCGTGATCTGCTGGTTGGTTTTCTGCTGCAGGGTCGCGACCTGGGGTCCGTAATTGTTGATAACGTTGTTGTTGTATTGGACGTTTGTGATGTTTCTCGTCTGGTTGAAGAAAGCAATGTTCTCGCCGGGCGGTGCGAAATAACCCCGGTAACTGGGCCGAAACCAGTCGCCGAAGCGGATAAAGGTATACGCTGCAGGGCCGATGTCGTAATACGAATCGCACCAGGACGAGACGCTGACGGAAGGGCTCACGTTGCATTCTGGCGGCAAGGGACTCCAACCCACGTAATCGTCGCTTTGCCTCCAGGAGACCCAAGCTGGTGCCCAATCGCTGCCGGGGACCCAGACCCAGCCGACACCGGCCATGCGAATCCAGCGACCATAGTGGTAAGTTGCCCAACCAAAATCTTCGTTCGAGACCCAGAGCCAGCCACGGTCAGTCCAGACCCAGTGTCCATCGGCGTATGGTCGCCAATCACTGGTGTCAGCGGCTACCGCAGGCTGAAAGACGTAGCCATAGTTATCGTCATAAAACCACTGACCATCTGAGGAGAGACGATCGTAGAAGACATCATAGTCATCAATCTCGTCCGATGTGTCGCTATCCGTGTAGCCGACGAAATGATTTCCGGGGCGCAAGGTCGCCGCCGATAGATTGGAGGCGTAAGTCAAAGTTGAACCAGGAAGGGCCAGCGTGCTGGCAACAATCAGGAAGGTAAGGGATCGACCGCACATACGTTGAACTATAGGGTTTTGGACAGCTATCGTCTGCTAGTTATTCAACTACATGGACGCGGAAAGGGTGCGGTGGAAAATTGGCCGATACAACCGCGCCCCCGCCTGCAATCCGGAAACGCCCTCAGAAAATAAGTGCGCTCGCCGCGCAGTCCCTGGTGGGGTGAGACGCCAAGAGACAATTTCCAAAGGTTGAAAGAAATTAATTTGCGTCTGAGAGCGGCCTGCGAATTGATACTCCGATGAGTCTACCGGTCCGGGTTCGTTTCGCTCCGTCACCCACCGGATTTCTGCATGTCGGCGGCGCTAGAACGGCGTTGTTCAACTGGCTCTTTGCGCGCCACAACCGAGGCACATTTGTGCTGCGCATCGAAGACACGGACAAGAGCAGGCAGCAGGAACAGGCTGTGCAGGTAATCTACGACGGGCTGCGATGGTTAGGGCTGGAATGGGATGAAGGCGGAGACAAAGGCGGCGAGTTTGGCCCCTACTTTCAAAGCCAACGGACGCCGGTGTATCTTAAATATCTGAACGTTCTTCGAGAGAAAGGACTGATTTACGAGGATGAAGGAGCTGTCCGGTTTCGCTCCCCCCGCCAGCCGGTAGTTGTCGATGACTTGGTCTGTGGGAGGATTGTGTTTGACCGCAGCGTCGATCCAGACATGACGATCCGCCGCCATGACGGATCCTGGATCTTTCACTTTGTAAATGTCGTCGATGATATAGAGATGAGAATTTCTCACGTCATTCGCGGCGAAGACCATCTGACAAATACTTCAAAGCACGTCGAGCTTTATCAGGCGCTGGGCAAAGAGCCTCCGCACTTCGCACACATCCCGCTTATCTTGAATCGCGACGGCTCGAAGATGAGCAAGCGGGATGAAGGTTCGAGGATCTCAAGTTATATCGAGCAAGGTTATGCGCCCGAAGCATTGCGGAATTATCTCTGCCTGCTTGGGTGGTCACCGAAGGATAATCGGGAAAAGATCGACACCGAGGAGGTCATCGCGATGTTCGATCTAGCCACGATCAATCGTCGTAATGCAGCCTTCGATTTGAATAAGTGTAATTGGCTGAATGGCCAGTACATCATTCAGATGCCACTTAGCCGATTTCGGGAACTGAGCGAGCCATTTATTCATAAAGCGGGCATCGTCGTTCACGATGAATCCTACCTGTTGCGCGTTCTGGAGATCGTGAAGGAGAAAATCAAACTGTTTCGGGACGTCCCGGAGTGGATCAACTACTTCTTCACCGAGGAATTTTCCTACGATCCGGAGAGTGTCGGAAAAACTCTGTACAAAGCGGGTGCGCTCGATCGGTTGCGGTCCCTGGGTGAGCGATACCAGGCGTTAGGGGAGTGGAGTGCCGAGCGGCTCGAAGTCGGCTTGAAAGAGTTAGCCGCCGGACTCGGTTGCAAGACGGGCGAGTTGATTCATCCAATCCGCGTCGCGGTCAGCGGCAAGTCGGTTGGGCCTAGTCTGTATCATATGCTTGAGGTTATGGGACGTGATCGAGTCTTGAATCGGATCAAGCGCACCTTGGACCGGTTCGCCTACCCCGCAAATCTTACTTAGCGCGGCGGAGCCGCAAACAAACGTGATTCGTGTGAAATGAGATGATCGGGGTCGTCGTAACTTAGGAATGACAGTGGGGCGAATCCGCCGCGGCGGATGAGCCTAACCGCAGATGTTGTTAGCCCCTTGAGGCTCATTTGTCCCGCTTCGCGTCGCTTCGCGGGACGAATGCGCCCTACCAGCTTTCAGCGGCAAAAATCCTCGCGGAAATGCACGATTCAGAACTATACAACTATACCGTATGCGTCCCG
>JBAUZZ010000331.1:0-31336 GCA_049585495.1 Chthoniobacterales bacterium | reverse complement strand
AGTTCTGAATCGTGCATTTCCGCGAGGATTTTTGCCGCTGAAAGCTGGTAGGGCGAATTCGTCCCGCGAAGCGACGCGAAGCGGGACAAATGAGCCTCAAGGGGGTCGGCAACATTTGCGGTTTAGGCTCATCCGCCGCGGCGGATTCGCCCTACCGTCTTTTCTTAATTACGCTGCGTTCTCATGAGAGCAGGTCTGCCTGATTGCGTTAAACGGAGCTCGGCGCGCCGGCGGCGACTGGCGAATAGCGCTTCACGCCAATAGTCTGCATCGCTCACAAGTCTTACAGAAGCACGCGAAGAAGATTCTCACAGAAGCTCTCAAAGGTCTCAAAGATTGGGTTTGGCTCTGGTCGAAGACTGGTCTTGCGTGGTGCGCCGATCATGAAGTGCAACAGCTCTCCTGGCATTTCGCGAAAACCGGACCTTTCTGCAGAAAGACTGGCGGGTGCGCGGCAAGCGCCTTTACGTGAATGAATTCCTCAACGGTCGCGACGCCCCCCGACCGATGCCCTTCGAGATCTCTGAGAGCTTCTGTAAAAGTCTTCTTTGCGCGCTTCTGTGAGATTTGTGGGCCAGGCTTAGCAACCTTCGCCCTACCGTCATTCCTTAGTTACGACGACCCCCCGATCATCTCATTTCACAGGAATCACGTTTGGTTGCGGCTCCACCGCGCTGTGAGCGATGCAGGCCAGCTTAGCTACGCTAGTCACCCTCGCGGGGTCTTGCCCGCGCCGTCGGTGTTGCAGTCGGCGCTGGGGCTGGGCTTCTTTTCGCGGTCGCGAGCGGTGAAACGGAAGGCTGCGGCGAGCTTGAGACTGAGGGAGAGGCTTCCGGTGTTGCATTAGGGGATGGCGACGGCGTGGTGTTTGAAGTCTTTGCTGGGGTGGCCGAAGCAGTGGCAAGAAGATCGGTCCACTCCCAGAGTTCGCCACGGTAACCACCGATGTCGTTCAGCAGCGCTTGGCAGCGTTCGTGGAGTGCCTTGAGGTCTGGAGGTCCCGGCTGAGGATCAGCGGTTCCGGGAAAAACGAGGTAGGTGACGTCGAGGTCAGTCTCCGGCCGGTTGTACGGGTTCGCTTTCGGGTCAATCTGGGTTGCGATCCGGAGCGACGCTTCACCGATTTTATAAGAAGGTCCGGCATCACCCAGGAGCGCCGGATAGAGGGTCCCATGATAGACGAGCACAACGTAGTCCCCAAATCTGGGCAAGAATGGATGAGTGGCTTGCCGCAACATGAAGCCAGGTAGAACAATAAAGGGATCCTCTTTCGAGATCAGAAAGCTGTACCTTCTCAGATCGCCAATTTCGCGCTCGACTTCTGCAATCTGTTCCTTCAAGACCTTTTTCCGCTCCGGGAGGGTCGTTTTGGCGTCGAACTCGATTTGCAATTCCTTCAACTTGGCTTCGCGCTCGGACAGGAATTGGCTCGGTTTATCGGTTCTCCTCGGCCAGCGGTAGCTTGTGAAGGGTTGAAAATTCGTAGACGAACCGTCCACCTCAGTGGACCGATCGGCGTCAGAACCATCCGAATTGACATCCATGTCGCTCTGGATCAGCAGCACCTTCCGTGAGCTGCTCGGATCGGTAATTTCCAGGATCGTGTTACAATCGAAAAAATTGTGTCTAGACAAAAGTTGATCCAGCCGCACGAGATTGCGATTAAGGGAGTCGATCTTCAGTTGGTAGAGCGCATGATAGAAATTCGACACTTTCGCGGTGGTCAGAAGATTTTCGAGTCCAGGCAGACTGGAGGGCAGCGTTGGATCCGCGAGCTGAAGCTCACCCACGGTCTGGGCAGCTTTCGGGACTCGGATATTCACGTCCAGATCCAACAGGTATGAGTCGGGCACGCGCCGGGTGACCACTGCGGAGTCACCTTCCAGGGTGGTAACCTTGGAGTGGATTTCAAACCCGTTGAAGAGCCGCGCGGTGTCCATCTTGGAAGAGGGAACGAAGGACTCAGGGAGCGGAGTCGGAATCGGGGTAGGTGCTGGAGTTGGAATCGGTGTCGCGGTTGATATCGGTGTCGGTGTTTGGACTGGAGTGGGAGATTCGCCTGCGGGGTTGGTGGGCTGTGGACCAGGGCAGCCGGCGATCGAGATAAAGGTTGTGCCCAGAATAAGTCGAAGCAGGCGAAACATCCCGGATTGAGTCGATGGCATGGATCGGTAGATCAGCTCAGCCACGCGACGACCGTCCAAATGATACACAAAATGCTGAGAATGATCATCGGCAGGGCCGGCATCGGTTTCCGCTTGGCCAGATAGGAACGACCGAAGTGCGCCAGCAATAAGACGGAAACAATCAGGGCGAGGAAGAACGCCACGGGCGCTGGTAACAATCCGGAGATGATGAGCAGCGCGCCGGCGATTGCGCCCGCAATCAGGGAAGCTCTACTCTTTGCCCGAGCGTATCCGAGCGCTCCTCCAAGGATGGCGATGATTCCGAAAAGCAAATAAAAGCTTTGAACAGTCATAAAAAACGTTCGGGGTCGCCCCTAATCCGAAAATTCCGAGTTCTTTCGGAGTTTAGCGCCAAGCTAAACTGTTCCGGTCTTTTCGTAATCCGGGGACGTTGTCGGGGCGCCGGACAAAGATTGTTTTACGCGGGCAGTATAGACCAGGCGCTTGATGAACATCGGCAGAAAAGCAACCGCCGTCATGGCGAAATTGACTAGAGCGCCTGGGATAACTCGTGCGCGGTCCTTTGTCACTGCTTGCAGACCTTGATGGACCACCTCCTGAACCGAAACGATCAAGAAGTCAGGAGCGTTGTGACTGGCCGTTTGTGAGGCTCGGGTGGCTCGGGAAAGAAATTCCGTGGAGACGGGCCCGGGGCAAAGAGCTGTGACGGAGATATTGGAGGGACGCAATTCCGCGCGTATCGCCTCGCTGAAACTGGTCACGTACGCTTTGGTAGCAGCATAGACCGCGCTGTTGGGCACTGGCAGGAGGCCGGCAACGGAACTGACATTAAGGATCGCCCCGCAGCCGGCCTTTCTCATTGCCGGCAAAACTCTGAACGTCAGGTAAGTCAGGGCGGAGACGTTGACTTGCAACATGGAATGAACCTGCTCCCATTCGCTCTCCGCAAACGGGCCATGGTCGCCGAGGCCAGCGTTATTCACCAGAAGGTCGATGGTCAAACCGCTTTCGTCCAACCAATCACAGAACCGCTCAAGCTCACTCTGGTCACGGAGGTCCAGCGGTCGACAAAACAGCTCCAGCTCGGGGTTGATCACCTTGAGTTCTAATTCGAGAGCTTCCAAGCGATCGTTGCGGCGGGCCACCAAAATCATCGTGTTGACCACTGAAGCGAGCTGACGTGCGAACTCGCGACCGATCCCGGCCGATGCTCCTGTGATCAGGACCGTGCATTCGGCGAAATAGCTGATGCTCATAGCTGTTCCTAAACTGGATCGCTGGCGCCGTCAACGAGTGCGAGTGTGGGTGCGAGTGTGAGTGTGAGTGTGAGTGCGAGTGTGAGTGCGAGCCTGAGAGAATGTAACGGCGTATCGGCGTGTCGGCGTAAGGGCGTTTGGTAGAGGTTCATCCGAGCCGCTGAGCAGAGACTCATGTGAGGCGTATTTGTCAATACATCCAAATACAGAGTTGTGAATCTGGGGAGTCGGTTGATTTTTTCCTGACGACCAAAGACGGTTCGGACAAACCTCTTCCTACCAAACGCCCGTACGCCGACACGCCGACACGCCGATACATTTTCCAGGCTCGCACTCACACTCACACTCGTTTACTGTCCGGATCATGCAGCTGGCGATCGAGAACTTGAACGTGATCGGCAACGAACTGGCCATTCGTTGGAACAACGGGAGCGAGACGTATATTCCTCTTGAGTTGCTGCGCCGCAGGTGCCCGTGCGCGCTCTGCGCGGGCGAGAAAGACCTTCTGGGCAATGTGCACGGTGGGGGACAAGAGAAACTAACGCCAGCCAGTTTCGAGCTGAAACGTTGTGACCTCGTGGGCGGATATGGCATCCAACCGCATTGGATGGATGGGCATAGCTCCGGGATTTTTTCCTTCTCGTATCTGTTGGCGATTGATTCCGCGACCGAATGAATCAGCCCGTTGTTTGGTCAAGCGATCGGGCTCGACGGGCGCCTCGCCTACCATTGGCGGCTGCGCGCCCATCGTGGGTAGGGTGACTTCGTCCGGCAAGCGGCTCATACGCGTCAACTTAAGTCATTCCGAAATTACCTTGGAGGGCGGCGCTCCGTCGCCGCCGAATTTCGGAATCTGGGCTCAAAGACGGCTAAGACTACGTTCTATCACCTCCAGGGTTCGCTCCAGGTCCGTACTCGTGTGAGCGAGACACAAGAAACCGGCTTCAAACTGGGATGGCGCAAAATAGACCCCCTGCTCCAGGCAGGCGTGGAAGAATTTTTTGAAGGCGTCGAGGTCGGCTCGCATGGCTTCGGCCAGACTCCAGACCGATTCCCGGGTAAAGAAAAGGCAGAACATCGAGCCGATCCGATGAAATTGGTAGAGTCTCCCTGCGTCGTGGAGCAGCTGGCGCATGCCGGTTTCCATTTGTTGGCCGATACTCTCGAGCTTGGTAAATCCTTCGCTGCGTTCAAGCTCGCGCAACTGGGCGAGGCCCGCCGCCATCGCGAGCGGATTCCCCGATAGCGTGCCTGCCTGATAGACGGGGCCGTCTGGCGAGAGGTAGTCCATGATCTCCGCCCGGCCACCGAAAGCACCAACCGGTAGGCCTCCGCCGATAACTTTTCCCAACGCCGTAAGGTCCGGCATGACCCTGGCAATTTCCTGGCATCCCCCTTTCGCGAGGCGAAACCCAGTCATGACCTCGTCGAAGATCAGAATGGCTCCAGCCTTCGTGCAAAGGGTTCGGAGTTGTTCGAGAAAACCAGGTCTCGGGAAGTAAAGTCCCGCATTAGCGGGGATCGGCTCGATGATGACACCGGCGATCTTCTCACCGAACCTGGCGAAAGTCTCCTCGAGTCGCTCGGAATCGTTAAAAGGAAGGGTTAAGGTCAATGCGGCCAATTCCGGAGGAACGCCCGCGCTGTCAGGGCTCCCATGGGTCAATGCTCCGCTTCCTGCCTTCACCAGGAGCGAGTCCACGTGGCCATGATAGCATCCCTCGAATTTCACCATCAGATTGCGGCCGGTGAATCCGCGGGCAAGTCGAACGCAAGACATCGTGGCTTCCGTGCCGCTGTTGACCATCCTAACTTTTTCGACGGACGGCACCCAGCTGCAAATGAGCTTGGCCATCTCCACTTCGTAAGGGTTCGGAATTCCGAAGCTCAGGCCGTGTTTCGCCGCTTCACGCACGGCTTCGACAACGACCTCAGGAGCGTGGCCAAGAATAGCCGGCCCCCAGGTGCCGACGTAATCAATGTACTCTCGTCCATCCACATCCCAGATGTGCGACCCTGCTGCGCGCGCGGCGAAGAACGGCTCACCGCCAACGTTGCGAAAAGCGCGGACCGGCGAGTTAACCCCACCCGGGATAAATCTCCTGGCCTCAGCGAAAAGGGAGGAACTGGTCATTCCCGAAGCTAAACGTGCGGATAGCCGGAGCAAGTTAGATCGATGCGAGGCTAGGGGGGTGGGGCGAACGGCCCTCGCACGGAGCGCGGCTCGCCGGGAGGCTTGCCCTACCCATGCCGAGCCACGGAAAATGTCGGCGGTATACGAAGCTCCTGCTGAGCCGCTGCGGTTCTGAAAAGAGCGTCCCTCACGGGGAATGCGGCTCGCCAGGAGGCTTTCCCTACTGTGCCGTGCTATGGAAGCGTCAGCGGTAGGGCGAAGCTCCTGCTGAGCCGCATTCCGGGTAACAGCCGCTTCTTGAACAAAATCGAAAATTGAGATTTGACCCTTAAATCTGAACCGCCAAGTCTTCGACATCTGAAGCCACGATGTTCCAGTCACCTTCCGGCTGCAGATCAGTGGTTTGATGTGGTCCGTATTCCTGGGGGCGAGGGATGAAAGCAGTCAATAGTCCAAGGGCCTGGGCGGCCTTCAAATCATAGTTGTGGGCCGCGACCAACATCACCTGCTCCGGCTTCAGCCGGAGCAAATCACAAACTCCCAAATATGTTTCAGGGTCTGGTTTATAATGTCGAAAAAGATCGGAACCGAACACTACGTCCCAAGGCAATCGGGCAAATTTCGCCAAGTTAACCATCAGGGAAAGATTGGCGTTTGATAATGGTCCGATGATGTAGCGCTGTCGAAGCCGTTGGAGGCCAGGCACAACATCTGGCCACGGATTCAATCGGTGCCAGCCCGCAACGAAAAAATCGATCTCCTGGTCGCTCAACGAGGAAAGGCCAAAATCGGGGAGCAAAGCGATCAGTGACGCTCGATGCAATTCGTCAAGAACGGTCCACGGAACAGCGCGGCGGCGCACCGCATCTAAACTTGGCTGATAGGCACTCCGCCACGCATCCACCAGAACCGTCCAATCAGCATCCAGTCCTCTCTCGCGTCCGAACGCACTCAGTTGAGTGACCAGGCTCCCTCGCCAGTCAACGAGCGTCCCGAATATGTCGAACACGATGGCTTTGACCGAACTGACTCGTGTTTCTCCCACAATGTATTCCAAACGACATTAACCTTAAATTCCGAAATTCGGCGACGACGGAGCGTCGCCCTCGGGGGTGATCTCGGAGTCTGGGTGAAATCCCGCCTTGGCTCGAGACTGTTGCAGGCCGATCAGCATCCCGTGCTTTTCGAGGAAGCTAACCACTTCGTCCAGCCCGTCTCGTGATTTCAGATTGCACATTACAAACGGGCGCCGGCCGCGCATCTTCCGGGCATCGGACGCCATAATTTCCAAGGAAGCGCCTACGTAGGGTGCCAAATCGATTTTATTTATGACCAGAAGATCCGATTTGGTAATTCCTGGGCCGCCTTTGCGGGGGATTTTCTCGCCGGCGGCGACGTCGATAACGTAGATCGTCAGGTCGGCGAGCTCCGGACTGAATGTTGCGGCAAGGTTATCCCCTCCGGATTCGATGAAAACTACATCAGTATCCGGAAACTTTTCCAGCATTCGGTCCACCGCCTCCAGATTGATCGACGCGTCTTCGCGGATCGCCGTATGAGGGCATCCGCCCGTTTCAACACCCATTATGCGCTCGGGTGGCAAGGCCCCGGCGACGGTCAACAGGCGCTGATCTTCCTTCGTGTAGATATCGTTTGTGATCACGACCAGATCGTACCGATCCCGCATTGCCTTGCAGAGCATCTCGACCAGGGTTGTCTTGCCGGTACCTACCGGACCCCCGATTCCGACACGGAGCGGAGCGTTTGGCTTTGTGCGCATGGAAGGCATCCTGTCAAGAGCGGAACAAGCGCGAATACTGGGCTTCATGCCTAGCGCTAAGAATTGCTAGCTGGGGAGCGAAGCTCGAGAACTTTTCCGGCGTAGTTTGTAAAGCCGCAGAAACGATATCGGGAATCAGCTGTCGTAAGCCCGTCAAGATCTTTTGGCCGGCGAGCTGACCCAGCGGAAGCGCCTTGACCGCAGCGATGACCTGGTTCTCAAGCCAGGCAAAAAGATAGCTGGCGATACACATTTCCTTGTTCAGGTTGAGCGTGAGCGCCACGGCCGCGTAGGCGACCGGTAAAGCAATCGGTCTAACGCTCAGGATCGCCTCTCTTTCGGCCGATTTCGGCCCTGCCAGGCTCGGGGAGAGTTGCGCGAGCGACCAACCCATCTGCTCCGTTTCCTGGCGGAGCTCCGCAGACTCCCGACTGGCAAGAAACCATCGGTTCCAGCGCGACAGCTCAGCGAAATTATCCTCGTTCCAAAGGTCGTACAGGAGAGAGACGAGAGGCGCTTCGCACCGTCCAATCACCTGTTGCAGGCCGCTCGCAATCCATGCTTCGGCGCTGCTTGCATCGGTGACAAATCCGGCGTCAACCGCTGACTCCAACCCATGTGAATAACTAAAAGCGCCGATTGGTAGCGCCGGGGAAGCGAGTTGAAGCAGGGCGGTAATCTCATTAATGGGGCATATTCTTGTCATCATGATGGCCGTGGTGCTCCTGGAATACTTGCTGCGCCAGCGCGTAATCTTGTTCGAAGATTGCATCATGATCATGCCGATGACCACCGCCGTAGGCGCCCGCCTCCGGTTCGAACGGTTCGTGCTTTTCTTCGACGTGGACGCCGAGACGCACGAGCATTTCTTTCAGCACCGGGTCGTTCTCCAGTCTCAAAAAACCGTTCCCCAACTGAACCGGCATATGGCGGTTGCCGAGATGATAGGCTGCCCGAATTAGCGCAGAAGGCGTGTCTGCGGTCACGTTGAGAACATTCTCGAATGCGGCGATAACTCGAATACGCACGCCGTTTTGCGCCTCTAACAGGTCACCGTTTCGCAAAACCGTTCCCCGGGGGAGGAATAGTTGCGCCTCTTCGCCATTCTCGAGTTGCGCCAATTGACGGCTCTTCTGGCGCCGCTCAAATGGAAGCACCAGCCTCGGCAGGCGGTCTCGCTCAGAAGCCGATAGAGCAGTCAGCGGATCTAACCGTTTTTCAATACGCAGCATGGGAGTTCATGACACAGTGTAGCGTCTCGCCTATAACGTTGACGCCGTTGCGTTCAAAATGGGCCGCCTGCGGGGCAGGAGGAGGGAGAGGCCGTACGCTAGAACAAAAAGTAGCGTTGGGCCATCGGTAAAATATCCGCCGGCTCACAGGTCAGCAATTCTCCATTTGCAACTACGCGATATGTCTCCGGGTCAACCGTGATTTGGGGTTGAAGATCATTGTGAATCATATGCGATTTTCGCAGATGACGAACGCTATGAACCGGCACAAGCCGCTTGGAGAGTTTGTAGCGCTCGACCACCCCGGCCGCGAGTGCTCCCTGCGAGACAAACGTGAGCGAAGTTTGTGATAAAGCCCCGCCGCGGGTACCAAACATTTCCCGATAGTGAACAGGTTGCGGAGTCGGAATTGATGCGTTCGGATCGCCCATCAACGAGACTGCAATCATCCCGCCCTTTAAAATGAGCGACGGCTTAACCCCGAAAAACGCTGGTTGCCACAACACCAGGTCCGCCCATTTCCCGACTTCAATCGAGCCGATCTCATGGGCCACTCCGTGAGTAATCGCCGGATTAATTGTGTATTTGGCGACGTACCGCTTTACTCGGAAATTGTCGTGTTCAGCAGGGTCAACGGACAGAGAGCCTCGCTGAGCTTTCATTTTGTGAGCGGTCTGCCACGTTCGGATGATTACTTCACCGACTCTGCCCATGGCTTGCGAATCGCTTGAAAACATCGAAATCGCCCCGAGATCATGCAGGATGTCCTCAGCTGCGATCGTCTCGCGCCTGATCCTCGACTCAGCGAAGGCGACATCTTCCGCGATCGCCGGGTCGAGGTGGTGACACACCATCAGCATGTCGAGGTGTTCATCCAGTGTGTTCACCGTGTAAGGACGGGTGGGGTTCGTAGAAGAGGGGAGCGCGTTTGCTTCACCGCAAACCTTGATGATATCCGGGGCGTGTCCTCCGCCTGCACCCTCGGTATGGAAGGTGTGGATTGTGCGTCCTTTAAATGCTGCGATGGAATCTTCGACAAATCCGGATTCATTCAGCGTGTCTGTGTGAATGGCGACCTGCGTGTCGGTCTCCTCGGCTACGGATAGACAGGTATCAATTGCGGCGGGAGTCGTGCCCCAATCCTCGTGCAGTTTCAATCCGATAGCTCCTGCAGCGATTTGTTCCCGTAAAGGTTCCGGCTGGCTGGCATTGCCTTTGCCGAGAAAGCCAAGGTTTATTGGGTAACCATCGGCAGCTTGCAACATCCGCTCAATGTGCCATGGACCCGGCGTGCAGGTGGTTGCGTATGTGCCGGTCGAAGGGCCGGTGCCGCCGCCGATCATCGTGGTGACGCCAGACGAAATCGCCTCGTTGATCTGCTGGGGACAGATGAAATGGATATGGGAGTCAATGCCGCCCGCAGTCATGATCATGTGCTCACCGGCAATGACGTCGGTACCCGGTCCGATCACGATCGTTACCCCAGGCTGGATGTCCGGATTCCCGGCTTTCCCAATTCCTGCGATGCGACCGCCCTTTATTCCAATATCTGCTTTTACAATGCCCCAGTGATCCACGATCACGGTATTCGTGATTACCGTATCGACGCTGTCTTTCGATGATCGCTGCGATTGGCCCATGCCATCCCGGATAACTTTGCCGCCGCCGAATTTGACTTCCTCTCCGTAGAGGGTGAAATCGCGTTCGATCTGGATGAAGAGCTCAGTGTCGGCTAGCCGGATGCGATCGCCGACCGTTGGGCCGAACATTTCAGCGTAAGCATGGCGGGAAATTTTCATAAAGGTGCGGGCTGGCGAGACATGTTCAAAGCTTTCCCATGGTTTTGCCATTGAATCCGTAAACAAGGCGGTCGCCGGCAAGCTCGACGAGCTCGACCGTCCGCTCCTGGCCAGGTTCAAAGCGTACGGCTGTTCCTGCGGCGACGTTGAGCCTAAATCCACGAGTCTTTTCGCGGTCGAACCGGAGCGCATTGTTGACTTCAAAAAAGTGAAAATGCGAACCGACCTGAATCGGCCGATCGCCAGTGTTGGCAACCATGAGAGAGATCGTGGGCCGCCCGGCGTTCAACTCGATGTCGCCACCCTGTGTGATTACTTCGCCTGGGATCATGGATAATCTAATTTAGTTTCGTTAGTGGAGTTGTCGGTCGCATGCATGCAAGGTCTTCAGAGAATTGGCTGATGGACCGTCACCAATTTCGTCCCGTCCGGAAAGGTCGCTTCCACCTGGATTTCCGGGATCAGCTCGGGCACTCCTTCCATCACTTGGTCGCGTTTCAAGATAGTTGTGCCGTTGTGCATAAGCTGGGCGACCGTTTGACCGTCGCGCGCTCCCTCCAGTAGTGCCGCGGAGATGTATGCGACTGCCTCGGGATGGTTCAATTTGAGGCCGCGCGCCAAGCGCCTCTCCGCCAGCAGCGCGGCCGTGAAAATCAACAGTTTATCTTTTTCGCGCGGTGTAAGGTTCACGGGGGTCTACGATATTCGGCGTAACGGTGGAATTTCGGCTGGGTAGAATTGTGCCAGGGCTCGTCGGAATCTTTTGAGGGTGAGCTGCGTTTCCGGTTTAGGCTCGGCAAGCCTCTACCAGCTCTTGCCTCGAACCCATCGTGGGTACGGCGAATTCGTTTCCGCCATTGGCGGAAACAAATGAGCCTTTTGGATTGGCAATATCCCCAGTTTTGGCTCGGCAAGCCCAGCCATATCAACACGGCATCCAATAAACTCGGTTCCACCGTTTGGCTGCGCTGGTTAGCTTCTCTCAGGTTGCCCATAATCTTAGTGGACGCGCCGGAACTCCGTGTATGAGCGGCCGGAGGTTTGACCACCAGGAAATCATCGCGTTTCGCAATGTCTCCGTTCGGCGCGACAGTGCTCGAATAAGAAGAACTCCGCCCGGTAGACAACTTGCCCCGGCGCGGAGGTCCTCCTCGAATGGGAGTTCAACCGCGAGCGATTCGGCGAGTTCCGGTGTACATGCTGCGCCAAACGCCCATAGGGTGCCGAAGATCGAGAAACCGGCCAGGCCCTGTGGCGCGTTTCGTATCGGCGAAGTACCCTCAAACATTGCCCGCTCTATCCAATAAGGTAAGTCGTATTCGTCGGCAATCTGGTTTTCGATTAACAAAGAACCGCGAAGCCACCTTTCACCTGAGGCATAGCGGCCGAGTGAGATCAGGTCCCAACCGATGGCGGTCGCGTCAAATGTGGCCGAGAGCCTTAGGCTCATTTCGACCCGAGCCCGGTCGAACAGGATGTTTTCCTGAGGGAGCCAATCAAGCTTCGCGCCGGCTGCCAGCTTGATCGAGACCCGTTGCCGGGCGGGCCGATTGGGCGCCTTGTACCATTTCGTTGCGGCAGGGGTTGTGATCACCGCGTGAGTGCCTGGCCCCTGCTCAAAATTGAGGGAGAGTTTGTCGCCTTCGGCGATTCCGCCTGGCGGGTGTACCACGACCGTATGACAAATAGTTGAGCCTTCCGGAAAAAGTGCCTTTTGGATCAGCAACGGTCCGGTATGCGACTGTTCGGCCAGGATGGTTCGGTCGCCCCGTTTTTCAAACCGCGCGGAAAGGTTCGCCAGCCAGTCTTCCTGTGTCGGGTGATGGATGATGTTATTGGGCAAAAGTCTCTCCGAGCGCAGATTCAGTCTAGCGGGATCTTCGATTGCCCTGGCTCTCCTCATACCGATCATCAGTGCCGGATCGAACGGGACCTGACAAATGCTATGATTCGAATTCACGCTGTTCTTACCCTCTGTATTTCAAAAATGCAGGGAGCCCGTCGGCGCCTGAGCTAGGCGCCCTGCAAATTCCGGCAGGGCGTCTCTCCCAGCCGGCCGACGCTCATTTCGGAGAAGCGACCCTATCGGGATTTGCGAGCGAGCAGGCAGGGACATGCTCCGGCGCGTCCTGGTTGTTCCAAACTAATACGTCTAATTTGAAAAATCAGGACGCGCGAAGCATATCCCTCCCTACACCGCGATCATTTCCCGGACCCCGTCTAAATCCATCGTCTCGCCCCGGCCCGCGGCAACAACCTCTCCGCGATTCATCACCAGATACTCATCCGCTAATGATCGGGCAAAATCGTAGTACTGTTCCACCAGCAGAACGGTTAACCCAAGATTCGAAACCAGGTGTCGCAAGGTTTTTCCAATTTCTTGAATGACAGACGGTTGAATCCCTTCCGTTGGCTCGTCAAGGATCAAGCATTTGGGATTGCTCATCAGGGCGCGGCCGATCGCGAGTTGCTGTTGTTGGCCGCCGGAGAGATCGCCGCCCCGCCTTCCCCGCATCTGGCTCAAGACCGGGAATAAATCGTAGATCTGCCCCGGGACGGACTTGATCGGCGGTCTGCATGCAGCGCCAACTAATAGATTTTCCTCGACGGTCAGGCGCGGGAAGATTTCGCGTCCCTGCGGCACGTAAGCCAGGCCGCGAGCGACACGTTCGTAGGGCGGTAGCTTCTCCAGCGACGCACCCTGCCAGGAGATGGAGCCACTGCGAATTGGGATCAGGCCCATCAGGCAGCGGAGGAGCGTTGTCTTGCCCACTCCATTGCGTCCGAGCAGAACCGTGAGATGTGCAGCCGGGAGACTGACGCTTACGTCCCGAAGGATGTGGCTGCCGCCGTAAAATTGATTAAGAGCTTGAGTTTCGAGCATCTAGTTCACTAGCGCCCCAGGTATGATTCAATGACTCGTTCGTCCGCCTTGATTTGGTCGAGAGCACCCTCGGCCAACACCGCGCCCTCAGCCATCACCGTGACCTTGCCCTGCTTCCCGCTGAGGGCCGCAACAAACTCCATATCGTGTTCGACGACCATCATCGAACATGAGCCGCGCAAGGAGTGGAGAAGCTCCACAAGTTCTCCCCTTTCCCGGTCGCTCATGCCCGCCGCGGGCTCGTCAAGCAAAAGCAGACGTGGCTGCTGCATGAGAAGCATGCCGATCTCCAACCCCTGTTTTTGTCCGTGAGAGAGTTCGCCGGCTCGCCGGAACGCGACCTCGGAGAGCCCAATCAAGGATAAGGTTTGCTCAATTTTCGCGCGCGTCTCATCTGGAAGCAGTGCTCCCAGGGCGTGATGCCAGGCTTTGTTAGCTTTCATGGCGAGCTCGAGGTTTTCCCACACGTAATGTTGCTCAAACACTGTCGGTTTCTGAAACTTTCGGCCGACGCCGACGCGCGCGATCTGGTGTGCTTCAAGCTTTCTCAAATCGAGGCGCTGGCCCAGGAAAACAGTCCCCTTATCGGGCGGGGTCTTTCCGGTGATGACATCCATCATCGTAGTTTTTCCCGCACCATTCGGGCCGATGACGCATCGCAATTCGCCATCATCGATTGACAATGTCAGTTGATTCAAGGCGCGAATACCGTCGAAAGTTACGGTCACGTCTTCCAAATACAAAATGACACCGTGCGATACATCGATTGCTTTCGGATCGGTGACCAGGCCATACCCGAAGCTTGCGGTCATCTCTGCCGGGTCTCTAGTTGGTCGTTCTGAGCGGGTGAAGGGAAACTTCATGATTCTCGCTTTCGGGCGAAATTGAACAAACCTACGACTCCCTTCGGTAACCAGAGGGGAACGATGACAAAGATTGCTCCGAGAAAGTACAACCAGTATTCCGGGAACGAGACCGTCAGATAACTCTTCGCCCCATTGACCAGGAATGCTCCGAGAATCGGACCGATCAGGGTGCCCCGCCCACCAACCGCTACCCAGATCGCCATCTCGATTGAGTTGATGGGTGACATCTCGCTCGGGTTAATAATCCCGACCTGAGGAACGTAGAGCGCTCCGGCGATTGCGCAGAGGATAGCCGAGAATGTCCAGACGGACAATTTGTACCCCAGCGGATTATAGCCCAGAAATCTCAGCCTGGATTCCGTGTCCCGCATCGCCGTGACGACCCGGCCAAGCTTGGAGGTAACAATAAACCGTCCGACAAGAAAACTTGCGACCAGAACGAAAAACGTCAGCAAAAACAGAATCGTACGCGTCTCGATGGCATGAATGGGAAACCCAAGGATTCGCTTGAAGTCGGTGAAGCCATTATTCCCGCCAAAACCGGTCTCGTTTCGATAGAAGAGCAGCATGGCCGCGAAGGTCATGGCCTGAGTGATAATCGACAGGTAGACCCCTTTCACGCCCGAGCGGAACGCAAAAAAACCGAAGATCCAGGCCAGCGCGCCCGGCACCAGGATAACCAGCAGCATCGCGTAGGCGAAATGTTCTGTGCCACGCCAGAACCACGGAAGCGCCTTCCAGTCGAGGAACACCATGAAGTCTGGGAGAGGGCTATGGTAGACTCCATCAAGGCCTATTGACCGCATGAGGTACATACCGAGCATGTAACCACCCAGGGCAAAAAAAAGGCTGTGGCCAAGACTGAGGATGCCGCAATAACCCCACACCAGATCCAGGGCAACGGCAGCAATGGCATAGCACATGATCTTGCCGAAAAGCGTCATTTCGTAGGTAGACAGAAAAAAGGGGGAACCGGATCGCAGCAGAAGGCTGCAGATCGGAGTCGCGACGGTTACTAATCCGATGAGGATCAGCAAGGAGATCCAGCCGCCCCGGCTCAACAAAGGTTGGCGGGCGGGGAGCAGGAGCCTGGTTTCGGTAGGATCCACCGCCGCGACCCGTCCGCCGGCTGCGAGACTCGGGGCTGGTCGCCCTGTTTTTTCTGGGCGCTCAAACATCGGTTTAATCCCCATGAATTGCGACCTGGTTTCAGCCTTCAGCGCTGCGACCTTTGAGGGCGAAAAGCCCCTGTGGCCGTTTCTGGATGAAGAGAATAACCACCACCAGCACGGCAATCTTGGCCAGCACTGCCCCCCAGAAGGGCTCGATGCACTTGGTGATCACTCCGAGCCCGAGCGAGCCGAAGATGGTACCGCTCAATTGTCCGACCCCTCCCAGCACGACCGCCATGAACGAATCGATAATATATCCCTGGCCGAGTTCTGGCCCGACGTTCCCAATCTGCGATAAAGCGCAACCGCCGAGTCCGGCGATTCCGGCGCCAAAGGAAAAGGCGTAACAATCGACACGCCAGGTCTTGACTCCAACACAGGCCGCCATCCGCCGATTCTGAGTAACGGCCCGCACGAAAAGCCCGAGGCGAGTTTTCTGGAGAACTAACCAAGTGACAAATACCACTCCGAACGCGAACGCGATGATACATATCCGGTTGTAGGGCAGAATCAGACCGGGCAGCACCTCGATACCTCCACTCATCCAGCTCGGATTGGAGACTTGAACGTTCTGGGCGCCGAAAACCATCCGAACACACTGAATCAATGCGAGGCTGACTCCGAAGGTCGCAAGCAATGTCTCCAACGGGCGTCCGTACAGGAACCGGATGATGCCGCGCTCCAGAATCAAACCGGCCAACGCGGCAGCGAGAAACGCCGCCGGGACCGCGGCCAGTGGATACCAATCGAATACGCTTGACCAATGCCGGCGGAACAGGTCCTGAACAAAGTAGGTGGCGTACGCACCGATCATCAGGAACTCCCCGTGCGCCATATTGATAACTCCGATCAAACCGTAGATAATCGCCAACCCGAGCGCGGCGAGTAGCAGGATGCTGCCGAGGCTGACGCCAGCGAAACAGGTGCCGACGAACTGGGCCTTGAATTCATCGAAGCGAAGGCTTGCCACCGCAGCCTGGATTGCCTTCCGGACCTCAGCGTCAGATTCGGCGTAGCTCCCGTCCGGTTTCTTTTCTAGAAGAGGATCAAGAAGTGTTCGAAGCTGCGGATCGTGGCGTTGTGCAATCAGCGTTGCCGCTTGCACCCGGTGCTTCGGCTCCGGATCATGCAACGCGGTCATTGCCCATAGTTGGTCCAGGCGTTTGCGGAGCGCCGGATCAAGTTCCTTGGTGCGCGCCACCTCCACCATCGAGTTCAGCGAAGGATCCGGATCACTCATCAACGCGTCGATCGCCGAGGCGCGCAACGAAGGGTCAGGCGATTGTAACCGAACTGCGGCCAAGCCTTTGGCAACCTTGGCCCGTAGGACGTTATTCAGAGAGATCGATTGGACATCTTCCGCCGGTCGCGAGACCGTCACTCCGGTAAGAACGTCGTGGTAGGTCGCGTCGTCCTGGACCAGAATTTCGCCTTCGCTGGTGGCGAAGAGAGCGTCATTCTGCAGAGCGTTAAGGATTTTCAATGCCGTAGCGTCCCCGGACGCAATGATATGGTCCAAGGCTTGGGTCTTGGCCTCAAAGTCGTCGTCCGCAAGAGGCTTGATTTCGTCCGAGGTCACTGCCCAGGTGGAAGAGCAGACCAGAGCCACTCCTAAGCAAGTTCCTAGGCACCGTAAGAGCAGCCTTCGCATAAGTTCTCCGGAGGCCCTCGTAGGGCGGCTGATTCAGCCGCCGAGATAGATGGAGGCCCTCGTTTCAAATAGCCCGATCATCGACTTAGTGTTCTGGTTTTCGGGCGGCTGAGCCAGCCGCCCTGCACAGACACCGCACCTTGCAGGTTCAGTTATTATTTGCCAGGCCCGTCAAAGAGGTGCGATTCGGATCAAGGACGGGCTTACTCTCGGTCACCTTATCCGGTTTGGTTTCGTTCCCGGGAATGAAAGGACTCCAGGGCTGCGCACGGATGGGCTCTTTCGTTTTCCAGACGACGCTGAACTGTCCATCCGGCCGGATCTCTCCGATCATCACTGGCTTGTGCAAGTGGTGGTTCGCGTCCAGCTCAAGCTCAAAACCACACGGAGCCTTAAACTTCTGGCCAATCGCGGCTTCGCGAACCTTATCAACATCGGTCGAGCCTGCCTTCTCGACCGCCTGCTTCCACATATGGATACCTACGTAGGTGGCCTCCATCGGATCGTTTGTGACCCGCTTATCGCCTCCCGGCAGATTATGCTCCTTGACAAAAGCGAACCACTCCTTCTTGAAGGCGTCGTTTGCGGGGTTCTTTAGAGACATGAAATAGTTCCAGGCCGCCAGGTGGCCGGCGAGCGGTTTGGCGTCGATGCCGCGCAGCTCTTCTTCACCCACCGAGAACGCGACCACAGGAACCTCAGTTGCTTTCAAACCCTGGTTCCCCAGTTCCTTGTAGAAGGGGACGTTGGAGTCGCCATTAATCGTCGAAATCACTGCTGTCTTCCCGCCCTGCGCAAATTTCTTGATGTCATTAACGATGTTCTGGTAGTCGCTGTGACCGAAAGGCGTATAAACTTCGGCGATATCGGCATCCTGGACGCCTTTAGCATGGAGAAACGCGCGAAGAATCTTGTTAGTTGTACGTGGATAAACGTAGTCCGTTCCTAGCAAGAAGAAACGCTTTGCGCCGCCGCCTTCCTTGCTCATCAGATACTCCACCGCCGGGATCGCTTGCTGGTTCGGAGCGGCACCAGTGTAAAATACATTTCGCGACATTTCCTCGCCCTCGTACTGCACCGGATAGAAAAGCAAGCCATTCAATTCTTCGAAGACGGGCAGGACGGATTTACGTGATACGGATGTCCAGCATCCGAAGACGACGGCAACCTTATCCTGGGTCAAAAGCTGCCGTGCCTTCTCAGCGAAGAGAGGCCAGTTTGAGGCCGGATCAACCACGATCGGCTCGATCTTGCGGCCCATTACCCCTCCGCTGTTGTTGATTTCTTCAATCGTCATCAGAGCGACGTCCTTCAGAGACGTCTCGGAAATCGCCATAGTTCCGGAAAGCGAATGAAGAATGCCGACTTTAATTGGTTCGGTATCTGCCGCTCGAAGCAGACCGGGAAAGGAAGTGAAAGCTAAGCAGACAGTCGTTAATAAGCCTGCGAGAAACTGGCATATTTTCATAGTATTTCGATTCGGGGCAGCACTTCTGCTGTGGGAGGATGATCTCTCGTGAGAGGGGAGCACAACGCATGCCAATGCGGCAAAGAGCGGGACGGGCGTCTCGCCCGTCAAGTAATACAGAAAAAGGCGGGCGAGACGCCCCTCCACTCTATTCGGCTCCCTCGACGGGTTGTTGTCGCATTTTTCGCAGACTGGGCTCAGTTCGACAAAGTCTTGGTGAAATCTTTGGCTGCGCTACGAGACCTGCCTCAGCGGCAGCTCCTTCAGTCCGAGATGTCGCTGCAATTCGGCGACCATGAAGCCGAGGTCTTTGCGCGTCATGAGCCAGCCAATCAGAGGCAGAAGGAGGAGAATTCCGAGAACTGTATTCATAATGGCCAGACCACCCAGAATGTAGGAGCCGGAGCGCTCCGGGACGAAGTTGATCGTCACCGGGTAATGAAACGCAATAAACCCGCCGCCCAGGGTTGCGACGGCTAAAAGCAAGAGCACCCACGCAATCTTAATAACGAGAGAGGCTCCTCCTTCCAGGAGTAGCTCGCTCCCCCCTTCTCGCTGGCGAACGGTGCCCGAAATACTCGGCTTAAACCAGCGCCCCGGACTGAAGAGAGCCAATCCCCAAGGTAGCTGCAGCCGTCGATGCAGCCGGAAGGTGCTTGTGTCGAATCTTCCGATGATTGGGCGTGTTCCGCGAAATAGCGTGCGAGCCGAGGGGTCCACCTCTTCGATGTCGATGAAATCCTTCATCCGCTGCAGCAATTGAGATGGTTCCAAGGAGGATGCGAAGCTCTTTACCATAGTATGATCGAAGTCAGGATTTCATGCTTGGCTTCTGCCTGTCTGTCAAGACGAGGATGGCGTTTGGCGTTTGGCCTGGCGTTGATTTGGCGACAGCTCAGGAGCGCTCATTAATCCGGCGCGAATCGGGCCAGTTAACTTTTGCGTTGGCGGCCGATGGCCGGATGAACCCCACTAAACGCCAAACGCCGAACGCCAAGCGCCGAACCCGGAACGACCCGACCTCAGGCCGGTACCGCGCGAACGGCGGCCCGGCGAGAATCTGCGGTCTGGTGTCGAGCTGCGAAGTAGGAGCCAATGACCAGAAGAGCCGCCAGCAATTGGGCAACCAACGTCTCCACCGTTGGAAAGACAGAAAACCAGACTCCCATCCAATCAGGGATCAGGCTGGCCAACCAGGGGATCTTCGTGGTGGAAATCCAATGCGCTAGTTGCATCTCTTGCGCCTGCTCGCCAACCATGACTAAAAGCACAAACCCGAGCATAGCACCGGTTGAAACCAACATTTTCCGATAGGGCAAACGCCGATGGGCGACGAAGGTAAGCACCGCGACGATGCCCGACAGGAAAAGCCCAAGCAACGCCCCTCCCAAGACAACCTGGCCACCCATCTTCAGGTTATAGCTCTGCAGAAATAGCACCACTTCGAACCCCTCGCGATAGAGAGACGCGAAACCTAGCAAGCCCAGCCCCCACATCAGGCGCACTTTTGAGATTTCCGCCTCCTTGGCGCTGTTTAGCAATTCTTTTTTCTTTCGGTTGTGCAAGCAGATCCACCCGCCCCAGTAAACCTTGTGGAAGAACCAGTTCATGACGACCAGCAGGACTATAACCGCCAGCAATCCGGTCGCGGCTTGAAGGTCGAGCGCCGAAATGTTCTCTGTGAGGTTGCTGATAATTCCAACGGCGATAAACCAGGTAATCAGAGTGGCAATGAATCCGATCCCTACGCCCGCGGCAACCGGACGCTGATGGATCTGGCTCGTTCCGACCATGCTGGCTGTGATAGCCGATAGAACCAGGATGCACTCCAGGCCTTCTCGAAAGACGAGCACGCCGATATCCAGGAGCGCCACGGTCGGGCTGGTATGTGACTGGGTCGGATCCGGAGCACCTTTCGCTGTTAAACCTTGCCAGACCAAGATCCCGACCACCAATAGCGCGGCCGTGCACAGGAGCGCGCGAACAGCCAGGCGTACAGGGCCAGCCATGCCCGGCGCGGGCCTGGACGAGCGGCTGAATTGGTGGAAAGGGAGTTCAGCATTCGGCATTGTTATTGAGAATCAATCTCAAAAAGACAATGTCAACAAAAAATCCGGCGGACTTTTGCGATCGCGGAAATCAAATTTCGACTATCCGGCGGCTGACCCAGCCACCCTACAAGCCAATTTCGGAAAGGGCGTCGGCGCTTGGCAACGGTTCAACAAAAATGCGCACAGAACCGTCTAACGTAACCAAGCAATGAAAATGTTTCTGTACAGCGTTTTTGCGGGCCTCCTTGCCACCGTTGTGTTGGCTGCTGACCCGCCTTCCGATCAGAAACCTGCACAGTCCCAAAACGGTACACAGGCCATCAACACGGTTTGCCCGGTATCCGGAGATAAGGTAGGAAGTATCGGAAAACCTGTGTATGTCGAATATCAGGGCAAAAAAATCGCGCTGTGCTGCAAGGATTGTCTCAAGGATTTTCGTCGGGAGCCGGCTAAATACGCCGCTCTTGCAGAAAAAAACCAGGTCGCAGAAGGGGCCTCGATGAAGGGTCAGTGAGGCTCGGAATCACCGTTCATTTTGAAAGCGCAGCTCCGTTTGCAATCGCTCGACCTCTTTCAACAGGTCAACAATGATCCGCAAGCCATGTTGGCCGATGCCGCCCTGACGATGTAACGTCTCGATTTGGCGGAGCCAATAGATGGCATCGTCGTCAAAAAACAGTTCGTCACGCTGACCCTCTTCGGCAGTGATCAGGCCAGCCCTGTGATAGCGCCGGATCAAATCGGGATGAGTTTTGGAAAAGGCGGCTGTCGTCGTCAGATTATAAAGTCGCCCTGCCTCGGGTTGGGCGGCCGAAATTTCGACCCGGATCGACTGCTTGCTGACGAATTTTTTCCTCATCGTCTAGAGTCTCGGATTGAAGGTTGAAACACCCGAAAGGCGCTCCCAAAGCTGGCGCTCGGCCTCGCTCACTTTTGGCGGAGTCTGAATTGTCACAACGGCGTAAAGTTGGCCGCGCCCGCCTCCTTTACGGGGAAGCCCCTGACCGTTAAGCCGGAACTTGTGTCCGGCTTGCGTGCCAGCAGGGATTTTGAGCTTGGCGCGACCGGCCAGGGTTGGGATCGTAACCTGGGAACCTAGTACGGCTTCCCAGGGCGCTAGCTCGAGGTCGTAGTAGAGATCCGATTCCTGTACCCGGAAATCCGGGTGGCGCTCGAATCGCACGCGCAGGAAGAGATCGCCGCCAGCTTCGCCTCGGCCTGCCAGGCGAATGCGCTGACCCTCGCGTATGCCGGACGGAATTTTGACAGTGTACGATTCGGTCTTCGTCTGGCCGCCCTCGCCGGAAAGACGCTGCAGACTGATTTGCCGGGTTGAGCCTTTGAGAGCTTCCTCGAGTGTAACCATGATATCTCCTTCGATATCCCGACCGTACTCGCCAAACGGCTCCGCGCCCGGCTGAGGAGCGCTGTATTCTCCAGACGAATCGCCTCGTCCAAACGGCCGACGGGTACCAAACAGCGTCTCGAAGAAATCGCTGAAGCCTGTCCCGCCCATATGGAATTCGAAGCCGCCGCCCTCGCCGCGGCGCCACTGCCACTCGGGCGCTGACCCCGGTGGTGGGCGAAATTCCTGGCCTTGCTGCCAGTCGGCACCGAGCGCGTCGTATTTGCGACGCTTCTCCGGGTCGCCGAGAACTTCGTAAGCTTCGTTTATTTCCTTAAATTTCTCCTCGCCGGCAGCTTTATCCTTTGCGACATCGGGGTGATATTTCCGTGCCAACTTTCGGTAGGCCGTTCGGATATCATCATGGCTCGCGGTCCGGCTCACGCCCAGCGTTTCGTAGTAATCTCGAAATTGAACTGCCATAGACCAGACGCCCGACATCAACGGACTCGGACCACATTAGCTCATCCATCGGCCTGGCAGCAAATCAACCAGACATGAAAAAGCAGAAAAAGAAAACCGCGAATTAGAGAGGTGGGACGGTCCAATCCCAAAAGGCTCATTTTTCCGCTGGCCGCCCCTTACTTGGCCAAGTCGTCCAGCAGCTTTTTCAACCTCGTCACATCGGTTGAAAATCGTTCTGGATCCTGGTTTGCAAAGGGTTCGTAGATCAATAGCGCTTCCTGTAATTCCTTCCGCGCCTCTTCCGGGCGCTGCTGATCGCGATCCAAGACGCCCAGGTTATTGAGCGTTTCCGCTACGTCAGGCAAATAGGCATCATGGTTCTTCTGTGCCAGGCCACGACGAATCTGCAATGCCTCCTCGTAGTTCTTTCGGGCGTCGTCCGGCTTGTTCTGGGCGCGCTCGAGTCCTCCCAGGTTATCCAGGGCGCGCGCTATATCAACCAGATACGTTTCCGGGTTCTTCCGCGCCAGCTCACGATAGGTCTTCAGCGCCTCGGTATAATCTTGCCATGCCTCCTCCGGTCGGTTCTGGGCCTTATCAAGCCCTCCCAGGTTGTTCAGCGTGGCCGCCAGATCGAGCAGATAGGTCTCGGGGTTTTTCTGGGTCAGCTCACGATAGGTCTTCAGTGCCTCAGTATAATCGTTCCGGGCTGCTTCCAGCCGTTTCTGAGCGCGTTCAAGGATACCCAAGTTGTTCAGGGTAGCCGCCACAAAAGGCAGGTAAGCCCCGGGGTTCTTCTGTGCCAGCTCACGGCGGATCTGGAGCGCTTCCTCAAAATCCTTTCGGGCTTCCTCCCGGCGTTTCTGGTCACTGTCCAGAACCCCCAGGTTGTTCAGCGTAGTCGCCACATCGGGAAGATAGATATCCGGTTTTTTTTGTGCCAGCTCACGACAGATCTTGAGCCCCTCCGAATAATCAGTGCGGGCCTCCTCAGACCGATTTTGCTCACGATCCAGGATACCCAGGTTGTTCAGGGTGCGCGCCACGCTGGGCAGATAAGTCTGCGGGTCTCTCTGAGCCAGCTCACGATAGATCTTGAGGGCCTCGCCATAATCGTTGCGGGCTTCTTCCAGGCGGTTCTGGTCGCTATCCAGAACCCCCAGATTGTTGAGCGTCAGCGCAAGCTCGGCATCGTTTCCGGGTTTCCTCGCCCATTCCAGGCAACGTTCGTAAGCCTTCCTGGCCTTCTCGTACCGGTTCAGTTCCTGACTGAAGCGGGCAAAGGCAAAATTCGCGTCAAAGCTCTCCGGAGCCGCGTTGATCGCCGCGAGATAGGCTGTTTCAGCCCCGTCGAAGTGGAATTGCACGGTGAGAAGTTGACCCTTGAGCAGCCAGGCCTGGACGGCGTTCTGGAGGGCCCTTTCTGCTTCCTCTCGCATCTTTTGCGCCTCTGCCACAGAGTCGCGCAGTTTTTCGTCATCAAGGAGCTGGATCGCTTCTTCGATTTTTCCATTCACGAACAAGCGTTTGGCCTCCTGGTAAAGCTCGGAACTCTGACCCGGCTGGCTCTTCGCAAGCGCTTCAGACGCCTTCTCGGCCGCGGTTTTGGCTTGATCGCGTTCCTGTTGGAGCTTGGTTAGTGCGGCGGCGGTTGCCTGCTGCGTGTCCTCAAGCTCTTTCAGGCGCTTTTGGTAAGTTTGCTCAATGGCGTCAAAACTCCTGAGCCTGTAAAATCGCCGAGCCATCTCCTCCCGATCTTCACTCCGGCAAAGAATTAAATAGAGCAGCTTATCCTCGGCCCTGTTCGGGAGTTCCAACTCGAGCTGGACGTCGTTGACAACTACGTATCCCTCACAGCTCACCAGAACGGTAATTGGATCGCCCGGCTGCTTCCGAGGGAAATCAAGAGTGAATCTGCCAAATGAATCCGAGACCGTAGGATTTGCCCCATCCGCCGCCGTTACTTGCACGTTCGCCATCGGCTTGCCGCCCAACTCGTCGGCAAGAATAGCGCCTTTCAGAGTTGCTGCATTTAGAGGCGAACCCGACAGAGCGAAGAGAAGCAGAATGGAGAGGCGTAAGAGCATCGGAGCTATGGCTCCTGTTTGCCGGGCAAATCCCCCAGGTTGCTCAGCGTCAGCGCCAGGTTAGGCCGGTAGGTGTCCGGGTTGTCCTGGGCGAGCTTGCGATAGGTCCGTAGGGCCTCTTCATAAGACTTCTCCGCTTCTGCCAGCCGGTGCTGGTCGCTCTGGACCAAACCAAGATTGTTGAGCGCTAGCGCGACGTTGGGCAGATCGGTCTCCGGGTTCTTTTCGGCCAACTTGTGGTAGGTGTTCAGCGCCTCTTCAAAGGATTTTTGAGCATTCTGCAACTGGTGCTGATCTCTTTGAAGCATCCCGAGGTTGTTAAGCGTAACGGCAAGGTCGGGTAGATAGTACTCGGAGTTCTTTTCGACCAGCTTGCGTTCGGTTTCCAGTGCCTCCTCGTAGGACCTTTGCGCGTCCGCTACCCGGTGTTGGGCGCTTGCCAGTATCACGCCTTTCAGGGTCGCCGCCTTGGCTGGCAAAGCCGCTTGGAGGAGCAAAACAATGATGGCTGTGCGTACGAACACAAGGAGTTATGGCGCACGGGTGAGCTGCACCACCAGCTCGTTCGCGTTGGGAACCACTCTGTAGCGCTTAGCGACATAACCGGTCGCAGCGGCTTCGAGTTCCAGTTCGGATTGTAAACGATCACCTGGAATGGTGAGTTCGAAATGTCCTTGCGAATCGCTCGTGGTCAACAGCCCGGCCAGATCGATACTTGCCCCGGATACCGGGTTGCCATTCTCGTCTTGCACCCGACCGGAAAGATGACCGGCCTTTCTCCGCACCGATAGATAGATGCTGTTCCCATCAAGACGGTGCTTTTGCTGCGGGTCACTGAGCTCGAACCCATCCGCTTCTAAACCGATTGGGATCTCCTGACCGCGAAAATTGGCCGGAAGAGAAGGAAAGTAGGCTTGCCCCTCCTCGCCGATCGCTTCACTACGGCGGTCCGGTCCAAGATCCAGGACTACGCGACCTGAGTTTCTGAGGACGAGATCATGGGTGCCGCCCATGCCATGCACATAGACCGTGAGAGGAAAGGTCGCCACGTTCGGTACCAGCACGAATCCGCCGATGACCACGAGCGCGAACCCGACAATCGGTCCGCCAAGTTCCAAAGCGCCTCCCAGCGGTTTTCCGGTGTAACGCGCGAAGGAATGAAGCACCCCAAACAGGAATCCAGCGGCGGACAGGCCCATCGGGATCAGGACCAGATAGCAAAGATTGCCCGCCAGACCCAACCCGGTCAGCAGATCGGCCTTCCAGATCATCAGCCCCAGAAGGAGGAAGCCGCACAAAAAACTGATCAGGGAGATCACCCCATAATGAATATTCTCCTTTCGCCGTTCACGGCTCACGACGGCTTTGCTGGACCGTCGCGGACTCCTTCGTTTGCCAGGCGTCGTCGCCTCCGTTTGCGACGCGTCACGCCGCGCCTGATCGGATACGGGTTGCGGGTCGTCATTCGAAGGAACTCTTTCCTCCGGTTTGTTAAAATTCAAAGGTTTCCCTCCGCTTATTTATCGATCCGGGCATCGATACTGTTTTTGCGCAGCCGTGCGGCGAAACGCAGCACAAGTTCTTTCTGCTCGGCCGAACCGTTATTGTAGGCGATAAAGACGCTCGGTGCTAACGCCGCCATTTCGCGACTCCGTTATCCATGGGGCCGCGACGTTTCTTTTATCAAATACCGGAGTGAAAAGAACGCAAATTAGGCGCGCATCACCCGAAGGTGTAACGAGCATTCCGATAGGCGAATGCTCCTGCTTATATATAGGGTCGTTTCGGAGAGCTGACCCTACCCAGCTCGTGGCTTCCGTATTTGGCAGGGTCTCATCTCCGAAACGACCGGGTAACAGCTCCTGCTTTTTTCACAATGGCGTGAAAGCTGAAAGCTTTTACCTACTTCGAGCGAATTATAATTTCTACCCGGCGGTTCAGTTGCTGCTCTTCGACGGATCGATCACCGGGGACGATTAAGCGGGTTTTGCCGAACCCCTGAGTCTGAATCCGGGCGGAATCGATCTCCATGTTTTCCACCAGCCACCCTTTCACCGTGTCAGCACGCCGCTGGCTCAGGTCCATGTTATACTCATCGCTACCGAATGAGTCGGTGTGCCCTTCGACCCTAAAAACCGCCTGTGGGTTCCGCTGGATGAGTTTGCCGAGTTTCTGCAGGCTGGCGGTTGCGCCCGGCCGGAGGTTCGCGGAATCATAGTCGAAAAGCAAATCAGTTGGCATCAGGATTGGAGCAGCGCCGCGGCCAACTCTCCCTGAGCCGGCAAGCAGTTCATCCAGGTTACTGAATCCCGCTGGAATTCCGGAGTTACCCGCCGTTGGGGAATCGCCAACGTCTCCATTGTCGGTCTTGCCGGGGTTCTCACGGTTTCCAGCTGCAATTTTTGGGCGCGTCGCGACGACCGGCTTGTCATTGAGCAGTTGCTGACGAACTTCGCTCAGATCCTTTTCCAGAGCGATAGCGCTCTCGGCTTTTGCTTTTGCTGCCGCGGCCAGGGCTGACTGTGTATCGACACTGGGCTTTTCCTTGAGCTCCGGCATATCCGGGGAATTGACGGCGGGAGTCGCACGCCACTCCTTCATATCGTCCTCAAACGATCCGTCAAATTGGCTCAGGTTGTTCAGGGCCCCTGCGTCCGCGATGGGTTTTCCCGGCTTCTCCGAGGGCTTGGTGTCAGACTCGAGAAGCTTCTGATCGACTTCGACGCGATTTACACTGAAGACCCGTGGCACAAGCCGAGGAGTGTCGCCTGGCGTAAATCGTTCAAGAGCCTTTTTACTGAAGGCGTAGAATAGTCCCCCGTGTAACGCCAGCGAGAGCGCGACTGCGGGCAGGATCCAGTGCCGGAGAGATACCGCACTATCGACAATTGGATCTTCGGAATAGTACGCCATAGGCGGAAGGTATCACGAATGCCGCGAAAGGCTAGAAGGTGGGATTTACGGATATTGTAGGGCGGCTGGCTCAGCCGCCGAAACACAAGATCCGGCATCCCCACAAACAAATTCTTGTTGCGCCGAACCGGGTTGCCCGGCGGCTGGGACAGCCGCCCTACAACTGTAACGTTTGCCGACTCGCCTACCGACTACTGACTACTGACTACTGACTACTGATTACGCTCTCGGCGTTGACGTATCCCGTCGGCGTTGCCATTGTCCCCCTGACCTATGGGCCGGGACAAACCCTCGACGGAACGCATGGAAAAGATAGTGAGCCTCTGTAAACGGAGGGGCTTTATCTTTCAGACCAGTGAGATCTACGGCGGCTTGAACGGTTTCTGGGACTACGGGCCACTCGGTACCGAATTGAAGAGAAACCTGAAAGAATTTTGGTGGCGACGCATGGTTCGCGAGCGGGACGACGTTGTCGGCCTGGAGGGCGCAATATTAATGAATCGGCAGGTTTGGGTCGCAAGCGGCCATGAAGCGACATTCAGCGACCCGATGGTGGACTGCCGGACCTGCAAGGCACGATTTCGCGGCGACCAGTTAGTCGAAAAAAATGGTAAATCTCGTTGCCCCGTCTGCGGAGGGAGTGATCTGACCGAGCCGCGGGCTTTCAACCTGATGTTCAAGACCTATGTCGGCGCGACCGAGGATGAGTCCGCCCTCACGTATCTCCGGCCCGAGACGGCGCAAGCCATATTCGTGCAGTTTAAGAACGTTCTCGAGACTTCGCGCCAAAAGCTGCCGTTTGGAATCGCACAGATAGGCAAGGCTTTTCGGAATGAGATCAATCCGCGCAACTTCACTTTCCGCTCTCGGGAGTTCGAGCAGATGGAGTTAGAATATTTCTGCCGACCTGAGCAGGGGTTGGAGCTGCTTGAATACTGGTTAAGGGAACGCCTGAAGTTCTACGAGGAGATTGGAATTCCGTCCGACTTTCTTCATGTGCACAAGATTCCGGCGGAAGAGCGCGCCCATTATTCCAAGGGAACCTACGACATAGAGTTTGCCTTTCCGTTCGGAGTGCAGGAGCTCGAGGGGATCGCGTACCGATCGGATTTCGATCTGTCTCAGCATCAAAATGCCAGCGGGAAGCCGTTGGACTACTTCGACGAGGATTTAAAGCAACGTTTTGTACCTCACGTCGTTGAACCGAGTGCGGGCGTCGACCGGACGGCCCTTGCTCTCCTCTGCGCAGGCTACGACGAAGAGTTTGTGACTGATGAGAAAGGGAAGTCGGAGACGCGCACCGTGTTGCGATTTCACCCAAGAGTGGCGCCGATTAAGTGCGGCGTTTTCCCGCTTTTGAAAAACAACGAAACTCTGGTTCGCCAGGCGCGAGAGATTGCCCAATCTTTGCGTCAGGAAATGATGGTGTTCTACGACGAGGGAGGTGCGATCGGTCGGCGTTATCGGCGGCAAGATGAAGCGGGAACGCCTTTTTGCGTTACGGTAGATTTTGATACGATCGGCGAGAATGGGCCGGTCAATAAAGACACCGTCACCGTCCGATATCGCGACTCGATGAAACAAGACCGAATTCCGATCGCGGAGCTATCGGATATGTTACGGGAAAAGATACGGTGAGTTCGAGGCGAGGGGCGGCGTTAGACGTTCGGCGTTGAAAACATGCACTACGCGTCGATCGCCGAATGGTAAGGTAGACGAACCATGCTGTATTGCAGTTTTGTGTGCTTGAATTTGTCGTTTTCCATCCGCCGAGTCTTATCGCCGAACGCCAAACCCCGAACACCAAACGCCCGAACGCCAAACGCCTGGGTTGCAAACCAAGACTGGATCGAGTCAAATAGGTCGGGTCATGGTTGAGCAAGCCCCGAATGGTCCGAACCCTCGGACTCGATCCGGAGGTGGGCGGCGTGAGGTGAAAACGCCTCCCGGCGTTTGGGTAATCGTCGGGCTGGGAGTCTTTTTTGTTATCGTCGCTCTGGGCATCAGCGCGTATATCGTGTTTAAAGCGCTGGGAGAAAGACAGGCGCAGAACGCTCTACCGGGCGCAGCGGTGACCCTGGCAGCGCCAAGCCCAGCCTTGACTCGGTCCTTTGTTCCTGACGCTTCGCCAGCCATGGTCGGCGTCGATGGGAGTGGCGGGTCGGCCGGCAGCGCCGGCAACACCATGACTCCGCCTCCGGTCGTGGCGAATACTCAGGAAGAGGATGAGACGCGCCGTGAGGTTCTAAACCGTATTGATCTCATGCCGGGCCTGTCGCAGAAGGGCAAAGACCAACTATATGCGCAGGTGGAGCGGGCCCGCTCATTTTCAAAGCTTTCCATTGTACCCTTCGCAACCGGCAAAACATCGCCCGGAGCGTCGCAAATTGAGGAAGTGATGAAGCGCTTGCGGCAACCCGATCTAAAAACACTCGTGAGCGATCCAACGGTGATTCTGGTGATGGTCGGGTACGCTGACAAACAAGGCGATCAGGCAAAGAATATGGAGATCTCTCGGACCCGGGCCGAAGGCGTGGTGAAAAACCTGAAAGAGAAGCTGAATCTGGTGAATATGATGCACGCCGTCGGCTTGGGCGGCCAGGACTTGCTTGACAAAGCTAACCCGGAAAAAAATCGGATCGTCGAAGTCTGGGCGGTTCAGCCGTGAGGGGAATGTATCGGCGTGTCGGCGTATCGGCGTAAAGTCTCCCCAGGAGCAGGTCGTAAGATACAGGATATCGGCTCGAGGGATTCTCCACTCACAGCGCGGCGAGCCGCAACCAAACGTGATTCGTGAGAAATGAGTTGATTGGGGGTCGGCGTAATAAGGGAATGACGGTGGGGCGAATCCGCCGCGGCGGATGAGCCTAAACCGCAAATGTTGCTAGCCCCTTGAGGCTCATTTGTCCCGCTTCACGACGCTTCGCGGAGCGAATTCGGCCTACCGTCTTTCAGCGGCAAAAATCCTCGCGGAATTGAACGATTCAGAACTATAGAAGCATAGCGTTTAGGCTAAATAACGGAAACGCCGATACGCCGTTACGCCGATACGTTCTCTCGCACGCCGACACGCCGATAAACTCTCTTCAGGCGTCACTCAACGTTCGCGCTATCGAGTTGACTCGTTTGATGTTGGCACGAATCCTCTCCAGATACTGGTTGTGCCCGTTGCGGTCGGTCAGAAGCGAGTAGACGCCACGCCATTCCTCTTCCAACATGCCAATGACATATCCGGAAAAAAACTTCTCGGTACCCTCCAACAAGTCGAGAAGATTTTGGTAGGCACCGAACCCTGCTTTCTGGAATCGGGAGAAATTGCTGGCCTCACGAAATTCCAGGTATAAACCGGCAAGCCGCTCAGGGTAATCGTCGGCAGCCATCTGTCCGAGCATGTCACCGGTTCCGACCAGAGCGCCAATTAACCATTCGCGCTGGTCGCGAAACCCGATGCGAGCCATCTCGGCGGCCGTGGACGTGGCGCAGATTGCGTATTGAATCTGACGAAGCTCGCCCGGTTGAAACCCGAATTGCGGCAGCAGATCCCAGGCGAGGAAGCAGCTGCGTCCAACGTGAATCGTGGAATATTTCGCTCCTGAACCCTCGCAATCTCCGCTTTTCTTCAGATAGCCCGAATCGTGCAGCAAAACCGCGGCCAGAGCGATCTCCCAATCGCGCTCGATGAGCGTGGCGATGGGCTCCTTTTCCTTATGCGCTTCCAGGAGATCCAACACGGCGATTGTTGCCTGCAGCGTGTGGTCAAAGTCGTGGAACGCGCTATCGCAGGCCTGGTAGCCTTCGATTCGACCGTGGAAGAGGCGAAAGGCAAACTCGATTAACTCGCTAGCAAGGGCGGAGAGCTCCTTCCGGCGTCCCGCGACGCCCCGGAGAGCGACGTCGGAGCTGAGTTGATTGCGCAGGGCATGGAACATCTTCAGCAAGGACCATCGTTGCTCCGAGGCGTCATCCGAGCAACCTGAAAATGAGCTGCAGATTTTTCGAAAATTTTGGTTGCTGAAGGTGCAGCGCCTGCATAGATTGACGGTTACCAGCTCGATTGGCCCCCAGAACGTGTTCCCCCTCTGATCG
>JBAUZZ010000330.1:0-19848 GCA_049585495.1 Chthoniobacterales bacterium | reverse complement strand
CGGGCCGACAGCCACACCGTCAATGAACTTGCTGAGGCATTGGGATTAACCGATAACGCCGTTCGCTCTCACCTCACGAGTCTTGAACGTGATGGTTTGGTCCAGGAGCTAGGCACGCGGCCGGGTTTTCGCAAGCCGCACGTTCTATACAGTCTTACGGGCGAAGCAGAATATCTTTTTCCCACTGCCTACGGTCCGTTACTACGCCATGTTCTCGCGGTCATCGGTGAATGCATAGGTGGCAACGGCTTCACGCCTTCCTGAAGTGCTTGCGCTGGGAATCGAGGTGCCAGTGGGTTGGTGGCGAGGTTGGGATCGATTCCACAATCGCCGTCAGATTGCTAGTTATACCGGGCTCTGTCCCGGGATTCACCGCAGCAATGGCCGGGGTCGGGAAGGCAGTATCAATCGGTGCGGCAATTCGGTAGTGCGTTATACGCTCATCGAGATGGCTTGGCGCATGTTGCGCTGGCAGCCTGAGTATAGGCCGTTGCAAAAACTCCGAGCGGCCCTGCGGATGTCTAATTTTATAGATCCCTTTTTCAGAGGCCTTCCCAGAAGGATCTGAGGGAAAAGAAAATCAGACACCCGCGGAAATCCTATGAGCGATAATCTTAACCTCCTCCAAAGGAACTATTGCCGACCCGGCACGGCCAGCGGCAAAACCATCCATGACCTCTTTCCGATAGAGAGAGAATGCGGCCAGGGTAAAGCCCTCCTGGCCAAAGCGCCAGAAAAACTCCTGCAACTGCAACAGTTCGATCCGTCCGGGCTTGCCCAGACATATCTAGACAAAGCTACCGGTGCGGAACTCCCGGTCTTTGCCATTTTCAACCTCGCCGGCAATCACCGATGTGCCTTCGAGATCACGACGGAGTCCGTTCCGAGAACCGCCGACCGCGCCAGCCTTGTGGCACACATTCCCTTCAACAAGGCCCAAGCGTTCGTCAAGAAGATTAACGAACGCAGAGCCAAGGCGGAAAGATTCAACCTGATTTCTGTAATACTGGGAGTGATCCTTGGACCGATTTGTATCATTCTGTTGAACCCCGGTATAGCAGCCAACCTGGCTCCTTTGGTCGTAGCAGGGGGATCGGCTTTCGGCGGCTTTCTCGGCTACATCCTAGGCGTGTCCATCCTCGACTGGCGTTGCCCATGGCAAAAACTGGTTATCACCGCAGAGTTTGACGGCATCCTTCCGAGGGAAACCCGGGAAAGAGCACGCGCCGCCCAAGCGCATTTCGATAACCTCTATCTTATCGTCGACCAGCAAAACCGCTGGAAGAGCGCGCTGCTCGCCGATCCGAGCCCTCGTGCCCTGGATCCGCTTCTGATCGGCGAACTCAAGCAAGGTCAGCAAAGCCAATTCTTCGTGATCGATCAATTTGAGCTCACTGCCGCCGAGCAGTACCTCACTGACGAATTTGCTACGAGACCAGCCTAAGCTTTTGCCCGGGCTGGAACTCAAGTGCAAGCCGACAGCCCAATTTGCTGAATTGGCAGTTGCGCGTCGGAAAGGAAGCAACTACTATATATCGTGGAGAGATATAAGGAGGAACAAACCCATTGAATTCTTCGGCGCATTATCTGTCAATGACTCCTGCCTCCGGGCGCTTTTCCCAGCCGCTGACCAAAGCGGACTACGAAACGCTGGCAGCCTTCCGGTATGATATTCGACGGTTTCTCCGATTTAGCGAAGAAGCGGCTCGGGCGGCCGGTCTAACTCCTCGGCACCATCAGGCCTTACTTGCCATCAAAGGTTTCTCGCAGCGGGAACGCGTGACAATCGGCGAACTGGCCGATCAGCTCCAGGTTGCTCACCATAGCGCCGTCGGACTCGTTGACCGTCTGGCTTCGCAAAATCTCGTTGAACGGGAATACGGTCAGGAGGACCGGCGCAATGTCTATGTGAGACTCAGCCGTGAAGGCTGCAAGCTTCTCCGGAAATTGTCGGCGGCTCATCGTGCGGAGATCAGCCGAATAAGTCCACATCTTCGCCATGTACTGGAGAGTCTTATCCCAGACGGAGAGCGAATGCGTCGTCGAACGGAATAGATTTCGCGGCGCTTTCGGCCCATGGGCTAAGGATTCGTTTCATTTTCTGTTGCGTGAGTTGTTCAACGCAAGAAACGTTTCGCTGTTCGTTCGATCTCGACTACCGCGCTCTGCGACGATTCCTGCCCGTTCAGAACGTTATTCACGTGTTGGAAGAATGCGGTAGAAACCTCGTTGTAATTTGCTTTCAGCAGGGTGGAAGGTCGCGCGACCGCATTGTCAAAGACCTCGAGCATACCCCCGAACCAAGGAAGTTTCGTAAGTATTTCCTGGTCTTTGTACAGCGCGGGGCGAGTAGGGAGGTTAGACAGATCAAGAGCCTGTTTCTTCTGGACCTGAGCCGAGCAAAAATAACGAACCAGGTCGGCGGCCGCCTCTGGATTCTTGGAGTATTTCGAGACCATAAGCTGCCAGCCGCCCAGCGTCGCCGCCGGTCGCCCGTCTGCTCCACCTTTTGGAAGTACCTTCACCGCTAACTTCCCGGCGATCGGGCTCTCTGGCGCGTTGCCCAGAGCGTAGGCATACGGCCAATTGCGCATAAAGGCTGCGTGATTACCCTGAAAAAGGTTATGGGCTTGTTCTTCCTGGTAGACAGTGACGCCGCGCGGAGAGATGGTGCTGACCCAACTCTTTGCCAGATCGAGCGCTTTGATCGCCTTTGGATTATTGATGGTTACTGTTTTATTCGGATCGATGATGGTGCCACCGTTATAGCTATAAATCCATTCAAGCCCATCACAGGTTAAGCCTTCATAGGCAGCTCCCTGGAAAACAAAACCCTGGAAGTCCGGATTACCGGCCTGGCGTTCGCCGTCTTGAATCTTCTTGGCCATCTCCGTCAGTTCTTCCCAGGTCTCTGGCGGTTGTTTAAAGCCGTACTTGTCCAAAAGATCGGTCCGGTAGTATAGGATTCCGGCATCGGTGAAAAACGGTTGGGCAACCAGTTTGCCGTCCACGGTGTTATTTTCGATGATTCGGGGAAAGTACTCTTTGATCTCGTCTTCTTTGACAAATTTTTTCAGATCGACCGCGTGCGGTGCAGCGATACCGGGCCAGATTACATCAATCAGGTAGGCGTCGACATCCGGGCTTTGTGCGGCCCAGTATTGATTATACAAGGACAACGTTTGGGTAGAAGAGTTCGGCACGCTGAGTCGACATCGGAACAAAAATTGCCGTGATCCCGAACCCGCTGACGATAATCGGGATGACGATGATAGTGGGATTGATGTTGAGATCAAACCCGCCAAACCACCACATCGAGAGCGCAAGAAGAAATACCCCTCCGGCCATCCATTTCCGTCCGTCGATCCTGGCTATAATTCGTCCAGTAATAAAACTTCCAATGATCGCTCCGATGCCGCGCGGGCTCATCACCAAACCCGATTGAAGAGCCGGATAGCAAAGCAGGTTCTGCAGGAATTGGGGAAGCACGGCGGTGGTTCCGTAGAGGATTGCGCCGACAACGAACATCAAGAACGAACCGATCGCCAGGTTTCTATCTGCAAGCACGCTCAGATTTACGATCGGATGTTCCGACCGAAGCTCCCAAACGAGGAAGAAGATAAATCCGACCGCGGCGCCGCCGGCCAGCCACCGGATGAAGTCTGATGAGAATCAGTCGTCGTCCTGACCACGATCGAGCATAATCTGCAGGCACCCGATCCAGACAAGCAGCGCAAAGAACCCAATATAGTCAATGGTGCCGGCACGCGAACGCTTCAGATATGGCGGATCTTCCAGGAAGATGAGGCACAAAATGATGGCAAGAATCCCAATCGGCAGATTGATGTAGAAGACCCATCGCCACGAATAGTCATCCGTCAGCCATCCGCCCAGGGTGGGGCCGAGAATTGGTGCCACAACGACACCCATGGCATAGAAGGACATCGACTGACCACGTTTTTCGGGCGGAAAAGTTTCCAGAAGAACAGCCTGAGCGGTCGGTTGAAGAGCGCCGCCGCCATCATTTCGAAGGGGTATCCCGGCCGTTTGCATCTTGGCGGAAACCCGCGCGCAGCTCCCACCCGGCGCAGAGCAGGACAACTAGCCCGATAATCAGGAATACAACGGGTGGGTATTGGAAATTCTGGACTTCGACGCTAGGGACAACCGATTCTCCGGGTCCAAGCGGCAAACCGACATCCGGATATTCGTCAAAAACGATCTTCACAGGTACGCGCTGAACAACCTTCACATAGTTGCCGCTAGCATTCTCCGGCGGCAGTAAACTGAATTCAGCTCCACTTCCGTCCTGAATGCTCGCGACGTGACCACGAAAGGACTTGTGCAAAGCATCGATCTCGATTTCTGCCGGTTCTCCGGGACGCATGTGGGCCAATTGTGTCTCCTTGTAATTCGCAAGGACCCACACGTTTTTAGGAACCAGGGCATACAAAGACTGGCCGACCTGAATGTAATCACCCAGGGCAACAGATTTGTTAGTGATTCGACCGTCCTCAGGAGCCTTGATGGTAGTATACGAATCGTTCAGCTGGGCGACATGAACATCCGCTTGGGATTGTCCAATCTTAGCCAGGGCGGACTCAAGAAAAGCCTTTACGGCGCCTACCTGCGCCTTTGCTTCACCAACTTTCGATTGATCTGCGTCGACCTTCTCCTGTGCAGAACCAAAATTTGCTTTCGAGGATCGGTTGTTGGCCGAGGCATTGTCCAAATCTTGGGAGTCGATAACCTTCTTTGCGAACAGTCTCTGGTCACGTTCGTAGGTAACATGGGCGTTCTCGTAGGTAGCCTGCGCTGCTTCTGCCGAAGCTTTGTCTTCCTCGACTGTTGCTTGAGCCGATTTTAGCGAGGCAACCGCTTGGCCGAGTGATGCCCGCGCTGGGTCAGCTTGAGCAGCACTAGCTTCTAGCGCGGCCTCCTTCTGCTTGAGAGTAGCTTCGAAATCACGCGGATCGATCTGGACCAAAGTATCGCCTTTCTTGACTTCCTGGTTATCGTCGACAGCCACCCTCGATACGCGTCCCGCCACCTTGGAGGATATCGCTGTATAGTGAACACTGATGAACGCATCATCAGTGGACTCGTACGACATTGCGTGTGCAAAGTAGTAGAAACCAATGATGGCTAAGAAGATCAATGCAATCGCTCCGAAACTACTCCAGCTTTTGTGGCGACCGAGCCGATACCGTTCCGACGATCTCGGATTCGCAGGAATCTTCTGGTCGCGCGCTAAAGCGCTACTAGGTCGCCCTAACTCGGCCGCGACTGATCCTGGCATAAGCTCAACCCTCCTTTTTTCAGGCATGTGCGTCTGGGCATGAATGAAGCTATCGATCAACTCGTCGAGACGGGGCGGAGGCTGCCCTTCCACTTAACTAGTCATGTGTCTCTGAAATAATAGTGACACTTTTATCTGCTCCGTCGCTGAGGAATCCTCTAAAAATGACTCACCATTATTTAAGAGACGCTACACTAGCCTTATTCGATTCTTCGACGGTTAGATAGTGAATACCTGCTTGGCTCCAAATTTTCACCAATGTTTCACTACCGGTCCGCTTGCCTGTGTCATTTACAGCGTCCTGCGCATCCCTCACTGGCTTATGATCGATTGCGAGGATCACGTCACCGGTCCTCAACCCAGCTTCGTAGGCAGCCGAGCTTGGATCTACCTCCGTGACTAATGCCCCGTGAACATTGACCGGCATGCTCAGCTCGGCACGAGTTTGTTGGTCCAGGTCGGCGACTGCCACGCCGTGGAGAGCGTCATGGTTAGCACTGTTGCGGTTCTGTGGGTTTGCGCTGGCAAGCTCGTTTTTAGTCAGCTCTTTAAGGGTCACATTAAAGGTCTTCGCTTCGCCGTTGCGCTCGATCTCTACAGGCACCGTTGTCCCCGGAGCCGTCTCCGCCACGCGCAGTTTGAGCTGGTTTGCGTTGGCAACGGGCTGTCCATTGAACTCGATGATCACATCGCCGCTCTTCAACCCGGCCGCGTCCGCCGGACTACTTGGAGTGACGTTGCTCACCAATGCGCCGTTGGTAGTGCCGACTTTAAACGCCTGGGCGAGGCCAGGGCTCAGATTCTGAATTTGGACACCCAGGAAGCCGCGATCTACATGACCCTTTTTCACCAGGCTGTCCATGACCCATCGGCAAAGGTTAGAGGGGATTGCGAAACCAATGCCTTGATTTCCACCGCTCCGCGAAAGAATCGCCGTGTTGATCCCGATCAGTCGGCCTTCGGTATCCACCAGAGCACCACCGGAGTTCCCGGGATTAATCGCCGCGTCCGTCTGAATGAAGTCTTCATCCATATTGGCTGAAGTCACCCGGTCCTTTGCGCTCACGATGCCAACCGTTACTGTTTGGCCCACGCCGAACGGATTTCCGACGGCAAGAACGACATCACCGACTTCGACTTTGGCGCTGTCAGCCAACGTCAGCGCTGGCAGGTTGTCAGCCGGCACCTTAAGCAACGCGACATCGGTCTGTGGATCCGTACCAACTACTTTCGCGGCAAAAGTCCGGCCGTCGTTCAGAGCAACCTGGATTTCTTTTGCGTTCCTTACGACATGGTTGTTAGTGAGAATGTAGCCATCGGTAGAAGCGACCACACCTGAGCCCAAAGCGTGCTCAATCTGGTATTCCGGGTGGTTAGGATTTATTGATCCTAACTGGCCCTCGCCCAAGAAACGCCGAAAGAAATTTAGATCCGGTAAGGAAAGTTGCTTTTCGGGACGGAAGATGTGACAAAGATCTTCACCACGCTCGGCGCCACGCTCTGAACAATAGGCGCATAGCTACTCTTGAGACCTTGGTCGCGATGGAGGGGGCTTTCGTCGACCTTAAGGTTCAGCGCAGATGGTTTGAAATGATCGTCAGCATAGGCCCTGGTGATCGGGGCGAAAGGTGTGCCGGCAATGAGTGCAATTCCTGCAAGCGCCAATGCGCTTTGGATGAGGGGGCTTGAGAAGATTTTTTTCATAGTGAATCCTTCCTTGTTACCTATGAAACATAAAACCACGTTCAGCTGAACCCAGCGTTGCCGGAACATTACAAATGTGAAAGAACTCACTTTCCGCTTGATTCCTCTGGAGGATTGAGCGGTGAACAGCTGGCTCGGCCGGGAAGGGAATCCGGCACAAGTTTAACCAGCTGCTCATTTTTAGGAGTCGATCCATTTGAATTGTAGCATAGAATGAGATATCGTACAGCGATATGAAGTCGACAAAGGTCCGACGGCTCAAGTGGCTGAGCTGATGAGAAGATCGGCATGGTGAATCTGCAAGAAAACGGCAGGAAAAGAGCTAAACCGAATGAACTGGCCGGTCGTGTTTTTCGCCCACATCCGCTCCTCGTACACCCGATGCGAACTCGGTCAACGCCGGGGACGTCGTTTAGCTGGTGTAGTCATAGCGAGAAAGCGAACGAATTGAAATTGTTAAAGTCTGCCATCACGCGGGCACAGACCAGTCTATTGAATCTGCAGCATTCGGAGGGCTTTTGGCTTGGAGAACTTGAGGCTAACGCAACTTTGTGCTCCGACTACATCGCTTTCATGCACTGGTCAGAAGACGTCGATCCTGATCTGCAACATAAGTGCGTTCAGCATCTGTTGGCGAAGCAACTCACGGATGGCGGATGGAGCATTTACCAGGGCGGTCCTGCGAAGATTGATCCCTCGGTGAAGGCGTATTTTGCGCTTAAGCTCGCTGGAATGGAGAAGGGCGATCGACCGATGCGTCAAGCGGCGACCCTTATCCGAAGCTTCGGCGGCATTGAAAAGACCCGGTACTATACCCGGTTCTACTTAGCGCTCCTGGGGCAAATCCCTTGGAAGGATATTCCAGCAATACCTGTCGAGCTCGTATTGGCGCCGCGCTGGTTTCCAATCAACCTCTATTCGGTCTCTGCCTGGACAAGAGCGATGTTGGTTCCCCTGGCGATCGTCCATCATTTTAAGCCGACCCGGAACATTCCTTTCGCACGCGGGATTTCAGAACTCTTTACCACGTCGGATCGAAAGGTGGCGTCACCGAAAGATGAGTTGTTCTCGAGGTGTCTAACGCTTCTGAAATGGCTGCAGCGCTGCCGAACTCTCCCATCGCGGGAAGCCGCTCTCATTGCCGCTGAGCGATGGATCCTCGCTCGAACGGGCGAAGGCTGCAGCGGCCTAGGGGCCATCTTCCCGGCGATGCTGCAGGCGTTGATTGCGTTGAGGTGCTTAGGGTACAATACCCAGACCGCAATCTATCGAAAAGCCGAGGCGGCGCTTCGAAATCTGTTCCTTGACGATTTAAGCGGATTTCGCATTCAGCCGTGTTTGTCGCCAATCTGGGACACAGCTCTCAGCATAATTTCATTAACGGAGTCTGGTCTCGAGCCGCGTGATTCGAGGCTCGAGAAAGCGGCAAAGTGGCTTGCGGAGCGGAGGGTTACGGTCAAAGGAGATTGGGCTGTCCACATTCCGAATGTCGAACCCTCCGGATGGAGTTTTGAATTCGAAAATCCATACTATCCGGACGTGGACGATACGGCGATAGTGTTGCTCTCCCTCACCGCAGCAAACTTCTCGAATGACTCGATCATGCGGATGAGTCTCGACTGGCTCATAAATTTTCAGTGCCGGGATGGGGGCTGGGCTGCGTTCGACAGAAATGTTCAGAACCCTTTGCTGCGATATCTTCCGTTCGCGGATCATAAAGCCATCCTCGATCCTAGTTGTCCAGATATCACGGGTCGCGTCTTAGAGGTTTTCGCAAAATTTGGAATTGGAATCGACCATCGAAGAGTTCGCAGAGCGCTCCGTTTTCTGAGGGAAAAGCAGGAAAAAGATGGAAGCTGGTACGGGCGTTGGGGAGTGAACTATATTTACGGCACGACCCATGTCTTAAGAGGCTTACGGGCCATCGGAACCAGTATGCATGAGGACTGGATTCAGCGTGGTCGACAATGGTTGGAGGCGCATCAAAACGACGATGGCGGCTGGGGTGAAAGCTGTGCTTCGTACCTCGATCCTGGAGAAAAAGGGAAGGCTGAGAGCACGGCATCTCAGACCGCGTGGGCGTTGATGGGACTTTGCGTCTTCCCGGAGCTTGACCGCGCTAGCATCTACCGCGGCGTTGCATACTTGCTGGGGCGTCAGAGATCGGATGGTACGTGGGACGAGAGCCTGCCGACCGGTAGGGGCTTCCCCGGAGTGCTTTACCTCAGGTACGACTATTACCGGAGATACTGGCCGTTACGCGCCTTGGCGATCTATTCTTCGTGCCTGAAACGGCTAGATCACGCGACTCACACCGAAAACGGAAAAATGTACGCTAGGGATTCGTAAAAGATACCAGGGCCGGTGTTATCGATGTCAGAAGGCGATATATTTAGCTTGCGCGAAATCGGTCTTCCATGACAGCCCCAGCTCAGTGCTCAGAGCGATCATTCGTCGCCAAGTTTTTCCCTGGCTATTTCGGATTAGTCATGGCGACCGGGATCGTCTCGATCGCACCCCACTCGGCCCGGATGTACCTGCTTTCGAATCTTTTTCGCAGCCATCACGGTTGCCGGGCAAAAACCCGAATTGGCAAACACCATAGACGGATCCTGGCTGTTGGTGACAGTCTCAATCGAGTCGCTCGCAGTGTTGGGAACCTTTGTCGCAGCCGGCAAATATCTGAAATTCATTCTGTTCAGTTCGGTATGCGCTTACTCGCTGGGGGCGATGTTTTACATCCTCTTCATCACGCTCAATCTGTATCGCTGGATGTTCGTGGAGATTAGGCCGGCAGCGCTTGGACCGAGCGAGTGGATCGACATGGGTGCGCTTGCGATTACGACCTTGGCGGGAGCACGGTTATTAATGCTGGATAATCGGTGGAGTTTCTTACGTGAGCTCTCACCCTTTATCCGTGGATTTACGCTCTTCTTCTGGGTTACCGGAACGTGGTGGATACCGCTGCTGATCATTCTCGGAATTTGGCGACACCGCGTGGCGGGAGTTCCGATCGTTTACAGTGCGGAGTACTGGACCTTGGTGTTTCCGTTTGGGATGTATACGGTTGCCACCGATGCTTTGTCCAAGGCGACAGGGCTCAAGATTTTGGACATTATTCCTAGGATCACGGTCTACGTCGCTTTGTTCGCGTGGGTTCTGACGTTCATCGGCATGTTGCGCAAAATCCTTAGGCCGCCGACTCAATCTCGGCGAGTTTCCGAGATGTGAATTTGTTGCCGAGCTATTTGCTTAGCCCGCGTCCTATTAGTATCGCAGGTTTATAGCGGCTTCGCGCAAAGCTTCCTGGGCAGAAGCTTGACCGTCCGTTGCGATCTGCAGGGCTGCTCCTACCGAGCTAAAGAAACGGCCCATCTGAGGGATGTTTGGCATTACCTCTCCGTGGTCCACAGCGACTTTCAATTCCTGTACCAGCCTGTCTCTTTTCGCCATTTTCTGATACAGTGAGATGAGCGCTGGAACACCGATTGGCTTCGCCTGGTCCATCGCGGTCAGCGCTTCGCTAGTTAGAAGATAGTCCTCCAGGAAGTACTTGGCTAAATCCTTATTCGGACTTGATCGATTGAGGTAGGCAGCCGATACACCCACGAAAGGGCGCCCGAGTTTGCCATTTACTCCTGGCATCGGTGCCAGCCCGAAATCGATCCCGCTTCTGGCCAGGTTTGACCAGGACCAGGGACCGGAGATCATCATGGCAAGCTTGCCTTGGCCCATGAGTTCTTCGGTCCTGCTGTACAAGACGCTCTTTGGCAGGATCCCCTCATGAATCAACCCGATGATTTTGGACAGCGCCGCGATGGCTCCAGGATTTGCGACGCCCACATTCTTCACGTCGTAGTCTGTACCGTTCTGGCCAAAAACGTACCCGCCAGCGCTGGCCAAGATCCCCCACGAATAGTAAGGACTCTCATAGTCCCAGAGGATTGTCATTATTCCGGGATGTTGCTTTTTGATCTTTTGGTTGATCGATACCAGTTCGGCCAGCGTTCGCGGCGGAGGACCGACCAGAAGCTTTTTGTTATAAATCAACGTCACGGTCTCCAGGGCGATGGGATATCCCCAAAGCCAGTCTCGGTGACGGACCGCCTGCCAAGCTTTCGGGAAGAATTTGGTCACAAATTCCTTCGAGACCTCAACCGGGGCGATCAATCCTCCATCTGCCCATTCTCCCACTTTGTCATGTGCCCAAATCACAATGTCGGGACCTTTCGCGGCTTGGGCAGCGAGTGGAAAGCTAGTAGTAATATTTTGAGGGGTGTCGATCGTGACTTTGATTCCGAGATCGTTCTCGAATTTCTTTGTAGTCGGACCGAGAGCTCGCCCTCGGTCGTTATCCATCCAGATCAAAAGCTCGCCGTTCTTCCAGGCGAACAGATTCGTCTGGACCAAAAACAGAGCCGAAAGAACGAGGAGCAATCTTATCATTATGGGCCGCGCGGTGCCTGAATTTCGTTCTGCACCACGCTGGGCGGCTCCTTGGCTGAGGCATCTGTCAGATCGAAATCGTGAAGTCTAGGTTGCCCTTGGCTACCGCTTCTATCGTGGTGGGCAAAAGATCAAAGCCGCCGGCGTGAACACCCTTGGACTGCAATTGGTGCGCAGCCATCGTCTTGGCCACGGCTGAGGTGCTGCCCGCGTCCACTGCGAACATTCCCTTAGTATTCGGATGACCGGCGTAATAGGCTTCGACCGCGGAGACCTCCTCGTTCAGGGTGGGCCCGCTAGCTACCTCATTCAACGTGATGTTCTTGCCCGACTCCTTGATCGCTTCTTTGGCACCGTCCAAGCGCGGCTGGATGTTCAGTTGCCCGGGGGTGGCTATGAAGCCGACTACTTCGCCTTCCGGCACTAATTCAACGATGTGCTAGCCCAAGCCCTTGCCCGAGAGAAACAGATCCTGGCCAATGTAACAGAGTCGTTTGTTGCCTTTGGCGTCGGCGTTGTACGATACCACGGGGATCCCCGCCTTGAGGGCCTTTTCAACTGGATCGTTGAAAGCGGTCGGATCAACCAGGCAGACCGCGATGCCGTCGACACCGGCCGAGACTGCCGTGTCCAGGGCATTGACCATGTCGGTGGCGATGGATTTCTCTGAGCCGGTCCACTGATAGCTGCAGCCCAGAAGCGCGCAGGCGTCTTCGGCGCCGTATCTGGTGGGGACAAGAACGGGTTGGTAGTGACGTGATTGACGAAAGTGAATTTCCACTGCGGATGCTTCGGAAATTTGCCGGTCATCTCGCCTTCGGCAGCCTCTGCGCTGGCGGGGATGCCCAGTCCGAGGGAGGAGAGCGATAGCAGCGCAGCGGCGCTGGCGGCCCGGCGCAACGCTTCGCGGCGGGAGAGTCCCACGCCTTCTTGAGGGGTCAGGGAGGAACGGTTCATCTTTTCCATGATCTTTTTCCAGGGGATTTATCGTTAGTTGTGCTTAAGAGGCAAAATGTGTCGCGCCGGGGAACCAGGATTGGGCCTGGCGTCCTCCATCGGATTACAAGGGCAAAAATTTGTAGACCGTTGTCTGGGAATACTTCTCGCCCGGTTTGAGTTCCGTGCTTGGGAAGTTGGCGTGATTTGGTGAGTCTGGGTAGTGCTGCGCCTCGAGTGTAAACGCGCCCCAATGTTCGTAGGTCGACCCGCCGATCCCTTTCAGCGACCCATCCAGAAAGTTGCCAGTGTAGAATTGCACCCCCGGCTCGGTGGTGTACATCTCCACCGTCCGGCCCGATTCCGGGTCGGTGACACGAGCCGCCAGCGCATTCAAGTTTCCAGGATTGTTAAACACCCAGTTGTGATCGTAGCCCCCTTGCTTGGGCTCGGCGTTCTTGAGCTGCTCGTTGTCGGAGTGAATCCGGGCACCGATCGCTGTGGGCTTGGTAAAATCAAACGGCGTATCCTTCACATCCTGCAGCTCACCGTTGGGAATCAACGTCTTATCGACTGGAGTAATCTTGTCAGCATTGATCATGGCAACCTGATCGAGCACTGTGCCGTGACCGGCGCCGGCAAGATTGAAGTAGGTGTGATTGGTCAGATTCAGGATGGTATCCTTGTCTGTCACGGCGGAGTAATCGATCCGCAGTGCGTTGTCGTTGTTGAGCGTGTAACGAACCGTGACTGCCAGGTTACCGGGAAAGCCCATCTGACCGTCGGGCGACAGATAAGTCAACTCCACGCCAACCCAATTTGAATTCTCAAGGGGCGTGGCCGCCCACACCTCCTTATCGAAGCCCTTTGGTCCGCCGTGCAGAGCATTAGGCCCGTTGTTGGTCGGGATCTGATATTGTTTCCCGTCCACGGTAAATTGGCCCTTGGCGATCCGATGACCGTAGCGACCAATAATAGCGCCGAAGTAAGGACTGTCCTTGATATAGTCCTCCAGCTTGTCGAAGCCCAGGGAGACGTTGGCCAGCTTTCCGTTCTTGTCCGGCACCTCGATGGTCTGGACGATGCCCCCATAAGTCAGGATCGTGACGGTCATGCCATGGGTGTTCGTTAACGTGTATTTGTCTACTGGAGTGCCGTCCGACATTTTGCCGAACGGCTCCTTACTGACCCCGAGCCCCGCTGCGTAGGCGCCGCTGGCACCCAGGATGATAGAAGCACAACATCCTAGTAAACCGATGCTAAATAATTTGTTAAACATAATTCCTCTTTTAACCTCGACCCGTCAGGCTGGCACCCGGCGGCTGGTTGCTGATTGGTAGTTAAAACGCCGCCCATTCCTAGTTACGGTTAAGCGCTGCTGGAGATGCCTCCCTGCTTTCTCAATTCGGGCAGTGACCTGCGACCTACCATCGATGGCCGAAGCTGCCGATCACTGGACCAGGATCGCCTTTGGCGCTACGGTGCCGCGCTTCGGCGTGACTGCCGGACCTAATGATAGTTGCCTCCTGCTCTTTCCCGTGCCCGTCGCTGCCGCTCAAGATATTGTGCATTTTCCAGGATTGCAAGTCATTGTTATCGCTATACGATATACTGTAGTGGACCATTCGCAAGGAGCCCCGGTCACGGTACGTTAGTATAACATCCCAATGGGTCGTGTAAGAAAGCGCTGATGAAAAGGTAGATTATTTGTTAGACGGAATTGCAATTGCGATAGAATTGCGTATTCTTATTTGGAAAGGAGGTGATGGATATGGCGGTAGAAACCATTACCCCCGCTCAGTTTCATGAGCAGGCGAGGCAGTGGGAGCAGACGACCTGGACAACCGAACTGCTACTAGCATGTGGCGCAGTGGTCCTGTCAATCCTGGGGATGATCGGCGTGCTCCGGAACGATCTGGCAGCGATTGCTGTCATCGGGCTTGGCGCGATGCTGCTCTTCCAAGGCGCCGACGTTGTGTTGCGCTATAGCGAACTTCTATATGAGGCAGGTGCAACCAGTAAGGTTGGGGCTGCGGGAGTTAGTCGAGGGATAGTGGCAGAGTTCCTGGCCGGCGTGGCGGGTATCGTCCTGGGTATCTTGGCCCTGTTGAGAATTGTGCCAATGACGCTTATGTCGATAGCCGTGATCACGTACGGTGGAACGCTGCTTTTGACCAGCGGTGAGTCGGTCTGGCTGACCTCGTTCGGTAAAGAAAACGAGGTGGTGCGTCAACTGATGCACTCCATGAGCTTGGCTGCGGCAGGTGCACAGGCGCTTGTCGGGGTGGCGGGCTTGGTGCTCGGCATCTTGGGACTTGTCGGCATTGCGCCAATCATGATGATCCTGGTTGCGCTACTGGCGACCGGCGCGTCGATTCTGTTGCGCAGTTCGTTCGTGGGCGGATTCTTGCTCGATTTCCTGCGCATGTAAGTTATCCCATTCCTAGGAGCCGCGAGCGGCATCGAGTCACTCGCGGCTCTTCTTGTACCGATCAGTGCGATGGGCGATACAGCTTCGGCCATCAGTTGCGTTCTAGCTTATGCAGGGTCGGGAAACGAAGCAGCCACCGCTGCCGGGTTCGTATCACACGGAATGATTCGGTGAGACAGCTTTTTCTTCTACTGAGCTTTTTGACGATTCTAACGCCAACCTATGGGACGGTGGACGATGCGATCTCCCGCGCTCTGGAGGCGATCGAGCCATGCGCGAAGCAGGGCTACACCATTCATGAGGACGACGAATGGGGTGGTGATCTGGGGGTGAAGGAGCAAAGAGCGATTCGCCATACGTTACTCAAAGGAAACGATTACTGGTTTTATTTGGGCACCGATGTGGACGCTGCTCGGATTGCCATTCACGTCTACGATAAGGGGAAGTTGGCCGAAACGGACGCTTGGCAGAATGGTCCTTCTGCCGCTGCGCGAGTGCTCAATCAGACGACGGCCATGTATTACATCGTTGTCGAAGTTACGAGTTCCCCGGCCGAGAGGACACATTGGGCGATGGTGTATGGTTCAAAACCAATTGGTGTGCAAGACCCCTTGTGAGGCTGGTTCCGCGCAGACGAAAAACTAATTGCGGTATTCGACGGTAACAAGGTTGTGCCGATGTTCGAGATGACTAAGCTGGTGAACGGGCGCGTTGTCTGAACCAAGACGGTTTATGATGTTTGAAGGCCTACGGGTCGGCCCTGGCGCGCTCTCCCGCTAGCGCATCTCGCTGGATGCATGGGTTGCAATAAACGCATTGGGCCAAGCGCGGATTTAGCAGCTATTTCGGTGCCGGGTTGGCGGCAGCAGTAGTACTTTCTTCCACTCGGCATCGACTGTGGGCGGGAGTCTGTCCGTCTGCTTGAGGAACATCGCGATTTTCCAGATCTCCTCGTCCCGGAGCGTGGTGGTAAAGCTCGGCATCGCCGTGAAGCGGATTCCATGCTTCACCTTCCAGAACGAGGCGGCCTCGGGGTCCTCTTCGACTCCATCTTTGGCAAGCTGCGGTGCCTCGATATAGAAGCCTTGAGCCGGGTTCGAAGGCTTGGCGTCCGATGCGCCATGACATATCGCGCGGTTTTCGGCGTAGAGGTGCACGCCGGTGATCAGATTCTCGTCGCTCGGTTGAATGGGATTCCTGAGCCCTTTAGTGTCGCGCTCGAGCGCGGCGTCCAGCGTCGTGTTTGCAACCCAGCTTTCCAGGGCGACGGGCTTGCTATCCGCGTTCGCCGGCACGATGCCTGCTTTAACAGCAAGGTGGCCGACGCCGGCCAGCACCACCAGTGTGAAAATTATGCCGCCGATGAAACTTACGACCGATTTCATTGGTTTAGATGGTCGTCCTCAACAGGTCATAGGGCCAACCCAAGAAAATGACAAATGACTGATGACAAATGCCCTTCCGGATCAAACGCGGTTCATATTCAAACCGGCCGAACATCCTTCGATGAAAACACGAACACCGGGTGAAATTTGTGACGCGCCGGACCCCTCTAAAACTTGCGCAAATGGGCTTTAATCAGAGGTAATTCATTTGTTAAGCTAGTGGGCTGCTGGAGCAGCGCCGCCGAACAGAACGGCATATACCCAAGCGCCGATAAGACCCCCGATGATTGGCCCAACAACGGGAACCCATCCGTAGGCAAAATCGGAGTTGCGTTTGCCAGGAATTGGTAAAAGCGCGTGGGCAATGCGAGGTCCGAGGTCACGCGCTGGATTGATGGCGTAGCCCGTGGGACCGCCTAGCGACAGACCGATTGCCCATATCAGGAGTGTGACAACCAGCGGCCCGAGTGCCGGTCCCAGACCTGGACCTTGGCCCAGATTCCCGGGAGCAGTCATCGACAGAACTCCGAAAACCAGCGTAAAAGTACCGATAATCTCAGTCAGCAAGTTTGCTGGGATATCGCGAATGGCCGGCTCTGTGCAGAAGACGAGCAGCATGAAATCGGCATTCTCCGTTGCCTCGAAATGTCTCTTGTAGGCTAGCCAAACAATGACTCCACCCAGGAATGCACCAATCATTTGGGCCACAATGTATGGCACCACGCCTGACCAAGGGAATTTCCCGATGGCCGCAAGAGCGATCGTTATCGCCGGGTTAATGTGGCCACCGCTAATGGGATTGACCGCGTACACGCCGACGCAAACGGCCGTAGCCCAGCCGGTGGCTATGACAATCCAACCGGAGTTCTGACCTTTTGTCTTACTTAAGAGGACGTTGGCTACAACGCCATCTCCGAGAATAATAAGCAACATCGTGCCGACCAGTTCGGCGATGAATTTTTCCATTTAAAGCAATTTTAGGAGGTTAACGAATTCTGGTGAGCTCTAAACAACAATCCACAAAATGATAAATGTGCCAGCCGGCCGAAACGTTTTTGGTCGCTCTGAAGCACATTCATAGTGCTGATCTTTTCTTGTACGTTAGAGACAACGAAATTCTCAGCATCGCAACAATATATCGTTGAGCGATATAGAGAGAAGTGGCATAATGCAAGTTTCTTTCGGAGTTCTGAGAAGAACGTTCCGGCGCGTTGACAGCGACGGGAATGAACTGTCCATCGCTCTGGGCAAGTCAAGTCGAGTCAAGACTCTGCACTGGCAATGATCGCGACCTATCTGCCCGGCGGTGAACTTATCAGGAGCGAGGGACGGCCTGAGAGCGGCTTCCAGCGCTACGAATGGCTTCAATTGCTTAGTCTGACCGATTCAAGCAGGCGCGGATCTCGCGCAGGGAACAGTGAAACATTGCCAAGTGCGCGCAGGAACAGAAACGCCAGAGGGCGGCCGATCGCGAAAAGACACAAGACGTTGAGGACCCTGATCTGAAACCCGGCTGGTTGAAGGAAGGGCAGGATAATGACGTAAATGTCCAGCAGATGCATCCCCAGCACCCAGAAAGAAATGAAGCCGAGAAGCTTTGGATCCCGCTTCGTGAACTGGAACAGCAGGCAAAGGAAAGGGACAAAGAACCGTCCTATGACCAGGGCAGTGCTCAAGACATTCCACGATTCAATGTTTCGCTTCAGGAACCATTCCGTCTCTTCCGGGATGTTGCCGTACCAGATCAGCATGTACTGGGCGAACCCGATGTAAGCCCAGAAAATTGTGAAAGTGAGAAGAAGCTTACCCATAATCTGGTAATGCTCCTGGTTGACACTTACGAGGTAACCGGCGTTTTTGAGGCCCTGCACGACGAGAATGATCAAGGCCATTCCGGCTCCGGCGGCGCCAGAAAAGATGTACACACCCCACATCGTCGAGCCCCAGCGGTAGTCGGGCGACGAAATCCAGTCAAACGACGAAAGTGTCGTGAAGGCCGCAAACAAAACAATGCATACGAAGGAGACGCCGCGCATCTGAACCGACCAGCGCGGATCTCCATCAGAGTCCTGGCGAATCGAGGTTCTGCGGAAATAAATTCCCGCCAAGCCAAAGAACAAGAAATAGATGATCGTCCGTATCCAGAAAAACGGCACCGTTACGGCTGCGACGCGCAATTCGAAATAGCCTAGCTTTGCTTTGAGTGCAGGATCGATTGGGACGTGGCTTTTCGCAGGGATCCAATTCCAGATCTCATTGCGCAGCAAAAACAACGGGATGAAAAACAGCGCCAGCCAAGGTATCAGGGCCGCCAGATTTTCCATTTGCCGGCGCACCAGGATTCCCCAACCGGAGTCGGTCGAGTGGTGAACGATGATCCAGAACAAACAACCAATCAGGATCGTGAAGAAGTAAAGGAAGGCGAAAAGCCAGGAAAAGGCAAGTTGCCGGCGAAGTTCACTCCCTGGCGGCGCGAGAAATCCGCTGCTCAATGCCGCCAGAAGAGACGCAGCGCCCACTCCCAGCAAGAGCAGGAGGAGACGACTCAAGTTTCTTTCTCGGAAGCTTTCCACCTTAAGAACAAGATCATGGATCATTTTTGAGCCCCAAAGTCGCTCGTAGGCTTTCTGATGGATCGGACCCCAGCGTGCGCAGCAGCAAACGGTTCAAGAAGTGTTCAATCATTTTCGTAGAGCACTGTTATTCCCTTCCCGCCGATGTCTTCGAGAAATTCGCAAGCTCCGGCCTCGGCAAACTTCGGATCTCCCGATTCGATGACGATGAAAAACGCGTCGTCGGTTACGCGCGCAAAAGGCGCGTGATCAAACAGCGGGTGGTGTAGCCGCGGGAGCCGATTCATCACGAACACGCCGAAAAACGCTGTGGCCCCTGCGAACAGAATCGTCAGCTCAAACATGATCGGGAAGAACGCCGGAACGGTAAAAAAATCCACCGGTTTGCCGTGCACAATGAGTGGAAAAAGAAACGACGTTGGAATGTACTCCAGCAAAGCGGCCGTAAGGAACCCTAGGAAGCCACCCCAGAAAATGATGTACCCCAGCGGCGACTTTTTGAGTCCCATCGCTTGATTCATGCCGTGAATCGGGAAAGGCGAATGCGCATCCCAGAAACGATAGCCCCGATCCCGGACTAGCTCCGCGGCCCGGTATAATTCCGCCGCCGATCCAAACTCGGCGATCACTCCGAAGGTCTTTCTTTTGGCGGCAGCAGCGCTCATGCGTGCGTCTCCTTTACCGGCGCAAGAACTTCAGCCGGAGGTGGCAGATAGTGCGGGTCAGCCTCCGGCAGGACGCTTTTTACCTCAGACATCGCCACCATGGGCAAAAATCTTATGAACAACAGAAACAGCGTGACGAAAATACCGATTGTGCCCACGAACGTAAACACATCGACCCAGGTCGGATAATACATTTGCCAGCTCGAGGGCAAAAAGTCGCGATGCAGCGACACGGCAATGATCGCGAAGCGCTCGAACCACATGCCTGCGTTCGCGCACATGGCCACGAAGTAGACGGTCCAGACATTTCTCCGAAAGGCGCGCACCCAAAAGAGCTGCGGCATGAGAACGTTGCCAATAAACATCGAGTAGCCGACCCACCAATAGGGGCCGAAATAACGGTTCAGGA
>JBAUZZ010000329.1:0-10098 GCA_049585495.1 Chthoniobacterales bacterium | reverse complement strand
CGGACGTCCTGCCCCGGCTCGATCACGGTCCCGCATAGGCGATCCCGAGAGGATTACTGGAAGACTACCGGGCGAGCCGGAGGCCCATGCTCCGACATCTAATAGAACGAAGCCTCAGGAAGGCCATTATATCAGCTCGATGTGCAGCAGGGCAAAGCGACGGCAAACCCACCAGCAGCAAAAGAAGACCATGAATAAGTCCGAGCAAGAATCAGCAGTACCCTGGCAACACCGGGCCTTTGGTGGCTTGGATTGGGCTAGCCAAAAACATTCCGTGGTGGTCGTCGATTCAGCCGGTAAGGTGATCGAAGACTTTGAGATCGAACACTCAGCTTTAGGTTGGAAAAAGTTTCGCGAAAGGCTTCAACCTTACGGCTCAACTCCTTTTGCCATCGAGACCAGTCAAGGAGCGGCCGTCGAGCAGCTCTTGGAAGCCGGGATGATCGTTTATCCCCTTAATCCGAAGAGCGCTCAAGCCTATCGAGAACGTAAAGCTCCCAGTGGGGTGAAAGACGATCAACTGGATGCCTGGAGTTTTGCCGATGCCTTACGGGTTGACGGCCAAAACTGGAAAGCGCTCCGGCCAGAGGATCCGCTGATCAAGGAACTACGCTTATTATGTCGCGATGAAGTCAGCCTGATCGAGCAACGCACCGCCGGCACGCTTAGCAAAAATTGGCTAAACTCTAGGGACGCGCGTCTCGCCGCCACGCTTGAAACAGAAAAGACGGGCGAGACGCCCGTCCCACGTTCCTGCCATGCTCCAGCGTAGCGTCTCGCGTTGATAGAGTTGGTTGAAAAAGATTGACTTTCAAAGTACCGGTCCGCAGCTTTCTGCCAAGCGAGCCGGCACTCCCTCCTGCCGGTCTGATAAGTAATTTCTCTTCAATGAAAACTCTCTTCGTACTTCTTGCGACGGTCTGTTTTATGAATTCGGCGGCTACGACACAGGCTCAGGAGCTCACCGGTACTTTGAAGAAAATCAAAGATTCTCAAACTATCGCTGTCGGGCACCGCGAGTCGTCCATTCCGTTTTCTTATTACGACGATAAGAACCAGGTCGTTGGTTACTCGCAGGAGCTCGTCATGAAGGTTGTCGATGCGGTGAAGCAAAAGCTGAGCCTGCCTGGCCTTCAAGTGAAGTTAATCCCAGTGACTTCGCAGAACCGAATTCCGTTGATTCAGAACGGGACGATTGACATTGAATCAGGGTCTACGACCAACAATCTCGAGCGCCAGCAACAAGTCGATTTCTCGGACACGATGTTTGTCATCGGAACGCGGTTGCTGGTGAAAAAGGACTCGGGGATCAACGATTTCCCGGACCTGAAAGGCAAGAATGTGGTCGTGACAGCGGGAACAACTTCGGAGCGCCTGCTCCGCGAGATGAACGAAAAGAACAATATGGGGATGAACATCATCAGCGCCAAAGATCACGGTGAATCGTTCCTTACGCTCCAGAGTGGTCGTGCCGTCGCCTTTATGATGGACGACGCGTTGTTGGCCGGCGAGCGAGCGAAGGCGAGACAACCCGATGAGTGGATAATCGTTGGCACTCCGCAGTCCAAGGAGGCCTACGGCATGATGATGCGAAAAGGCGACGACCAATTTAAAAAGCTCGTCGACGACGTAGTTGCAAAGGCGGAGACCTCGGGTGAAGCAGACAAGCTTTATCAGAAGTGGTTCTTGTCCCCGATTCCTCCCAAGGGGTTGAATCTCAACCTGCCGATGAGCGACGACATGAAGCAGTTGTTCAAGAATCCGAACGACAAAGCCTATCAATAGCAGCGTAGGTAAAAGCTCCTGCTTTTACACATTGCTCGCGAAAGCTCTGCTTTTGAATGCATAAAAGCAGGAGCTTTTACCTAGAAATGATCACGATTGCTGCTGGCCTAGACTTCGGCATTTTCGGGCAGCCCGCGTTCGATGGGAGCGGCACTTATTTCCGATTTCTGTTGGTCGGTCTACAATGGACACTTTTGCTTTCGGTCTCGGCCTGGGTCCTCGCTTTTGTTCTCGGATCGATCGTCGGCGTCTTACGCACGTTGCCGAATCCGATCCTGTCGAAGGTCGGGGCATGCTATGTCGAGATCTTTCGAAATATCCCGCTGCTGGTTCAACTCTTCCTCTGGTATTTCGTCTTTCCCGATATCATTCCGGTATTTGGGACCTGGTTTAAACAAGGCCTAAAGCCAGGTTTGCAACAATTCGCGGCCGGAGTACTCTGCCTCGGGACTTTTACTGCAGCACGAGTCGCCGAACAGGTACGGTCTGGGATCAATTCGCTTCCTCCCGGGCAACGTCCTGCGGGTTTAGCACTCGGGCTGACTCTGCGCCAGGTTTACATCCGAATTCTCTTACCGGTTGCCTACCGGATTATTATTCCCACCCTGACGTCCGAGTTCTTAAACATCATTAAGAATTCTGCGGTTGCGTCGACGATTGGGCTGGTTGAACTCTCGCGCCAGAGTCAACAACTTGGTGAGTTCACCGCGCACTGGTACGAATCATTTATTGCGGTCACGGTGCTCTACGGGGTGGTCAACGTCACCGTAATGCTGCTGTCGCGGTTGGTGGAGAAATTGACCCGGCTGCCAGGTTACGTTGGAGGCAAACAATAGATGTATTCTTTCGACTGGAGCTCAATTCCCGGGGCTCTTCCATATCTTCGCGATGGCATGCTGCTTACGCTGGAAATCACTGTCGTCGCCGTCATCGCCGGAATTCTGCTGGGAACGCTGATTGCCGTGATGCGGCTTTCGCCCAACCCGATTCTTTCCACGCTGGCGGCAGTCTACGTCAGCGGATTCCGGTCGATCCCATTGGTAATGGTTTTGCTCTGGTTCTATCTGCTGGTTCCGCAGATCATCAGCCGGATCTTCGGGAACCCCTCCTTCGATATCCGTCTTCTGTCTGCCTTTGTCGCCTTCTCTCTTTTTGAAGCCTCCTACTACGCGGAGATTATTCGGGCCGGCATTCAGAGCGTCTCGAAAGGCCAGGCTTCAGCCGGTCTTGCGCTTGGCATGACGGGTAGCCAGACAATGCGCCTGGTCGTTCTTCCCCAGGCATTTCGCAGAATGATTCCGCTCCTTCTGACCCAGGCGATCATTCTCTTCCAGGACACGTCGTTAGTTTACGTGATCGGGTTGGCAGAATTCTTTGGTAATGCTTATAACGTGGGTAATCGGGACGGCACCCTGGTGGAGCTGCTCTTATTTGCCGGAGCGGTGTATTTTGTATTTTGTCTCACGGCTTCGACGCTTGTCCGCAAACTTCAGAAGAAAACTGCCGAATGATTTCGATCAAGAACGTCTCCAAATGGTACGGGGAATTCAATGTACTGAAACAATGCAGCACGGAAGTCAGCAAGGGAGAGGTCGTGGTCGTTTGTGGCCCGTCAGGGTCTGGCAAATCGACCTTGATCAAGTGTGTGAACGGTCTTGAGCTGTTTCAGGAAGGCGAGATCCGGGTTGAAGGTATTTCCGTTGGCGATAGGCGGACAAACCTGCCCAAGCTTCGGTCGCGCGTGGGGATGGTGTTCCAACACTTTGAACTGTTTCCGCATCTTACGGTCGCCCAAAATCTAACCTTGGCCCAGTGCCAGGTACTTAAGCGCGGTGGCAAAGATGCGATCGAAAAGGGTCTGCGGCTGCTCGACATGGTCGGGCTGAAAGCACAGGCAAAGAAATTCCCGGCGCAACTCTCGGGCGGTCAACAGCAGCGGGTAGCCATCGCTCGTGCCTTGGCGATGGACCCGATCGCCATGCTTTTCGATGAACCGACTTCCGCCTTAGATCCAGAGATGATCAAGGAGGTGCTCGATGTCATGGTTAAATTGGCCCAGGAAGGGATGACCATGATCGTGGTAACCCATGAGATGGGCTTCGCCCGAAAGGTTGCTGGTCGTGTGATCTTTATGGACCAGGGCCAGATTGTCGAAGACCGGCCGAAGGAAGAATTTTTCAAAAATCCAGGCACCGACAGAGCGCAGCAGTTCCTTTCAAAGATTTTGTCGCATTAGAGTTCTTGACGTAAATGTCCATTTCTCATATTCGAATCTCATCGTGATTCCTGGTAACTATGTGCCTGTTTCCAGGTTCTTAGTGACGTTAAGTCTCCCAGCAGGTCGCTTCGCGTCAGGCTTTATCTATTCCCCCCAAACGTATGGACATCTCCGCAACCTCTGTTTCTGATTTTTCGGGCAGCGAGCAACGCGCGCAGCATCGAAAGGTGATCTTGGCCTCCTCGTTAGGTACTGTTTTTGAGTGGTATGACTTCTACATCTACGGGACACTGGCCGTCTTTTTCGCAGGCCTGTTCTTTCCGCCCGGAAATCCAGTAACGGCGTTGTTGACCAGCCTCCTGACCTTCGGGGTGGGCTTTGTCGTAAGGCCGTTCGGCGCGCTCTTCTTTGGGCGGATCGGCGATCGGGTGGGGCGAAAATATACCTTTCTCATTACGATTACTGTCATGGGGTTATCGACAGCCTTGGTTGGAGTTTTGCCGACGTTTAGCGCCATCGGCTGGGCCGCACCAATCATCCTCTTTTTGTTGCGCGTTGCCCAGGGCCTGGCTTTAGGCGGCGAGTACGGCGGAGCGGCGACTTACGTCGCCGAACATGCGCCGCAGGGAAAACGCGGCTTTTTCACGAGTTGGATCCAGACCACCGCCACCCTGGGTTTGTTCCTTGCCCTGGCGGTCATTATGACCTTGCGTCTGTCGATGCCGGCGGATGCTTTTAAATCCTGGGGTTGGCGAATCCCATTTCTTTTGTCGGTCATTCTATTAGGGATTTCGATCTACATCCGGCTGAAACTGCAGGAAACCCCGCTTTTTGCGGAATTAAAGGCTCAGGGAAAACGTTCCGCTCACCCGCTCCGGGATAGCTTTCTCAGGCTCCCGAACGCCAAGTACGTTTGGCTGGCACTGTTCGGCGCGACGGCTGGCCAAGGCGTGGTGTGGTATTGCGGCCAATTCCACGCGCTTTTCTTCCTTCAGAATGCGCTAAGCCTGAAAGACTATGCCGTATCGTACACCCTGATTGCGATTTCGCTGGTCCTGGGAACTCCGTTTTTCCTCTTTTTCGGATCGCTATCAGATAAGATCGGCCGCAAATGGATCATCATGGCGGGATGCCTGCTGGCGGTCCTTACGTATTTCCCACTATTTCACCTGTTAACCGAAGCCGTGAACCCAGCTTTGGCCGCAGCAATGAAGAGCGCGCCTATCACCATCTCCGGCTCCGGACCGGACGCTGAAAAAGTAAAACAAGATCTCAATGGACGGAGCTTCTCTTTCAGCAGCAAACCGGCTGAGGGGACCGGTGGCGTGACGGTCTCGGTCGGATCCAGCCAACTCACTGGTTACGACCCAAAGGCGTTGGATGCAGCGCTGAAATCGGCTGGCTATCCGAAGGTGGCCGATCCGTCAAAGATCAATTACGTTGGCGCCATTCTGATCCTCTGGGTTCTGGTTATCTATGTCACCATGGTTTACGGACCGATTGCTGCATTCCTGGTAGAGCTGTTTCCAACCCAAATTCGCTACACCTCGATGTCTTTCCCATACCACATCGGGAACGGAATTTTTGGCGGCCTTCTACCTTTCATCGCAGTGGCGATTAGTGTTTCGACCGGGAACATTTACGCTGGCCTCTGGTATCCGATCATTGTCGCGCTGATGACGTTCGTCATAGGGACGCTCTTCATTCGCGAGACCAAAGATAACGATCTTCGAACGGGAGAGAAAGCGACAGCGGTTCGGTAGGGCCGAGTTTCACCTCGGCCTAAATCCGGGATATCCGCTTAATGAATTCGGAGCTCTGACGCGATGCGATCAACGTCTCAGGACGCGCCGAAGGTGTGATCTCCGGAATGTTTGCTGAACCCTTCCGAAAATCGGCGGCGACGGCCGCCTCCGCGGAGCTACGGCGCGCCCTTCTGGATCGGGAAGGCTGCAGTAGTGTACGTGCCATCCAACTCCAGCCGCGACGTAGGCCTTGCGAAGTCGGGAGCGCCGCCCTCCAAGGTAATTTCGGAATTTGGGCTGAACCGACAATCAGTAGAGTTTGGACGCCGGCGTACGTTGAGTAAACTTGCCAACAATCCGCTGGTCCGTAGAGTCATCGCATCCACCCGAAAGCGCTAAGACGACCCCCTACCGGAGGATTTTATGTCAGACGAAAAACAGGCAAGCACGAAACCCAGTGCCGATGTAAGCGAGGCGCAAATTGCGGTCCATTGGAAGGAGGAAGGATACTACTATCCTCCAGCCAAATTCATTGGACAGGCCAATCTGACCGACCCGTCCGTCGACGAGCGATTCAGCATCGACAAATTCCCCGAGTGTTTCAAAGAATATGCCGACATGCTGAGCTGGGACCAGTACTGGCACACCACTCTGGACACCAGCAACGCGCCGTTCTGGAAATGGTTCGTCGGAGGAAAACTGAACGCCTGTTACAACTGTGTCGACCGCCATCTGGCCAAATACGGGAACAAAACGGCGTTGATTTTCGTGCCGGAACCCGAAGATGAAGGACACCACGCGATCACATATCAGGAGCTTTGGGTGCGGGTCAACGAACTTGCGGCGATGCTGCGTGATTTCGCCGGCCTCAAGACCGGTGATCGCGTGACGCTGCATCTTCCGATGGTTCCGGAACTGCCGATCACCATGCTGGCGTGTGCCCGGCTTGGCGTCATTCATTCTGAGGTTTTCGGCGGATTCAGCGGCGAGGCTTGCGGGATCAGGGTAGCGGATTCGCAAAGCCGGGTGCTGATCACGATGGACGGTTATTATCGGAGCGGGAAGCTGATCGACCATAAGGCGAACGCGGATATCGCGGCCGCTGTCGCCGAGCGAAACGGGCAGAAGATCGACAAGGTCCTGGTGTGGTCGCGGCTCCGCGACAAAAGCGCCTCCTCGACCCCGATGGTCGCAGGTCGCGACTATGACCTTCGCGAGGTCATGAAGGGATTCGCCGGCCGCAAGGTTGCTCCGGTGTCGATGCCTGCGGAAGCGCCGCTGTTCCTGATGTACACCAGCGGGACGACCGGGCGCCCAAAGGGATGCCAGCATAGCACGGGTGGATATCTGGCATACGTGGCGGGAACCTCGAAGTATATCCAGGATATCCATCCCGAGGATGTTTACTGGTGTATGGCAGATATCGGCTGGATCACTGGGCATTCCTATATCGTGTACGGCCCCCTGGCTGTAGCCGCTACCAGCGTGGTTTACGAGGGGGTTCCCGTATATCCGGACGCGGGGCGCGCCTGGCGGATCGCCGAGCGGCTCAACGTTAACATCTTCCATACTTCACCCACGGCCATCCGGATGCTGCGCAAAGCGGGCCCGGACGAACCGACGAAGTACAACTACCAATTCAAACTCATGACCACCGTGGGCGAGCCCATCGAGCCGGACGTGTGGCGCTGGTACTATAACGTGGTCGGCAAGCGAGAGGCGGTGATCGTAGATACCTGGTGGCAGACCGAAAACGGGGGTTTTTTGTGCAGTACCAAGCCGGCGTTGAATCCCATGAAGCCCGGTAGCGCGGGACCGGCGGTGCCGGGGATTTATCCCGTGATTTGGGACGAAGATGGAAACGAGGTCCCCGCGGGGTCCGGGCGGGCCGTAAACATCTGTATCCGCAACCCGTGGCCGGGAATTTTCCAGACCATCTGGCGAGATCCCGAGCGGTACCTGGCAACGTACTACCGCAAATACTGCAAGAACCCGAAAAGCAAGGATTGGCGGGACTGGCCATACTTCTGTAATGACGGCGCGATGCAGGCCGCGGACGGCTACTACCGCATCCTGGGACGAGTCGATGATGTGATTAACGTGGCCGGTCATCGTCTTGGAACCAAGGAACTCGAATCCGCGTGCCTCACCTGCGATGAGGTTGCGGAAGCCGCGGTGGTTCCAGTGGTGGATGAGGTGCGCGGGCGGGTACCCGAGATCTACATCGCACTCAAGCCCGGCCTCGCGCCAGGCAAGCCCATTCAAGACAAGGTCGTTCGCGTGATCGAGACTACGATCGGCAAAATCGCCCGACCCAAGAGTGTTCGTATCGTTCCGGACATGCCGAAGACGCGCTCGGGCAAAATCATGCGCCGGGTGCTGGCCGCCATCTCCAACACCATGGACGTTGGCGACGTCACGACGCTTGCCAACCCCGAGGTCGTCGAACAGATCCGCATCATGGTCCAGGGTGAGCCGAAGGTGGCGCCCAAGTCCGGCCCCGAAGATATCAGGAGTTTTGGTCAGGAATAACCGAAGTTCACGTTTGGACTCCCTGCCCATCTTCGGCAGGGCCGAGTTTCGATTCTGCTGAAGAACCGCGGCGGCTGACCCCGCCCGCAACGCTGTCGCGTAGCGACTGCGGGCTGGGCAGCCGCCCTACAAGCCAGACGAGAGGGGGCCGCGGCGCCTTTCCAAGAGCCAAAACCGACTCCGAAGGAAGCGATTTTAGGTTGCGCAAAGATCGATCCAACGATAACGGTGAGCCTTTTTAAGCTACTGACATATTTGTGTGAAGTTTCACTTTCAACCCGCTCTGGATAAACGCAGCCGTGTCGTTTCTTCTGCCCATGGGCCACAGGATACGAGTGCAGTCGCTGATTTGATATCCCAGGAGACACCTTCGGTCCTGGTCTTGCCGACCTCCTTCGGCTCGGTAGTCGTTACGGATCGAGTGCCGACCGGGGACGAAGCCGTCTGGGCGGCGGCTCTGAGTGGGTACGCGATGGATCACCGCTATTACGAAATCGTCCATGAAGCGCTCGATAGCCAGTTCCAGCATCGCTACCTGGTACTCAAAGACCACGATGGGTTGACTCGCGCGGTCCAGCCCGCTTTCATTGTGTACCAGGATCTGATGACGGGTACGCCGAATTTTGTTCGCCGGCCCGTCGAAATAGTTCGGCGACAGTTCCCCTCGTTCCTGAAGTTGAGAATGCTGATGGTAGGCTCATCCGCGGGAGAGGGAGATCTGGCGCGGGACATCTGCACCGGGGGGATTGAGTGGACAGCTCAGGCTCTAAAAGAAGTTCTCCCCCTTATCGCGAAGAGACTCAGAACCGCGCTGATTGTCTTCAAGGATTTTCCGAAGGTGTACCGGACAACGCTCGACGAACTGCGCTCAGCCGGCTTCACGCGAGTGCCAAGCATGCCGGCGACCGGGCTGAAGCTTGGCTTCGCGGATTTCGAGGAATACCTCAGGACGCGGCTCAGTCATGCGATGCGAAAGAATCTTCGCCGCAAGTTTCGGAAGGCGGATAGCGGAGCTGGAATCGCCGTCGAGGCGATCACTGACGTGACGCCGTTCGTCGAGCAGTTATTGCCGTTTTACCAGGCGGTTTTCCGTCGCTCGAAGTTGCGGTTTGAAGAACTAAACAAAACCTACCTTTCCGAGCTTGGCCGCCGCATGGGAGACAAGGCGCGATTTCTCATTTGGCGACTGAATGGCAGGATCGTAGCGTTTGCCTCCCTTTTGGTTCACGATGGGGTTTTAAGGGACAATTACATCGGACTCGATTACTCCGTCGCGTTGGATTATCACCTGTACTTCTTGACCTGGCGCGACACGATCGTGTGGGCGATTCGGAACGGCTGTCACACCTACCACAGTGCCCCACTGAACTATGATCCAAAATTCCATTTCCGGATGCATTTGGAGCCTCTCGATCTCTATGTCCGCGCGACACAGGGCTGGCTAAACCCGCTTTTTGCAAAGCTTCTGCCTTTGCTTGAACCGACGCGGTACGACAGAGCGATTCAGAAATTTGCGAATAAGGCTGAGCTTTGGTAGAACGGATCCGCCGGGGGCAGATTAGCGGTCGGCTGCTAATCCTCCCGCGGCGGATCGTAGGTTCGAATCCTCGAATTTGACTTGAATCACATTTGCCCGGCTATAGTTTGCTGGCCCATCGACGTTCCTGAGTAGCTCAGTGGTAGAGCTGTCGGCTGTTAATCCGCCGGCGGCGGATCGTAGGTTCGAATGCTCGAATTTTGACTTGAATCACATTTGCCCGGCTATAGTTTGCTGACCCATCGACGTTCCTGAGTAGCTCAGTGGTAGAGCGGTCGGCT
>JBAUZZ010000328.1:0-10402 GCA_049585495.1 Chthoniobacterales bacterium | reverse complement strand
TGTCCCGCTCGCGACGCTTCGCGGGACGAATTCGCCCTACCGCCTCAGCGGCAAAAAATTCTCGCAGCCGTCTTACTGCTTGTTTTCCAGACTGATAATTTCATTTGGCTCAAAGCAGAGGACCCTAAAAGCGTCGCCGGTTTTTAACGAAAGATTTCCCGAGATCGTCAGGGCCGCTTCCCGTGTTGTTGCGATCGCGTTTATAACGCGCATCCCTGTCATCCGGAAGTCGGCAAAGGCGATGTCCACAGTCTCGTCTGGCAATGCGTCTTCAAATGTCAGGTCGACGTGCCAGAGATCAACTTTTTCGTCGATCTGCTCAGCGTTGGCGACAAATGCGTTGATAAGTCTCACGGCGGGACCTCCCGCTATTCAACGAGATACCCTTTACCTGCCACTAGTGATAATTCTCGCGTTTTTTTAGGGCGATGTTTCGAAGAAAGGCTCTCTACCCCGTCTTGGAAGGAACTCCCGGGATGCTTCGTGGCGCTCCGCTCTCCTCGCGGACATTGACGTGGATGACGTCGCCCTTCCGGAGGGGTGATGCACCACGTGTTCTTACAGTAAAGCTTTTTGGTCCCGAACTGCTACCCTCAATAAACTCCGCTCCAATCTCGGCGGAGTGAAAATCGAGTTGGGCAGTTTCCCAATTTGGAACGTCTTCGACAAATTTGCCCACAATCAGCCAGGTGTTCTGGTCCTCGTCGGGCTCCGAAGCCGGATCCTCCTTTCTGTTTTCTTCAATTTTCGCTTCGTAGATCTTCATACAACTCGTTCGCATGTGAACCCCGGGCTGGTCTGATCTTCGCGGCAGGGAAAATAAACAAACTTGGCTATGAACCGGCGCCCGGACGAGCGAGTAGCCAGGCATTTAGGCCGCTTTTGCGCAAGTTGGGCTCCCGCTCCCGGAGAAGTTCGGGCAATTGGCCCAACTGAGCAATCAAGTAGGCAGGATCGCTTCCCTGCGGAATTATGTCACCCAGTGCTTCGGCGGCCGCAACTCGAGCCACCGATTCCGCGGCGGCTCGCTCTCTTTTGTCGCGCTCGCCACCAGACGATTCTGCGTGCCTGAGCCCTTCGGGGAGGACTTCGACGATAACTGCAGGTAGCTTTCCCGCAGCCAATGCCGCCGAAGGTCTACCTTCGGATTCAGCCAATTCGATCTGGAAGATGTATGAGGCAGCAGCCATTTTCGAGTTCGGGCGATTCGCGTCTAGTTCGGCTCGGCCGCCCGGGCCGGTCCTCTCCCTCTCGATCTTCCTTGACTTTAAAACATCAGAAAGGATCGCAATCAAGTCGGGATGCTGGCGAGAAGTATGGAGATCCACTGATCGGGTATGCGGTCGAGCGCCCCAATGGCCTGTTCAATGAAGCCTCGGAGTTCGGGCTTAAATCGCGGAATCTTTGGCACCAGGCTCTACCGAAGGCATTTCTAACGCCGTAACCGTCTGTTCAATCACGTGATCCAGAATCTTTGTGACTTTCGACAAGTCGGCTGCCTCAGCCAGGCCCTTGGACTCCAACTTTTCTTTGGCGCTCTGGGCGGCAAATACCGCAACGATTAGATGAGGATTGAGTGAGTTGTGCAGCAGCTCCCAGAGCCGTTCGCGTTCCTCCCGTTGGCCAAGCAGCCGCCCTCTCGCAAACTCGCCAGTACCGGGCTCCGCGAAAGGCTCGTTCAACATGACCAGGAAGTAACCGTCTTCCCTCTTAAGTACGCGGCCCGTCACCTTATGCTCGGAATCCATGCGCTTTAAAACGCAAGGAATAAAGTTCACAGCCGTTGGTGACGCGTCGCATTCTCTCTCAGGATTATCTTCTTCGTCTTCCAGGACGATCAGCTGGCTCAGCTTGACATCTTTGAGCTCCAAGTCCGACAGACCGGTTTCTTCTCTAAATGAAGCGTTCCAAGAGACGAAAGCATCATTGTCCAACCGACCTAAAGCGGCGGGTAAACAGAACTGGTCAAGTAAGGAGCATACGCTCTGCCAATCGGTCGAGGCTGCCATAGCCGGGCGGATCTATTGCGTTCCAAAGACACAAGTACCATGGTCGTCTCTGCTAGTAAACCATCGGAATGCAATTTGCCTAACCCGATCTCAATAGCGCCCGGGATAAATTAACGACGAAACCGCTTCGGCCTCCAGCCCGAATCTTACGCACGCTTACCGTTTTTATCGCGTCAGGTCTGTAGGACCGGCAGAAAAACCTCGAAAGTACGGCGCCCTCGATAAGCAGCACATTTCTTGCGCACCTTCAGAGCGCGACACTTCTTAAATTCCAACCCAGGGCTCACGCCCTGGGCTTCTATTATCTCGCGCCTACGGCGCTACAAACCCGGCGGATAGTCCTCGATTTTGCTCATATTCGAATATTCGCAATCTCAATCAGGCTCGGTCGTACTCTCCCAACCAGGACGGGCATAGCCTGCATCGCTCATAAATCCTGAGAGATTTGTGAGCTAGACGGACGGCCTGCCTCGAAAAATCAATGAGATTATGAATAGTACGAGGAAAATGACAAAACACACATGCGCGATCCATGCAGCCGTTCCAGCGATTCCGCTAAAGCCGAGAACGCCAGCAATGATCGCGATCACCAGGAAAATAATCGCGTAACTTAGCATAACTTAAGTCTCTGAATTTGGATTTCGATGTTAACTTCTTTGTTCGTTTCCCATCGCGGCAGTGGATTTGTTTTTTTGGCGCAGCCTCCTCATTTCTTTGGGTCCGATCGAAGTTCGTACGCAAACGGGTTCGGTTTTAAGACGACCAAAAAATTCCCTATCGTCACGCTTGGACGAATACTTACCACCTCAGTTTCTGCAGTTTTCAAGCGGCCCGAGGTCGCTGGGATATCGTCTCCGGAGGCGGTTCCTGACGCGGTGGAGAGGCCAGGGAAACTATGCCTCGGACCGCTTCGTCGAGATTGGTGAAAATACCACCAGCACTGCAACCACAGCAAATTGGGCCAAGGGACCCGCGATGGGAGTCATACTATTTCGGACGAGCGCGAACACACTTTCTGCACCCCCAACGATTTGAACCTTGGTTGGCTCGGGTTGTTGGGCGGTTCCGGCAGGCGCTGTGACTTTACTCAGGTCTTCTATCAGCCCGCCAACGTTTCGGAAGGCCAGGTTCAGCGGGCCCGGGGGGCCTTGTTGAAGCCCCGCCCACTTGGCCACAATATTAGCACGGTACTTGGGGAGGGAATTTACTAAGTCCAGTGCTTGCACCGATACCGTCGCGCATAGCACTCCAATAATGGCGAAGGCGATCGCGACGACGCTGAGAACAGCTAGGATCGGATGAAGCCCCATCGTTCGAGGCGAGATACGGTCGGCGCCAATAAAAAGCTGATCAGGATCGCCAGGATGATCGGCAGCAAAAACTCCTTCGCCCAAGCGAAGGCGCAAAGTATCACCACCAGGTACGCTAACTCGACAAACTTAACGAATTCGACCGGTTTCCTGGATTCCGAATCAATCGGCATTGAATTATGGTTTGGAATCTGAAACGCATCCCAGACTTGCGCAACACAGTTCGCGGTCAACTGGATCGGCGGATCTCAGAATCGGTCGGCACAACTGGTTTGTCGGAGTCGAATGCGCGCGGCGGATGATGAAAATAGCATTATTCCATAACCCGAAAGCTGGAAGCGGCATGCTTAGGGCAAGCAAACTGACCCGTCAGTTTGAACACGCAGGCTACGAGGTGCACTACACATCGATCAAGGAGAGGGACTGGGAAAAGGCATTCACCGAGCCTTGCGATCGCATAGTGATTGCGGGAGGCGATGGAACCATCAGCCGGCTGGCGCCATGGCTTGCCGGGAGAGAAACGCCGTTTTGCATTCTGCCGGTTAGGATTGGCAATCTGCAAGCATCTTGTCGAGCTGCATAATGGTTCAATCAGCGCCGAAAGCGAAGGACTGGCCCGCGGTACCACACTTAAAGTTAAATTGCCACTGATAGCATCCAAGTCCCCGTTGAATAAAATAATGAAATGACTCGATCCAGGCTCCGCAGGGGCTGCAGGGCTCAGCTCGGGGTTTCAACCCCGAACCGATTCCTCCCAGGCGCCGCGCCCTGAAAGGGCGCGAGAATCAACGTGACAACAACGGATCAATGAGGCGATCGCCCAACTTTGGCCTAGTCATCGCGCGGTAATCGTCATGAAAGAATTCGAGAACCTACAGGAGATTCTGGAATGTTCGATTGGGACGGTGATGTCACGGTTATACTACGCTCGCAAAAGGCTGCAAATTTTGCTCAAAGACGTATATGAAGCGCTTTGAAATTAGACTGCCGCGCCAACACCCCATCAGGCTCAATCGGATGCGATCTTGGAAATTGGCTGTCACACGCCGGTGGCTGACTATTAGTCAGTCTTGTCGAATATTCGTTGTTGCCAATGCGCCTTGACTAGGAATGAAAACGCTAATCCTTGCCAGCTGCGTCCTCGGATCGATTGTCGGAACCTCGCTTTCGCTAAAAGCCGATGAAGACCGTCACGATCACTACTGGAATGACGGATACTGGCATGATCACGACTCAGGATATTGGCACGGTCATCGAGGACATTGGGCATACCGTCACCACAGGCACGAGTTTATTCAAGCAGGCTCGGTAACTATCGAAAAACATTAGTTGGATTTAACGCAAGTCGGCATCCGCCGAACTACGGCGTCTTGCAGCCGTGCCAGTTTGGCTGGCCGACAGCCACGCAGCTCTGCACCTGCGACCGGAATGTGCGTGAGTAAACGGTTCGCAGTCACGCTCCGCAGAAGAAGTCCGCCGCGACTCATGTCCCCGCGACCCACGAATTCTCTAGGGAACATCAACCGGTCCCCGAAGATCGGCAGCAGATGGTCGAGATACTTGCTCGAGGCAACGCTCCCGAGCAGGACAATCGAGCACTCATTTGAACACGAGGCGCCCAGCGCCGCCGCGTCTCTAATCAGCGGGCGCCGGTACCGTTCGTCGGCGCCATCGATGGGGACATCAGAAAATGCGCGTAGCTGTTCCGCGGTTATCAGCGCATCGGCGGAGACGAGCCCGCGGCTACTCGTAATGATGAGCACACCCGTGCACCCGTCCGGCGGTTGGGCAAAGGCACGCGCGTAAGCCAATTTCCCGCGGAAATAGAGCCCGCTCATAAACGCGAAAGCTTCACCAATCGGCACACCGTCTCCTGAATGCAACCGCTGCGCGAGATCGAACCCCGCCTCCGGATTGAGCAGCATCTTTGCGCGCTTTCCTGCAACGTTTGCTGGCGAAAGCAAGAATACCCGACCTGCTTCAATCTCTTCTTCCATTCAAGTCGACAGATTCGCGAATGATCGCCAGGTTTCAACTATTCTCGCCTTCATCAGCTTAACGGAGCTGGCATACTGAAGAGCGGTTTTCAGGGGAGTTGATACAATCTGATCGGCAGACTCGTCGCTGCTTTGGATTCATTTCTTTTGGAGACGTTGACCGGAGCATTTTGATTCCCAGCCCTACCCTGTAATCAGGTTGGTTCCCAAGGGCAAATTTCGCTGAACCGCGTATACTTCGGCCTGATTCGTCCGCGCACTCATGGAACAGACCCCCAGCGATCGGCCCGGAATGGGACCAACAAAATCAACGAAGGGGAATCGCGCTACAAAAAAAACTTCCAAGCATGTTCAACGCAACGGACATGACAGTCTCTCCAGCCAAATTCGATTCGAGCTCAACGGCGCCCACTCCAGATGGCTGGAGAAACAGCGCGAACTTTACGACGAACACCTGGTCAAAATTCTTACCAGTGCCCTGCGGGAGTGGCTTGTCCGGAATCCAGACCGATTCATCGATCGCGCCAGCGCTGCAGACGTACTTCAGGAGGCGCTCGACGCATTCATCCTGAGGCATAAAGACGAATATCTCTAGCCCGGTAAGATCAGCTTTTCGACCTGGCCCTACCGGAAAATAGTCCCACCGCGCACCCTGATGCCTTAATCAGGCTCTTTCTGAATGCCGAAATTTTCGAAAGAGCGTAAAGTGGCGTTCACTCATCGGTCGAATCGCATGGAACAGCTTCAAAGTGGACGGCTTCGAGCGGGAACAGAACAAACAACGCCAGAGAATCAGTCCGATCAGTCGGAGGGCAGGAGTCTTTTCCGCCTTCTCCTGGAGGTTGAGACCGAGCTTAGAAAAGTGGCCAGGGAAGACTCTCGCGGGTTAAGGAATAGGCTGCCGACCATTTCGCCGACAAAGGATCGTAAACAGCCGCGCAGCTCCGAACGCCTGTCTCGATATATCGAGTAGCTTTCACAGCTCGGCAAGCCTTGCCGTACGAACGGGGCCTCGAATCGTCCTAGGCAGTAGAGAATGCCCCTATACAGCCTGCATCGCTCCTAGCGCGGCGGAGCCGCAAGCAAAGTGATCCGTCTGAAATGAGGTGCTCGGGGTCGGCGTAACTAAGGAATGACGGTAGGGCGAATCCGCCGCGGCGCATGAGCCTAAACCGCAAATGCTGTTAGCCCCTTGAGGCTCATTTGTCCCGCTTCGCAGGACGAATTCGCCCGACCAGCTTTCAGCGGCAAAAATCCTCACGGAAATGTCACGATTCAGAACTATAGTTCTACAAATCTCTGGCGATTGCGGAACGGCTAAGTCGTGCCGATGGCGGGACTCGAACCCGCACTTCCCTTTCGGAAAAACGGATTTTAAGTCCGCTTAAATGCCTAGGCAAGAACGACTTACGCTCGGAACAGTTAGGAACAAGATAGAACGAAATAGAACGAAATTGAGCGCAATTATGTCAATGGAGTGTCAATGGAATGAGACTTAAAAACGGGGAAGAGGCCTTAATAGATTTTTCGCCATAGTGCAGGGGCTCGAACTAGCGACTATGATCACGCTAGAAGCAAACTCCTATCGAAACTGCTCCAAAAAATCGTCGAACCGTGATGCAACCCCAGCGCATAAGTTCAGTCGCTCCGCCACTGTTACTTCAAGGGAACCACTATTCCTTCAAGGTCTGGCCGAGATTTATGGAAGTGCGCCTGTTATTCGACCAAAATTGATTGTCCCGTCGGCGCAGTGGACGATGACAACGTTTTGACGTACTGGAGGCGCCGGTCTGCTGGCTTGGCCGGTAATACAGACCAGGAGGTATGACGATTTGCTGTCGAGACCGGTCCCATTCTGTAACGCTGAATGCTGACTTTGGCAATTTCACGCGATTTTCTCCGGGCGAGACTCCAGGCGTCATTTGGCTTCGGCCGCGACAGCCAACCGAGGCAAACATTCGGTGCGCCGTCCCTCGGCGCTCTGCCCCGAACGGCCAAGGGTCTCATTGCCGACCCTTGAACCCGCTAGGTTAAGGCGAAGGATCATTTTGCCTAGTTCTTGCACACAAGCCACCTGCACTAAAAGCCTAAAAACCATTCTGACCGGCATTCCTATTAATGGAATTCAGAGCTTCGATTCCGGCCGCCTTTATATTCCCGTAAATCAAGAACTGCTATTCGTCCTGTTCATCGTCGGTACGGCGACTGGACTGTTCTCCACTGAGATTCGATGGACCCAGGCGGACAGCATGACGTCCTTCGCACAATCGTCCGTTCGCCTTCCATAAACAGATCGATTGATTCCCAATAGGATGAGGCGAACTCCGCGGGCTGCGGCTTTGTGCGACTTCACACAGACGACTTAAATCAATCTTTCCTTAGGCAACCCATACAGCCGGGAACGAGAAAGACCCGAGTAGTGGTTCCAACCGAACGCAAAGCATCGAGTCTTAGTCGTCGAGAACGTACCTCTTCATCTCGGCGGACCCGCCTAGACGGTGGCTAGAGCTTGAGACAGACTGTTAGCGGACCATCGGGACCTATTGCAACCTGACGGGCATGATTTCGGAGAGCAGCTTCAGGTCGGTTTGGCCAAGCAGACCCACGGCCAGCGCCTTGCCAATGTATCTGTACCAGACACCAGACTTGGACTGCGGGTAGTAAACAAAGCTGATCCCCTCGCCTGCTTCACCCCGAAGGGCAGGCTCTGCGCTGTGTTCTTCGATGAATTTTGAGAACTCAGCCGCCCAAGGATGCGTTCCATCCGGGAAAAGCTCGCGAACTAAAGCACGCAATTCGTCGCTGGAAGATTGGCGCAGCGTCCGGCGGGCAGATTCTGTGCGCTGGATTAGTTTTTCGGTGAAATCAGATGGTTCAAAAGGTGACATGAAGAGGAGTTACATACTAGAGTCTCACCGCGAAGGAGAGATGTCCAGGTATTCGCAGATGCGAGAAACCGATAAGGGTGCCAGCAGTATATCTTCTACGCCGCACTCCAGTGCGTCCCACCACAACTCAGAGGTGCGGGTTGGACTCACGAGCGCGAGTCGAACGGGCTTTCCGGTACACCATACCCTTTCTACCAAGTCTCTCCAACTGCCATCCCTGAGCGCCAGTTCGGTGATGACAACGGTTCCATCGGACGCCGAATCGAGCAAAGCAGTAGCCGCCGTGATACTAGGTGCCCATCGCACTCTGATGCCACGCGCTTCCATCTCCTTCTCGATGCTGGGTACTGGTCTCGTTGCGCACAGCACGATGATTGTCTTTGCTAGTTCTTCAGCTCGCATCGTCTGTCCACTCTATTACAGGGTAGCCAAGTGGACCCCCGAATAGCCGTAAGTTGCCGTAAGCTGCCGGTCTGCACTAACGTGCCGAGATTTGTTGATTCGTGTCGACATATTGACTCGACGCCGAGTGTGGCCTTGTAGCTCGTCTGCTATCCGCCGCAATTTTCGTGGCGTTGACCTGCTGTCGATTGGGGCGTAGCCTGTTCGGTTCAAAGGCTTTAACACGATTCGGGGCGCTTCAAACGCCGCCGGACTCCCATGGCGCGCTCGTCATCAGCAGAAATGTCTGGCAACACTGCGGTGGACGCGGTGCCAGGAACGGTTGTTCGCGAGCAATTAGCGCGGATTGTGGGTAGCCCAAGGTTCATTCCCTCAGCTCGGCTATGCCGGTTCCTCACGCACATCGTGAATCGGACACTTTGCGGAGATCTCGACTGTCTTAAAGAGTTCTCGATCGCGATGGAGGTCTTCGACCGCACGTCCAAGTACGATCCGAACATCGACGCCATTGTCCGGGTTGAGGCTCGCCGCCTTAGAGCTAAGCTGAAGGAATATTACGAAGGTCCGGGGAGAAATGACCCTGTCCTGATTGGACTGCGGCCCGGCAGTTACGTCCCTATTTTTCGCTGGTTGGACGCACAGCCAGGAAGCGCGCGCCGGGAAATCGGCACTGCAGTCCAAGCGGGTGCGTCCGTTGCCGTACTGCCGTTCGTGAACATGAGTTCAGAACCGGAGCAAGACTACTTTTGCGACGGGATCAGCGAAGAAATCATCAACTCGCTCACGCGCATTGCAGGATTGAAGGTAATCGCGCGGTCGTCGGCATTCCAGTTCAAGGGGATGTCCGTCGATATCCGCGAAGTCGGCCGGCGTCTCGATGCCGATGTCATCATCGAAGGAAGCGTCAGGAAAGCGGGCGAAAAACTGCGGATCTCGGCGCAGGCGATTCAGGCTGAATCTGGCCATGGCCTCTGGTCAGAGGTGTTCCGCCGCAACCTAAAGGATGTCTTTGCAATTCAAGAGGAAATAGCACAATCCGTTGCCGGTTTACTCCGAGTTGATCTGCCAGTGGCACGGGCACGAGTGCACCCGTCCGTCCGTGATCTCGAAGCCTATACCAGGTACCTACGAGCCCGATTTCTCATTCATCAACAATCTCCTGAAACACTGCGCGCGGCACTGGAGCAGTTGGGGGAACTCACTCACGTGTTTCCTGATTACGCTCTCGCCTATAGTGGCATGGCTGCGGCCGCCGGCTTTCTCTCCCTTTTCGGGGTGGTGTCCGGGCGTGACGTGTATCCCGAAGTCAAGGCGAATGCCGAGCGCGGCTATGCTCTCGATCCCCACTCGGGAGAAACGTGCACGATCCTGGGCGGACTTCGTGGCTGGTTTGAGCATCGTTGGGATGAAGCGTTGAAGCTGTACGATCGCGCGCTGGAACTACAACCCGGCCACGCGCCCGCTCACTTTTTCCTTGCTATGGCTTTGCTGTGCCAAGGGAACATTCAAGCAGCAGAGGCAGCGCTCCGCCGCTCTACCGAATTGGATCCTCTGTCCGCAAGCGACTGCGCACGGCTCGCCTACCTGCACTACGTCAAAGGCGACCATCGATCAGCTGCCGAGCATCTCGAAAAATCGTTTGACTTGGATCGCGACTATCCGGAAGCACTATTTTACAAGGGACTGTTGCACTTCCAGCAGCAAGATTACGATGCCACCGCAGAGTGCCTTCACCGTACGCGGTTTCCGCTGGAAATGGGCTTGTTAGCCGCGGCGTACGCGCGGCAAGGTAAGCA
>JBAUZZ010000327.1:0-11735 GCA_049585495.1 Chthoniobacterales bacterium | reverse complement strand
GATTTACACGTATCTGTTAGTGATCAGGAGATTATTCGAGGTTTGAACCTTGAGTTTCGCAAAGGCGAGATCCACGCCGTCATGGGACCCAACGGTTCTGGCAAGAGCACCCTGGCCAAGGTTATGGCAGGTCATCCTGACTACGAGGTCACCTCAGGCGACATCGTCATGGACGGCGAAAGTGTCTTGGAGATGGAAGCGGATGAACGCGCCCGCAAGGGACTATTTATGGCGTTTCAGTACCCCATGGAAATCCCAGGCGTGAGCAACGCCAACTTTTTACGCGCCGCTCTGCAAGCGCGACTACCAGAGGGGGAAGAGTTGGACGCCACCGACTTCTATCACTGTCTCTACGAAAAAATGGACCTGCTCGACATCAAGCGGGAATTCACGGCCCGGTCGGTGAATGAGGGTTTTTCTGGGGGCGAGAAAAAACGCAATGAAATCCTGCAACTGGCCATGCTTGAACCTTCGTTCGCGGTACTCGACGAAACCGACAGCGGGCTGGATATTGACGCTCTCAAAGTTGTGGCTAAAGGCGTGAACTTGATGCGGGGCCCGGGGATCGGAATTTTACTGATTACGCACTATCAAAGACTCTTGAACTACATCATCCCCGATTATGTGCACGTGATGCACGAGGGCCGAATTGTCCGCAGCGGCGGAAAGGAATTGGCACTCGAACTGGAAGCGAAAGGGTATGACTGGCTAAAGGGCGACCGGGGCGAGCCCGTAGGAGTCGCGTCAGCGTCGTCCGAGGCGGGACTATCTCCAGGTGATTAGGAGGAGAACAATGAACACACCAAACACTTCAATCGAAATTAACCGGGACATCGGTGACTTTTTCTTCGACGTCAAACACACTCGGGACGCCGGTTCCGGCCTTACCGAGCAGACCATTGATTACATCGTCGACGCGAAACAGGAACCGGATTGGATTCGAGAGTTTCGGAAGAACGCCTATCATGTGTTCAACAGCAAGCCGCTCCCCACACATTGGGCGAGCGCTGAGCTGAACGCGATCAATTTTGATGTAATCCGATATTACCTGGCTTCGGGCGAAGCTGCCAAACGGACCTGGGAGGAGGTGCCCGAGAACATTAAGCAAACGTTCGAACGGTTGGGAATCCCGGAAAGTGAGCGAAAATTTCTCGCAGGTGTCGAGGCCCAGTTTGATAGCGAGGCCGTTTATTCGAACATCAAGAAAGCTGTTTCGGATCAAGGGGTGATTTTTGTAGGTAGCACCGAGGGACTAAAGAATCATCCGGAGATTTTCCGGAAGTGGTTCGGTAAGGTCATTCCCACGGCAGACAACAAGTTTAGCGCACTAAACAGCGCCGTCTTCAGCGGCGGGAGCTTCATCTATGTGCCGCCGGGCGTGAAAGTGAAGCACCCGCTCCAGGCTTACTTCCGGATTAATGCCGAGAATTTCGGGCAGTTTGAAAGAACTCTGATCATCGCCGACGAAGGCTCAGAGGTGATGTACATGGAAGGATGCACCGCTCCGAAGTTCACTACCGCGACGCTGCATTCGGCGGTGGTTGAGCTGGTCGCCATGCCCGGAGCGAAGATTCAATACGTGACCGTTCAAAACTGGGCGCCGAACGTCTTTAACCTGGTGACTAAACGAGGTCTGGCGATGGAGGAGGCCGAGATAAAGTGGATTGATTGCAATATTGGATCTCGTCTCACCATGAAATATCCCGGTGTGGTCCTAAAAGGGCGGAAGTCGCGGGGTGAAGTCATCAGCATCGCCTTGGCCAGTGACGGCCAGCATCAGGACACTGGCGCCAAGATGATCCACGCAGCCGACGAGACCACCAGCAATATCGTCTCAAAGAGCATCAGTGTCGGAAAGGGCCGGGCGACCTATCGTGGACTCGTCCACGTGCCGAAGCACTTGAAGCGTTGCAAGAACAACACCGAATGCGACGCGCTTCTCATCAATGCCCATAGCCGGACGGATACTTATCCGGCGATCACTGTTCGCGGAACTGGAAATTCCACCCAGCACGAGGCTTCGGTCAGTCAGATTAGCGCAGAACAGATCTTCTACATGCAGCAGCGCGGTCTTTCCGAGGGTCAGGCCATGAGCCTTGCCGTCAACGGATTCGTCAACGACCTGGTGCGCCAGTTCCCCATGGAGTACAGCGTCGAGCTCAAACGCTTAATCGATCTCGAAATGGAAGGGTCGGTCGGCTGATTCAGTGCTGGAGCCTCGGGCGGTGCTCCGTCACCGCAATCCGTTCTGTCGCCGCCAAGGCCAAGGGTATATCCAACGCATGATAACTACGACAACCGAACCTTCTTCGATCCTTTCCGGTTTGAGGCAGGCCGAGAACGGTTTGCCTGCCTGGCTCAGAGAGCAACAGATCAGCGCGTGGGCGGACTTCGAATCACAACCGCTTCCAGCGCGCACGGACGAACTCTGGAGGTTTTCAGCGGTCAGGAACCTGACCCTCGACGAGTATACAGTTGCAGCCGAATATTCCGGAAGTACGTCGGAAATCGTCTCGGCACGCGGATTCTCCGAACCTTCTGGCCGAATTGTTTTCGCGAACGAGCGCGCCGTTCAAGCCGAGTTCTTCGATCCAACCTTAGAAGCGCGGGGCGTTCTCTTCCTCACCCTCGAGGAGGCGCTGGCGAAGCATTCCGAGCTGCTCCGTGAGCATTTCATGGCGCAGCCCGCCCGGCTGGGCGCAAAAAAATTTGCCGCTCTGCACAAAGCGCTCGTACGATCAGGCGGCTTCCTCTACGTGCCACGCGGAATTCAAATCGAGCTTCCGTTTGAGGTCTTTCACATCGTCGAAGGTGATCGGGCAGCGGTTTTCCCGCACACCTTGATCATCGCTGAAGAGAGTAGTCGCGTAACATTCCTGGATCATTTTGTCTCAGCTGACGCGACCCACTCGGGATTCGCCTGCGGGGTGAACGACCTGGTCCTGAAATCGGGTGCGGCCTTGACCTACGTTAGCGTGCAAGACTGGAGCAGAAACTTTGTCTCGGTTCAGGTAAACTCGACGGTCGCCGACAAGGACGCCTCCGCCGTGAATCTGTCGATGAATTTTGGAGGGAGATACTCGCGATTGGAGAGCGTCAGCCGCATGATCGGGACCGGCGCGCGCAGCGACATGCTTGCCGTGTCCGTTGCAAGCGGTGACCAGGAATTTGACCAGAGAACCTTGCAGGACCACCTGAAGCCGGACACCACGAGTGATCTCCTTTACAAGAACTCGCTAAACAATCGTGCTCGCACTATCTTCTCCGGCCTGATCAAGGTCGAGCGAGGCGCTCATCGTACAGACGCCTACCAGAAGGTTCGTAACCTGTTGCTGAGCGATGAGGCCGAGGCAAATTCGTTGCCGGGTCTGGAGATTCTTGCCGATGACGTCCGCTGTACCCACGGCGCAACCTCCGGGCAGGTGGAGCCCGAGGAGCTCTTTTATCTCAAGAGCCGCGGAATTCCCGAAAACGCGGCGAAAGGCTTGATCGTGCGCGGTTTTCTCAACGAGGTGGTGAATCGACTGCCCGGTCAGAAGCTTACCGAATATTTGCATCAGCAGATCGATGCGCATCTGTAGCCTGCATCGCTCCCAAATCCTGAGAGATTTGTGAGCGATGCAGGCTCAGGCAGCAGAATTCCCCGCCGGAAAATTCCGCTGCTTTTTTGAAGAGAAGGGCTCAGTTTGTTTTGATTCATTTATTTTAAAACAGGCTCTTAGACAGACGCGCAGTGCCGGTTTAAGAGCTATCTAGCCCGCAATAAGCGTGTGGATGCATATGGCGCGTGAGATTTGCGGGCTAGCGGGCCTGACGAGTCGCCTCGGAGATGCGACGCTACCAAATCGCGTGCAGCATTATTTCGGTAGGGGCAGATCTCCGAGCTGCCCGGAGCGGGATCGCCGGCGAGCTCAATTTTTTCTAAAGCCCTCCTCTTTTTTGCCGTAAATAGTCGTTCATCGGGTTTTTGGAGCAAGGTATTAAGTAAATTGTCCTATTGTCTTTGTGTTTTTAGGTCATTTTGCCTGCTCGAAAATTTGCGCAACAAATCGGTTGCAGTTTGGCAAAAATTAGTCACTTTGACTGCCTACGTTTTCGGGGTAGCTTTTGGGTACCCGGAATTGAGGCCTGCACTATGCAGATTCCCCCCTTAACAAAGGCGGCTTGCTGCGGCGTGGCCGGGCAGCTGGAAGGGATGGCAAGGATCCTGCTGGCCAGGTTAACCTGCCAAGAGTACAACTCAAGTAGTAATCAGAGAGCAGGAAGTAAACACCTTATAAGCTAGTTCATATATTAAATTATGGTCACTCTGTTAGCTCAGTTCGCTCCCCTGTTGGCCGCGGAAGCGCAGCAAGCCGGGCAGCACTTCGTACCTGAATGGGCGAAAGGTAACACGGTTTTCGAGACCTTCTTCAAGGGCGGCCCAGTCTTGTATCCACTCTTGGCTGTTCTTATCGTCGCCGTCGCGGTGATCCTCGAACGGATGGTCTGGTGGACGATCGAACGCGCTCGCCGCAACCCGAACAAGCTGGACCAGGTCTATGCCGCTCTCGAAGAAGGCAATGTCGCCGCGGCTATGAACCTGGCGCGCGGGTCGAAGGACCCGATCATCCGAACCGTCTGGCACGGCCTGAATCACGCGCACTCTTCCGTCGAAGGCGCACTCGAAGTCGCTTCCGGAATAGAAATTCAGCGAGCCGGCCGGTTTATGTCGATTATGGACACAACCATTACCCTGGCGCCGTTGCTGGGTCTTCTGGGCACGGTAACCGGTATCATGGGTTCCTTTACTTTCGTAGGGAACGCTGACCTGGCTCCGACCAAGGTCAGTGGCGGAATCGCTGAAGCTCTCATTGCCACCGCCTGCGGTCTGGGGATCGCGATCTTTACGTTGATTTTCTTCAACTTCTTTAACTCGAAATTGGCGAAATTGCAGTTTGAGCTACAGTCGACTTCGCACAATCTCATCCTGATGCTCAACTCCCTTCGCGTGAAGAATAACCTTGGTGTAGAACAAGATGCACGGCAGCCACAACATTTCGCCAGTACCAATTAAAAAAGCCCGGATCGAGATCATCCCCCTGATCGACATCATGTTTTTTCTGCTCGCCTCCTTTATGCTGGTGAGCCTCACGATGATTAACATGAAGGGGATCGACGTGAATCTTCCGACTGCGACCAGCGCGCAGCCGAATACCAAACCGGATTTCACGATGGTGAGCATTGATGCCCTGATGGACATCTATTTTGAGAAGGAAAAGGTGGCCCGGGACGATGTCCTGCCGCGCTTCCAGGACCTCTATAATAAGAATAAAGATGTCCGAATCTTCATTCGGGCGGACAAAGATGCTACCTACGACGCCGTGATGTTCGTCCTGGATAAAGCTCGGACAGCCGGCATCCAGAAGGTCGGCCTGGAGATTAGGGCTAACGCCCAGGAGCCTTCCGCTCCTGCAGCCCCTGGTGCTCCCGCAGCCCCTGGTGCGCCTGCGGCCCCCGCTGCGGCCAAGCCTCCAGGATCAACTTCTTAGTCTTTATCGCTATAACGGAGGTCTACCATGGCTGATCAGCGTTCCCAGGCGACCGCGCCCCCGCCGAGTCAGCGTTCTCAGACGCCGTCGGGGCCGGAGGAGAAATTGCCGCGAGGGCGAGTCAAGGACAGCACTCGTCTGGTTTGGTTCATCCTGTTGTCTGCCGCGTTAAATGGCGCCGGAGCCGTGAGCGGCTATTGGTGGAAGTTTCCTGAACCTGTAACGACGCCGGAAAAAGCAATTGAGCTGACGGAGCTGGATACAAACGACGCGCCGCCGCTCCTGCAACCCGATGAGCCGGAGACGCCACCGGATCCCGAACCGACTCCTCCACCTGAACCCGAGCCGACTCCGCCGCCGCTAGACAAGCCACCGGAATTTGAGATTCCGGAGCCGACCCCGACACCGACCCCGCCGCCGAAACCGGCGCAGACCGCAAAACCGAAACCGACTCCCGCGAAGACGGAAGAGAAAAAACCTGCTGCGCCTTCGACCGGTGCTCACGGTCCAAACCCGCCGAACGCAAGCCCGAATGGGGTTGTGGGCGGAACAGGGCATCCTGGGGCGCGTTCGGGCAGACTTCTCCGCTCTCCCAGTCCGCCCTATCCTCCGCAAGCTCTGCAGATGCACATCGCTGGTGATGTCCGGGTGACGATCGAGGTCCAGGGCGGAAATATCGTTTCTGCTTCACCCTCTTCGGGCCCGCCGATGCTCTCAAGCGCTGCAGCCCGCTGGGTCAGATCGAATTGGAAATTCGCGCCTGACCAAACCGGAACGTTTACTCTTCCGGTGACATTCGTGATCCACTAGCGAATGACATTTGCCCTCCGACAATGAGCGCACGCTCGTTGCGGTAGGGTCTATGGTAGAGGCTTGGCGAGCCTACACCCGGCAGACGCCAACATCCTCGCAGGCTCATTTGTCCGGCATCCGCCATGCATCCGCCGGACGAATTCGCCCTACCCACGATGGGCTGAAGCCGGCAATGGTAATGGCGAGGCTTGCCGAGCCTACACCCAGCAGACGCCAACATCCTCGCAGGTTCATTTAGCTTGAAATTTTCGCGAAACAGGCAAACTCAACAAAACGATTCGTCCATTTTCCGAAAGAAAACACGCAGATTTTTCAGCTACAAAGCTTGAAACGAATTATTTGACAGTTCGGCGTTGACAACACGCGCCGAATTTCGTCCAAACCTCTGTCCATTATTTCTTAACCAGGGAGTAGAACCAGCAATGATACGTAGCGCATTGACAGGGGTCATCGGCCTCTTAACCCTTGCGGGATCGGCTTTCGCCCAGGATCCCGCTCCAGCGACTCAGCCCGCCACACCAGCTACCGCAGGAGGTGGAGAGCTGCAACGAATTACCGTGACCGGTTACATCATCCCTCACGTTGGCGAGGGCACTCAGCCCGTTCTGAACATAAGTCGAGACTTCATCAGCCGACAAGGGGATCAGACAGTATCCGAGGTATTAGCAAGACTACCCCAGAACCTGCAGGGCTTCACGCCGCTGGTGAACGTGGGCGCGAGTTTTTCGCCCTCTGCTTCGGAAGTAAACTTGTACGGCGTTGGCACCAACTCCACTTTGGTCCTGATCGACGGCAAGAGACAGACGTCTTTTCCGTTCCCGCAGAACGGGTTCCAGAGTTTCGTCGATCTGAACTCGATTCCGCTGGCAGCAGTCGACCGAATCGAAGTTCTAAAGGACGGCGCGAGCTCAATCTATGGATCCGATGCGATTGCTGGCGTTGTCAACGTAATTCTGAAAGACGAATACAACGGCGCGGACCTGGTGGGGTACTATGGCATCAGCCAGCGCGGAGATGACGAGGTTTACCATGTCTCCCTGGTTGGAGGCATCTCGCACCAGTTTAGCGAGAACTCGAAGTTCAACATCGTCGCGACGTTCGATTACTATGAAAATAGCCCGATCGACGCGGACAATCGAGGGTTCTCTAACAACGTAAATCACTCGCTCCGCGGGCCGGACCTGGTCAATAATCTATCCTTTTCGCCACCGGCTGGTAACTTCATTGGCACCACCACTGGCAACCTTTATTCGGTAGTTCCCGGTTCGAACGGGAACCCGGCAAACCTGGTCGTGAACGGACCCGGAAACTTTTATAACACCGTCCCCGGGACTCAGATTCTCCCTCGCGAAACGAGGTATGGCACCTATGTCAAAATGAACTATCAGCCGCTGCAGTTTCTGCAGCTTTACGATGAATTTTCATATCAGCACAACGAAGAGTTGAACAGTTTCACGGCGTCACCGGTCACGAGTACTGACTTCATCACCACGCCAGCCAACAATCCGTTCAATCCGACCGGCGAGGCTTTGGATACCCGTCTCCGTTTATTAGGCGCTGGGCAACGGAAAGAGGACGTGACCATCGCAAACGTCCGGAACGTGGCCGGTATCAGGCTCTTTAACCTCCCGAAGAACTGGTTTGTCGACGGCAGCTTTCTTTATGCCGAAACCGACGGCGATCTTTTAAATTCGAACAATCTGTCCAAATCCGGATTCGAGGAAGCGCTTTCAGGTACGCTTCCGGGATTCGAGGGCGTGTTCTTCAACCCGTTCGTCGATCAGAATACCCGAACTCCTCAGAATCAGGCTCTGATCAACGCGGTCAAAATAAGTCCTGAGGATGTCGCAAGAACCTCCTTGACCCAGTGGTTAGTCACCGCGGGTGGGGAGTTGTTCGATCTTTGTGCAGGACCGGTAACCCTGGGTTTAGGGGCCGAATATCGCAGCAACGACTACGTCGATGTCAAGGACGAGAATCAACAATTAAATAACGTGATTGCGTTGGGCGGTAAGGGGAACGCGAGTGGTAAAGATTACGTTAAAGCGACGTACGGCCAGATAACGGTTCCTATCTTGGGAGGTCAGTGGTCCTGGCCAGGCGCCCGTCTCTTGGAGTTCGTCGTTTCGGAGCGTTACGACAACTACAGTTCCTTTGGTGGGGCTTGGAAGCCAAAATTCTCAATCCGCTACAAACCATTTGATGATCTAACCTTGCGGGCGAGCTATTCGGAAGGCTTCCGCGCTCCCTCGGTGACCGAGCTGTTCGGCGCCCAGCTTGCCGCGTTTACGTTTATCACGGATCCGCGGATACCGACGCCACCTAATGGGAAGTCGTACGAAGTTGAGCTTTTAACTTCGGGGAATCCAAATTTGCTACCGGAAACCGCGTATAGCTATTACGCCGGGGTTGTTTGGACGCCGGGAAGCCTCGACCCCGAGCATAGTTGGTGGGGTTGGGCCAACGGCTTCACGGCCTATCTCGACTGGGTTGAGATTTCCAAGCACAGCGTCATTAACACGATTGACCCGCAATTCGTCATCAATAATCCGAATCAGTTTCCAGGCTTCATCACCCGCGATGCGTTTGGGAACATCCTTTCGGTGATTGATCCTTTGGAAAATCTCGGCGCGGTTCGCGTGGACGCCTTGGATTTCGGCGGCAGCTATGTCACGAAGGAGTATGACTGGGGTAAGCTGAATGTGGCTTTAGACGCGACCTATATTTATCACGTCAGCCAGCAGAACACCCCTGGCGGTCAGGTGCTTAACGTGACCGATAGCCTTGCTCCGCTTTTCCCGGTGGCGCCGGATTTTAAAATGACGGCGAGCATCTTCTACTCGAAGACGGTGTTCGGCGTAGACACGTTCCAGACCGGTTTCACGCTGAATTACATCGACTCTGAACACGATGTTAACGATTTCCAGGCGCTCGGCGAAACGTTACCACAATTCGTCGCGAGCAGCGGGTTGCCCCAGACGCACACGATCGGAAGCTGGACCACACTGGATTGGCAGATTTCCTATGAATTCGGAAAGCCAGCAGAGCTCACGCCTGAGACTGCGAAACCGGGTTACGACAAAGAGGGTAAACGCATCATCGGCGAGAAAGCCATCTCGCCGAAGCCTGAAGCCCCGAGCTCGGGATGGAGAAAGTGGCTGGCGGGAACAAAATTTACTTTTGGAATCAACAACCTCTTCGATACCGCACCGCCCTTCGCCGATGCCGGTACAACGGTTGGTTTCGATCCCGCATCGGCGAATCCGATCATGCGCTTTTTCTATGTTCAGCTAGAGAAGAAATTCTAAGAGCATAGCACCAGCAATCCAGAAATTGCCTTGGAGGGTGGCGCTCCGTCGCCGCCGAATTTCGGCTAGCCCGCAAACCTCACGCCTCATATACATCCACACGCTTATGCGGGCTGGCCGGAGACCACTTTCGCTCCGCCGTCGCTCCGCTATGGCGCCACCAATGAGGAAAGGCGGACGCGCCGTAGCTCGCAGAGCGAAGGTGGCCTTCGAGCTTCGGCGCGTCCGAAAAACAGAACAGTCGCGCCATAGCGCAGCGACGGCGGAAATCTGCTGCCTGAGCCTGCATCGCTCACAGATCTCTAAGGATTTGTATAACTATCTCTCAGTTTTGAGCTGCGGTGCGACGATTGGCATATGCGGCCTTCCCTAGCGCCGGAGGCGCGAGATAATAGGAGCCCAGGGTGCCAGCCCCGACTCCGCAAGGCCTTCGTCGCGGGCCTTGCAAGTAAGAGGGGCGCGCCGAAGCTTAAGCGAAGGCGGGCCCTGGGTTGTAATTTAAAAAGTGTCGCGCTCTGAAGGCCCAGCCCGCCGTCGCTACGCGACAGCGTTGCGCGCGGGTGCGCAAGAAATGCGATGCTTATCGAGCGTCGCATGTCCGACGTTTTCTGCCGGTCCTACAGACCTGACGCGATAAAAACGGTAACCCTGGGGCTTGCGCCCCAGGCTAGGCTACGATGCTGCGCGCCTCCGGCGCTTTCTGAGAAAATCGTTACTCATTGCGGCTACGCCGCGCTAGGAGCCATGCAGGCTAGCCACTGCGCGTCTTACCGGATCACGAAGACGCGCTGAATAAAGAGATCGAGCCAGATCACGGACGGCACAAAACTGGTTGCGCCGTCGACGCTGGCTGCCGGAAAGTTCCTGACTTCTTCAACCGTGAAGGGCGGGGGCCTGATTGCCCGAACTTCCAGCCCCTTCAGGCATCGGCCTTCAAGGTCTACGGCGACATGCACCACAAGCGGGGTTTTGCCCGCATATTTGCCGTTCAGCCAAATTCCGCATCCCGTGGGTTGCGAAACAATCGTCACGGGCCGTACTGCCACTGAAGTGCTATCGTGGGTCCGCTCGCCCTTTACCGGGTATAGACCGAAACTGGTCTGGGCGAGAATAAATCCCACGAGTCCGGTTAACAAACAAATACGAGCCAGCCGGATCATAGTAGTTGGTTTGTTAAAGGGGAATGATCCAATACGGACGAAAGCCCAATGGAAATATTGCAGATTGACCCGCCTGTTAAAAGACAAATTATTCGTCCGAAAACGCAAAGGACCCGCAATTCGGTCGAGAACCGACGATGAGTCCAAGCCGATGAAGGTTAGGCCGAAGTTTGCCTGCCTAAACTGGAAAAAGCCGAATTTCGATCTAACCCATTTGGCCAGTATAGCGTGACACTGAAAGACAATTCTCAGGGTCTACTTCCCGACGACACTGGCAGTCGCGGGATTCAGCGAGTTGAGCCATCGGGCCAGAGTTACTTTCTCGTAGAACAAAGTCTGGCTCCTCTGGTTGGCAGAATAATAATTGTATCGAGCGATGTAATCAGTGTCTACGACGCTCGTTGATCCACTGGCGACAACCCGGTTCTTCGAATCGGTCAGAGTGTAGTCGAAGTAAAAACGTAACGGCTCAGCCCCGATGTCGCGTGCAAAACGGACATTAGTGAACTTGCTAATGCGCCAGGGCTCCAAGCGCGCGGCCAGATCGATATCGGTGAATTTCAAGGTTAGCTTTGCGCCAGGGAAACGCCTGGACAGGCCCAGCGAGAGGTAGTTGGAGATTTCATCGCGAAAAATCGGAGCAGACTGTCGCTCGTCACGACCCTGAATCCGAAAATCTGAAAATCGCTCCGGATGAACAAATTCGATCCGTACGTTATTGGGCTCGGTCGCGATGGCGTTGCCCGCGCCGAAACTTAGTAGTAGTAACAGGAGCCAGCGAAAAAAATGGTCTATTTTCATACGGGCGCTTTCCGAAATATCATACATCCTTTGCCGGCTTGCGCAGTGAAAATTCCTAGCACAGTCGTTGCCGGGAAACGTGCCCTCGCCGCGCTTGGGCCGAAAATCTGGTAGGGTCGTTT
>JBAUZZ010000326.1:0-26650 GCA_049585495.1 Chthoniobacterales bacterium | reverse complement strand
TAATCTGCAGGTCAGCTAATTCGTCCGAATTTTTAGAAAGCGGTGCAGGCCCGCACTTTTTCAGAAATACGCCATTGTGCCGCGACCAATTCGATCAGCGGCTGGTAACCCCGACGCTTACGTGTTCAAGTTGTTTCAACCTGCCTCGACATGCGCGCAGGCTACATGACCCGCCGCAGAAAAACACCGGATGAAATTCTGATGAAACGCGGAAAAAATTCTGGTAAAATCCGCTTTCTCCAACACCAGCGCTGCTGCGTCGGCTGCCGCCGGGCCGCCAGCAGCCGAGTCCTGAGAAAATAACATCAAAGACCTGCGAAGAAAGAAATCTTATGAGATACAAATATAAAAGATGTACTTTTCTACTGTCTTTTTCTCGCTGGCGGTAGGCTGAACGCTCCAAGTTGCCGTGAGCTGATGTAGCGAACATTGTTGTTTTCGAACCCTGGCATGCCAAGAGAATGGCCCTTTTTCCAGCCATTCTGAGTAACATTCCATTAAAAAGTTTCCCTATCTGTTTGAGATTCGCGGTCGCGCCGCACCCTCATCTTCAAGCTGGCTGAAAGGACCGCGAATTTTGTTGCATCCGCAACTTTTAGAAAGGCGGTTGCGATTTTGCCGCCAGCCCATCGAGCGACGTCGTGGAAGAAGCGAGCACAAAAACTTGGTAAATTTACCGATGAGAAGGAGGCCGAAAAAGGATAAAAACGCGGCCGCCGCGCTGCTAATCGGCGTCGGGCTGATTCGTGACCCTGCGACCAACCAGGCTGCTTACTACAGCCAGCAGCTCCGCCGGTTCCACAGGCTTTGCCAAATGATTCTGAAAACCTGACCGGATGGCTTTCGTTCGATCCTCCGATCGCGCATATGCGGTCAGCGCGACCGCGGGCAAGGCACTCTCTTGATTCTCCTCGAGAACTCGCAGCCGCCGGATAAGCGAATAGCCGTCTTCTCCCCGCATCCCGATGTCACAAACAAGCACGTCCGGCCGTCTCGCGAGGACGCGCTCCATCGCCTCTGACACGGAGCCCGCCATCGAAACCGTTGCTCCAGCCATTTCCAGCAGCCTTTTCACGAGCTCGCGTCCATCGATCTCATCGTCCACGACCAGCACGTGAACATTGGCCAGGGATACTTCCGGCGTATTCCGGTTCCCGCAGAGCGCAGCCAGAGGATGGCGACGTTCCTCATTTGGCTCAGAATAGAGGGCGATGAGCGGGAGACGGACAGTAAAGGTCGCCCCTTGCCCGATCCCGGCGCTTTTGACGCGGACGTTGCCGCCATGCAGTTCGACCAACTGCTTGACAATAGCCAGTCCGAGCCCCAGTCCGCCATGTCGACGAGTTGTCGACGCATCCGCCTGTTGAAACCGGTCGAAAACATAAGGCAGGAACTCGGCTGCGATGCCTTCACCTGTATCAATGACGCTGGCTTCCACCTGTGAGTTGACGCGTTCGAGCAGCACTTGCACCTTTCCGCCCTTAGGAGTGAACTTGATGGCATTGCTAAGGAGATTCCAGAAAACCTGCTGCAGGCGATTCGGATCGCCGTAGATCGGTCCGGCAAAGGGATCCACCACGGTGTGCAGGCGAATCCCTTTCGCCTCCGCCGTAGCACGCAGCGTCTCGATAGACTCCTTCAGGACAGCAGGAAGATCGACCCGCTGTACGTCCAAGCGAACCTTGCCCGAGATGATTGCGCTCATATCGAGCAGGTCTTCAATAATCTGGGCCTGAATACGGGCATTTCTTTCGATGGTATCGAGCCCTTGCTCGAGTTCCTCACCCTGGGCCTTGCCGAGTCGGAGGACGTTCGCCCAACCCAGTACGGCATTCAATGGCGTGCGAAGCTCGTGGCTGAGCGTCGCCAGAAATTCGTCCTTCGTGCGGCTTGCTCGCTCGGCCTGTGAACACGCCTCCCGCTCGCTCTCGAGGAGCTGCTGCCGGTCGCGGTTGGCCGCGTCGGCTTCCGCCATCGCTTTTTTAAGGGCCTCCTCCGCCTGCTTTCGCTCGGTGATGTCTCGAGCCACCTTGGACGCGCCGATCACATGGCCGGCGGGATCCTTGATCGGAGATACCGTGATGGAAACGTTCAATTGTCGCCCGTCCTTAGCGAGACGAATGGTTTCGAAATGATCGAAGCGTTCGCCGCGCCGGATGCGGGAGAGGATCTCAATTTCCTCTTCCTGGCGGTCGGGTGGAATCAATCGCATGATCGACGTGCCGATCATTTCGTCCGCGGAGTATCCGAAAATGCGCTCCGCCCCGAGATTCCAACTGGTGACGATACTGTTCAAATCCTTTCCGACGATCGCATCGTCGGACGAGGCGACGATGGCCGCCAGCCGGCGAGAGGTGATCTCGGCCAAATGGCGCCCGGTCACGTCGCGGAAGCTCCACACACGGCCCGCACTTTGTCCTTCAATGGTCAGGACTTTGGAATGCCGCTCGAATATTCGCCCGTCCTTCAGCTCCAACAGGTCGAAGCTTTGCTGATTGCTGTCGGTAATCTCCTCGATGCGAGCGAGAAACCGTTGCGGCTCTGCGAAGTTCCGGCTCGCGAGCTCCCGCACCTCGCCTGCCATTCCGCCTTCCAGGACCTCGCGCGGGATCTTCCACATATCGATATAATTCTCGTTAAAGTCTGTGACCTTGCCTTTCTCGTCAATCACCAGGATCGCATCCGTGGTCGATTCCAGCGTCGCGCGCATGATCACGAGCGCCTGGTCAAGCTCTCTCGTGCGCCGTTCGAGGACTTCGTTCGCCCGACGAATCTCCTGCTCGGCACGCTGCCGGATTTGAAGAACGCTGGTCGCTGTCTCCAGGACGGCGGACCGGAGCTTTTTTGTTTCGTCCTCAGATTCCATTCTATCTGCCATTGATCATTTCTTCGGCCAACGCCGTTCCTTCCACGCGCGCCCGAATCTTCTCAAACGCCTTTTCTCGCGTCGTCGATGTGTCGTCGCAGAATGGTGAAAAACCGCAGTCATCTGTGGTTCCAAGTTGTTCCACCGGTATATATCGCGCTGCCTCAAGAATGCGGTCGCGAATTTCTTTGGGATTTTCGACCCGCGGATCGATGGGCGAAACGACTCCGATGAAGATCCGGTGTCCGGGCTTAAGGTATTGTCGGATGATCTTCAGTACGCGCGTGCGATCCGGTTCTCCAGCCAGCGCGATATAAAAGTTCGCCGCCTGGAGCTCGAACAGGCTCGGCAGAAGCTCGGCGTAATCCACCTCCGCGCTGTGGGTCGAATCCCTGTCCGATCCCGGACAGGTATGAACTCCGATATGCCTACGCTCTTCCTCGGAAAAGCGGCTGAGCGCGAGATTGTTCAGCTCGATGAAGCTGTTGAGCAGCGCCCCGGACAGGTCGATCTTGACCGCCAGGCGCCCCTCGGTGAAATCGATCTGGACATTGTGCGCGCCTTTCGCAAAACACCCGCGGATCTCTTTTTCATGCTCGCTCAGCAAATCTTTGATGAATTCCTCTCGCGAATAGCCGGGAAGATTCTCCGCCGGATACATAAGGCTTAGGGCCGAAGGTGAAATGACGGCCTGCTTGATCGGGACGTGCGCATACTTCATTGCCGCGTCAATAAAATCGTAACCATACATCAGAAAGCGAAACGGCCCACCTGTCAGCCGCGGCCACCGGCGAGTGTGTCCAGCCGAGAATGGCAGTTTGAATCCATCCGGTGCGGTATTCGGCAGCCCCTCGACGCAGTAAGTCGCGAAATTTTGATACTTTCGTTGCTCCCCGTCGGTGACAACCGGCGAGCCTGTGGCCTCAAGCTGCTCGATCGTATCCCGGATGGCTTCGTCGAAAAGCGGCTCCAGACTAGGATGCGAGCTGCCAAGCCGATTGATTGCTTCAAGCAATTTCAAAGGGCGAGGAATACTCCCGATCGGCTCGGTCGGAATAGTCATGGCTCCATCTGCAAGATATTGAGATCCCGTATGCCTGCCATCAAGGAACTCTCTAATGGAAAAGTTGACCTTTCCACGACAGAATGGGCAATTCCTCTATTTTATTTATCGAATAAAAAACACCTCCGTCTCGGCCGGTAATCTTGTCGTGGCTGATCCGCGCTAGTAACCAGGTCCACCAATTCCTGAAAGGTACCTTCGATGTATTAGTACTATCGCCCGTACCTACTCTTGCCAGGCCAACGATTTCAAGCTGGAAAAGCTGGGTGAAATGACTTGGACTTGTATAAGCTCAATTCAAGTCGGATTTCGGTTTTGAAAATAGCTTCGCCTCTTTGATGAAGCGAGTGAACCAGAAGAATCGAATAAAATCCAATTTATCGAGTCCCTAGGTTTGTATCCTTGCTGTCCAGTTCATCGTTTTTAAATGTGATATTGATATACTTGTCTCCCTGGGTGTAGCGCCAGGTCCTTCGCTTGTAGATCAGTTTGTCTTCCGCACTGGTGGATGTCGGTGGACCAAGGATGGCTTGAACTTGGTCCTTCGACATTTTTTCGTGGATCTGATCATAGTTTGGTCGGTTCAACTTCGATATTGGGCTTGCAGCGTTGTTGCAACCCGTCAGAGAAATTGCGGCGACAAGAAGCGCAGCGAAGAGCCCACGGAGTCTACTATTCATGAGTTTCGCAAAAATACCTACAGAAGTCGAGCTATTGCCCTTCCGTTGGGAACGATTTAGCCTTCATCATTTTGACCTTGGTGTTGCTTCACCAACATTTAGAAAGCGCGACCTCCGCATGCCGAGCAGGCAAAGATGAGAATTGTTCTCTGCTTCTTTGATCATTTGCTTTTGTATCAACTAAAATTTCGATCACTTTCGACCTTTCCAAAACGCGGCTTCCACGCAGGCGAGTATATGTCCTAACCAGCCGAGGAAAAAGAACCATAGACCGACACTGAAAACGAAGAAACCGAGTGCTGCGACGAGTCTTCCCTGGAGCAGTTGGCCTAAACCGGGGATAAAGAGACTGGCGATTGCCGCGATAAGATTCCCTCCGAAAATAGATTTTGGTTCGGTCACGATATTGGCGTTCACATCTATCTTCGCGAGTGAAATGGAATGTGGACTTTTAGAATGTTCAGATCTGCGTAATCGGGAAACATTTTTTCTCGCCATTCCACGGGCCAGAAACATCGCCTCGTGCGATCTCGCGCCCACGCTCACCCCAGCACTTGCTGGCCGTAGTCGAATGTTTCGGGCCTATCGAGCTCCATTAGCCTTGAAACCGCAAAAGCGGGAACGTCAATGTCTGCCCGTTCAGGCTGCCGTTAACATTATTGGGCTCCTCGCTTGACCTTCAACGCCGTAAAAACGTTCGCTGGAATACCGTCTGGATGGGCGCGCGTTCAAGCCGTCTGCTACTTTGTCCATGGCCATGTGCAATTCGATTACCAACAAGCTCGACCGAATCGCACTGAACTTGACGCCTTTCGAGAGCGCGTTGGCGTCTGCCGCGATTTCACCCATCTCGCTGTCACGCTGTGTCGGTGTCTGACTAGGGTGCACGTGGTGCCCGAACCAAAAAGTTTTACTATCCAAGTCATCACGCCTGATTTGGTCGTGGAAATGGATTTTCCGGACGCAGACAGCGTTCGTGAAGCGTTAGGATTATTCGAGGCAAAGAAGGTCTTAGAAGTTAATTCGGAAGCGCCAAGCTCTGTTCGGATCATACTACTGAGTTCTGAAGCTGCATCGCGACAAGGCCGGCAAAGAAGGTGATGGTCCTGACAAAGAGCAGGGACCAGAACGAGTAAATGAAGCCCAGTGTTGGACTTCGTCGCGCCACGCGTGCCATCGATTCGCTCCGCAAAAAGCGGATTTGCGCGGACGCAGAGTTCGATGACCGGACTGCCGCCACCGACGTAAACCGGGTTCTCAAACCACACCTTCGATCGCCCCAAATCCGGCAAAAGAACTACAGCGAAAAGAGATCCGAGGACGAATTTATGAGGCCATCGCCCAACTTCGCCTGATCACCGCACTGTGATCGTCATGAAAGAATTCGAATACTTGCAGTATCACGAGATTGCTGAGATTCTGAACTGCTCAATTGGGACCGTGATGTCACGGTTATACTACGCCCGCAGAAGGCTGCAAACGCTGCTCAGAGACGTGCATGAAAATCTTTAAAGTAATCGTGCTAAGATGCGGAAGACGGACGAGTAAGTAGCCAGGCACTGAGCCTGTTTTTCGGTCAGGTTGGGCTCGCGCTCCGGGAGGAGGTTCGGCGAGTGACCGAGCTGGGCAATCAAATAGCCGGTTCGCAATTCCCTGAGGAATTGCGTCTTGTAGTTCTACGCGCCTGAGCTCTTCGGAAAGGACTTCGACGATAACCGCAACAGTTTGCCGATGCCGTAGTCAGGAGATCGCCTTACACCGACAAGGGCACCGTGAGGCGAAAACGTGTTACGGATCTCCCCATTTCATCTAACCGACCTTTTGCTTCATGCACTTGCCCCTCCCGGTTTTCTCTGTGCGGGAAAAGGAAACCGGGCGATACTCGTCCTTGAGAACCACAAACTTACTCGACTCGTACTCGTAGCCCTTCACGGTTTGATCCCATGGCACGCAGTAACCGGAACTTCGCACATTACCCCTGTTCTTGTTCGCGATCGGTACTCAGCTAGGATCTACAAAGAGCTTTGGTAGGACGTTTCTCCGAAACCACCGGGGCCCTGACGCCGAGCGTCAGGCCGAATCAGGGCTAGATCTTGTCTTGTACCGGCATTAGTTGATGCAAGAGTTTCTTCCGCGCCAGTTGCAGCCGTGTCTTTACCGTGCCTAGCGCGATCGCTTTGCGCGCGGCAATCTCTCGCTGGCTCATCCCTTCAAAGAAGGTGAGATGAACCACTTCTTGCTGTGGGTCCGGTAGTTCGCCGATCATCCCTTTCAGGAGTTCCGAGAGATCCTTATTCGCGGGTTCGACCTCCTTCGCTCTGGGTTCATTCCTGAATTCGCCCTTGAGCTCGCATTCGAATCTGTCCGTCGCACGACGATACGCTAAGCGGCGGCGCAGCCGGTCCAACGCGCGCCTTCGTGCCATCGTGACGAGAAATCCATGGAGGCCTTTCTCCGGCACCAATCGATCCGAGTGATTCCAGAGTTGAAGGAAGACATCGTGCAACACATCGTCCGTGTCCCCCTCTTCGTGAAGGACGCTGAGAATCACCGTCCGCAGAATCGGCTCATATCGGTGATAAATTTGCTCCATCGCATCGGCATCGTGCTCGACCAAAGCGGCCATCAACTCGGTGTCCGATTTGTTCTCCGCTATCGTACAATTTTTTTCTTCCATAGTAGTCGGCTCGCCTCGGTTTGAAGTTCGCTATAGAAGCCTACCGGCTTGAAAGTGATGCGAAATCGGGCGCCGGCACGGTTGGGCCCTCAGGGAACCCTGGCGTAAACGTAATACTTAATCCTGATTCTGCTGTGGGGGAAATTGACAGGCCGACCTAAGGGATCACTTCTCGGCGAACCGTGGCGACACTATCAAGTCTTTTCATCGGGCAATAAGTAGCAGAAAAACGGTTATCGCACAGAGCTTCGTAAACGGTTCGTCCAGTTGTCGGATCTTGGGCGTAGGGCAATAAGACTTGTTCAAGCTTGACTAAGCCTGCTTGAATCATCGCCAGCTGCGCCTCGAGTCAATCTTTAATAATCCGCCAGGCGACTCGCGTCGCCTGTTCTCTCTTCTTCCTCGGCAGACTCTTCGTCCTCCTCGTCGGGTAATGGAGCGACCACTTCCTCCTCGTGCATAGCGAGCCCATTCTCTCCTTTCATTGCCTGCTCCCTTTCTATTCGCTCTCGTTCCACGAGGGTGGGCTTTTCCTCTTGCGCAGGATCTAGTGGAACAATGACCTCTTTTTCGTGAATCACTGGCTTATCTTTCCTTGTTGGCTCCACAGTACCTTTCGCGCCACGGCACGGAGCACGTTTGGTCTTGTCCCAGCTGACCTGAGAAAGTCTAGGATCATCATCAATGAGACAACCGCAGCGCGTCCACCTATCGAACTCGCCACATGGAACGAGAATTCACAGCAACAGTGGTTCGCGTCGAACAACAGACCGAAGAGATTTTTTTAATAGAATTGGAGTCTGGGGCTCTGAAAGTTGAAAGCCCATTTGATGTCATTTCTGCCAGCTTGAGTTTCGACCAAACCGGCAGGAGCGTCGGCTCGCGCTTGGCGGTTACGATAGCGGCTGGGGATAAGGTGCAATTGGTCGTAAGACCGGAATCACAACAAGGAGACCAAATTGGCTCGGGTAGATCTGAGTTCGAGCAAGAATCGAAGGACACAGGGCCTCACAAGAAGGGGAAGCCTGTGGGCACTTTCGCTAGTGCGGGAGATCGGGTTATCCGAATGCGGCGAGAGGGGGCGGTACCGCAGGATACTGGTGACCAAGGCGGTGGACAGAACTGGTTTAACATAGCATCGCCAGGGAAAGTTTGCCCGCAAAGGTTAAGTTGAGCTCGGCAGAGCGGCGGCCGGCCCATGCAAGCCTATAACTCCGACCAGAGTAGTGAAGCCGGGTACGTTTATTTTAGTGTTTTAGTGACGGCCACTTCGCTCGAGGGTGCAAGTTCCGGATTATGCAAACGAGCTTATTTGACTGTGACAACCTCGACGTCCCCTTGGCGCCGTAGGATACCGACGCTCACGGTGTGTTCTTGCCGGACAAAGTCAAGATCGACCGATCCATTCCCAACCCAGAGATTTCTCAGGTTAACGCGCTGAACACTTTTGGGCAGGGCAGGATAGTAAAAATAGATCCGCGACTCTTCGGCCCGGATTGTCAGGCCGAGGCAGGATTGGAGAATCAGGAAAACCGCGCCAGCCGCCCAAGCCTGCGGCGCGCAAGCGACTGGATAAAGCGTCGGACCTCGTCCTGCATCGCGCGGCAAACCGCAAAAGAGCTCGGGAAGACGATGCAAATCCAAAAACGGGGAAGCGTCCAAAAGTCCAGAAAGGATTTCGCAGGCAAGGTCCTTTGTTTTTGACCTAAGAACACCGAAGGCCATCAATGCGTTATCGTGTGGCCACACGGAGCCATTATGATACGACATCGGATTGTAACGGGCCTCCGAGGTGGCGATCGTTCGCACACCCCAGCCGGAATAAAAATCACTTGCGATCAACCCTTGAGCCACCGTCTGAGCATGCTCAAACGTCGCAATGCCAGTGAACAAGCACTGGCCCGCGTTCGAGCTGCGGACGCGACACGGTTCTTTCGCACCATCCAGCGCCAACGCGTATAAACCGATTTCCTCGGACCAGAACGCTGCTTGGAATCGTTCGCGCAAGGCGAATGCTTGCTGCTGGAGAGATTCGGCAAGCGCTCGACGACCAAGCGCTGCGGCTGATTCCGAGATGCCGCGCTTGGCGGCGTAGACATACGCCTGAACCTCGCAAAGGGCGATTGGGCCTTGAGCAAGTCGTCCATCGGCATGGAACACAGAATCCTGCGAGTCCTTCCAGCCCTGCTGAGCTAGTCCATTTCGAGATGAGCGATTGTATTCGATAAAACCGTCTTCGTCGCAGTCGGCATACTCGTCGATCCATTCGAGCGCTCTCTCGATGTTAGGCCAGATAGAGCTCAATAGTTCCACGTCTCGGGTTCGTTCAAAGTAGGCAGCGGCGAGAAGAATAAACAAAGGGGTAGCGTCGACCGTTCCATAGTAACGCCCGAACGGAACCTCACCGGTTCGAGCTAACTCCCCTTTTCGAATTTCATGAACGATTTTACCGGGCTCCGCGTCACGGTCCGGTATCACATCTGTCGCCTGCGTTGCAGCCAGGTTGGAAAGAACGCCCTTCGCAATCGCGGGCTCGAGCCAGAGATATTCAAGCGCGGTGATGATGCCATCGCGGCCAAAAATAGTGCTGAACCATGGGACTCCAGCGTACGGATAAAGCCCATCTGGCGTCAACGTCGTCAGCATCTTGAGATCGGCTTGGAACGATTGAGCCAATGATTGAATTGCTTATTGGACGTCGAGATGTCAGCGTCACGCTCATCGTTTCGTCGGACACGTAAGTTGAGCTCCTGATAAGCTCTCTCATACGGTAACGGCTTTTTCTTGCGATCCGCATCGCAGATGACTCGAATCGAAAAGGTGTTTCTACCCTGCGGCTGTAAGGTCAGCGTGACGTAGAACGCCGACGGGCCAAGCCTCGTCGGCGGGATGCTAGGTTCAAGCGTCGTCCTGCGAACAATCCCATCCAGTCCTTCGTATCCGAGCGTAACGGCCTTAGCCGTAATCTCGGCTTCCAAAGCTCGCCCGGGTCGGCAGCGTTGATGCCCGCGGACTTCGAAAATGTCGGCAAAGTCTGCTTCAAACTCGAATAACAGTTCAAACGTTACCGCTTGGCACTTGTAATTCTGAACTTCGAAATTTTCGTAACAGGTGTTGTCCAACAGAAACTTCGTCCGCTTCAGATGGACGATACCGCGAGCAAGTTCGGTATCGAGCCAACGCGTGTCAGGATTTGCAAGGTCAACCCATAAGATCGCATTATCTTGGCGAACTTCCGCGCCCAGTGAGAGCGGACGCTTGCCCTGGATGGACATAACAAACTTCGAAAGATGCCGGGCTTCCTGAAAAAATAGGCCTTGCTCGCCGAAAACGATGTTCCCGCTGTAGTCCAAAACCGCAAACAGGTTTCCTCGCATGAGGACATGGGTGCGGTGATCCGCAAGCGAGGACTCGGCCTTAACATAGTACTGCTCATTGATCTCTATGATTTCCGATACCGCGGTATTCATCCTCAAACCGGCTAGGCTGCTCGTCGAATCCGTTGCATGCCTGCATCGGGTTCTCCGCCCTTACCAAAGCCGATTTCTTCGTAGATGGCGAGGTAATCCTGCGCCATTCGACGCGCGGTGAATCTCTCTTCAAAGGCAACTCGACAGGCCCGCCGATCTATCGAATCGATCTTTTGGACCGCCATGGTGGCCTCTTCAAGCGTTTCTACAACGAGGCCCGTTCTGCCGTGCTGCACTATTTCTGGAACAGAGCCGTTTCGGAAAGCGATGATCGGAGTTCCACAGGCCATGGCTTCGATCAAAACAAGCCCGAAGGGCTCCGGCCAATCAATTGGAAAAAGCAAGGCAAGGGCGTTGCCCAAAAACTCATCCTTCTCCTGCTCGTTGATTTCGCCAATGAATTCGACAGATGAGGAATGCTCTAGCAGCGGCTTTATCTCTTCTTCAAAGTAGGCTTCATCCACCTCGTCAACCTTGGCCGCGATTTTAAGTTGAACGCCCGTTCGTTTCGCGATCTCAATTGCGCGATCTGGGCTTTTCTCCGGGCAGATGCGACCGAGGAACGCTAGATACTGGCCCGGTCGACTTTGAAAATGGTAAAGATCTTCCGGAAGACCGTGGTACACCGTGCCACACCAGCCAATCCAGGGTAGAGGCTGGCGCTGTGAATCCGAGATCGAGACCACAGGCATATCGGAATATTCTCGGTACAGTGGCACCAGATCAGGGATCGTCAGTTTTCCGTGGAGTGTGGTTACGGCGGGTATCAATTGCCGCCTCGTTAGCGGAAAATGCAGGTAATCGATATGGAAATGCAAGACGTCGAACTCGTGTGCTTGCTGAAAGACCAATTCCAAGAGCCGAACGTAGTGCGCGATCGGATCGACGACCGGGGGGCTGCTTAATCGGAGCCCCGATTCGCAGACAGGGACGAGGCGTGCCTTGGTTTCGGAATCCGCGCTTGCAAACAGCGTGACATCGTGTTTCTGACTGACAAGCTCCTCGGTAAGAAAGGATACGATCCGTTCTGTACCGCCATACAGTTTGGGAGGGATGCTCTCAGCTAAAGGGGCGATTTGAGCTATCTTCATGTTCGATCACGCAAGTTCGACTAGAAACTTAATTTGAGCTGCATCCTTCGCCCTGATAGAAGCGTAAGGAGCGGTCTCTCAGTGTTAAAATCTTTATGGAGGATCCACCGTCAGCTCGCAGGGATCGCGCTCACCTATCTTTGGGACGGCATTTGAATACTTAACTACCGCTTTTATTCATGTTCTTTCTTGCTATTTGGGCGACACCCGGACGCAGCGGTTTTGGCAGTTCGTAAATCGTCGAGCTCGCCGGCGTCGAAATAAACATTAGCCCGCGTTAAAGCTTGGAGGGAGATTGCCACGCGGGAATGCGCGCATTGGCAACTAGCGCCACCGGGCGAAAAGCTTAGCTCATCTACAGCGGGCAGGCGTTTACTGCTCTACCTGATTTAGAGGTAAGGGTTCGCTTGGTGCTTTCTTTTACGATCGTGCGGTCCATAATCATCGGTGAGCAGTTTTCAATGCAGCTGTAAGATTGAAGTCCGTCGTAAGCTAGTTGTAGAAGTTGAAATTAGGAAAGCAATCCGGCGAGGAGGGTAGCAGAGAATCGAGAGAACCAGGCGCACCTCAACTTCCCCCGGATCGAATCTCGGCGGCGCTAGTCATTGGCATTCTAGTATTAATTTGCGCGACGATTGCAACCTTACTTCTCTCGGATATCCGCGCAGATAAGGACCCCGCATGCGAACCGGATGCCGCTGAATGGAATGCTGAGAACATGCAGCAACAACTGGTTGATACACAGTCGCAACCTCTTCGCCTTAACGACGCAGCCATGGGAGTTACTTCGCGCGGAGTTTCTTCGCTATTGACGCAGACCGCGGCGATAAAAGGCCTTCCAGGAAGCCCTTACCGGACACCGCGAACAATAAACCCAGCCCTCAGACGAGTTGATACCGAGCGGCACACAAGAAAACAAGGCATTGAGCGTCAACTCTCAGCAGTGGCTCAGGGTTCTGTTCCAGAGAGGAAAAAGGAACGGCTCAAGGCGTGGACGACGTATCTGGAGCGCTACCGAGACTACCTCAGAGATGTTCGACGGCATAGCAAAACAGCTCTGAGCCATAAAAGAAATAGACGCCAGGGAGCGGGCTCAATATTTGCTGCTATTGGCCACGCATTCGGCTTCGGAACTAATTCAAGGGTGGAGCAAGCCTTGAGATAGATCCAGCGCCGCAAGTTCGTTTGAGTCACACCCACTCGATTCGCCGATTCCGTTCACAACGTAGACGCTGGGTTCGGCTCAATCAGGCTCGAATCGCCTCGCAAGCCTACGCCAAGTAATAAGGCGAGCGCGATCGAGGAGCTAACAAGACAGTTTTGGCTATAATTCAAAGCTCGATTTATTGCGAATGGCGACCTGTTTTCGGACACCTCGATCTTTTCTCGAGCATCCTGTTGCCCTTACCGTTAACCGTACCTGCATACGCTAGCCCGGAAAGAATCAGGGTGGCTGCTACCAACGCGCAGATCTTTTGGAGGTAAGTATGTAAGCGAAGGGAATTCAGATAGAACGGCCGACTTACCTGCGATATTTAATTAAACTTCGAGACTTACTATCAGGTTCTTCCCTTGGGTCCCCATCAGACAAGGCTCAGAATCGACAGACGGTCAAAATTGGCTGGTGCACCAAAAGCGACGTCAGAACGTCAGAAATAGAGTTGGTTAGCGATGTTCCCAAGAACGTCCCAGAAACGCCCGAGCAACGGGTTCGGTTAACGATCGAGAAACGCGGTTTCACAAAGACTCGCACAGTATGGGCGCGAGCGTTCGCCATAAATTGCTTTGGGAAATCCCTGATCTGAAGGTCGGAGTTCACAATAGGCTAAAATGGGAAATCCTTCCCAACGTCGAACCTGCATGCGAGACCGGGATTGCTTGCAGCGCAACCACGACATCTTGCTGCTCGCGCAGCGCATCGCAGCACTTCCGCGGGTGCACAAGAAGGTCTTGGCAATGTACTATTTCGAAATATGCCGCTAGTCGACATAGCAGCCTACCTTGGTCTGAGCAAAGCCAAAACCTGCCAAATCCTAATCCGAACTATTGATCTTCTCCGGAGCAGTTTTTTTTGACAGACCTGCCGACCTCACGCCTAAAAAATGGGTGGAAGGTGCTCCGAATCACGGGGGCCGAATCGATTGACCGTGAGGCGCCGCGCGAACTTCTTCCTCACTAGAGCCGCACACGGATCGGATCGCTAGAGACGAACACTGTTCCTCTAGGCAGCGCAGCCTGTTACGGAGCCGAAATCTTTTGAAACATTGCCGGTCAGATCCGGGAGAGGAGGCGAGCCGCCAGCCAGAAGGCACTGGGCGGGACGTGCCGCCCCGCGCCGGGGTCAATGTGCGTTGCGATCTCAGGGCCAGCCTTTGGTTAGCCGACGCTACTAATCAGCTTGTGTACCACCGTTGCAGGACCCGACGGATCCGGTTGCAAATAGGCACGCTCTGACTGGTGCGATAAGCATCTCGCAACGCTGAGCCAGCCTGTTGGTGGCGTAATCTTCTTTCGATGTCGTAGAGATGACTGATCTGGATCAGGATCCAACCGGCTTCTTTGGGCGCATGATCGAGGGCTTCGTAAAAGCCACGACGCGCATGGGCCCAGCATCCGGCTAACAGTACCGGCCTGCCCTCGATGGCGCGATGCCTGGCGAAGTGATCGTAGGCGCTATAGCCGTCACATTGGATCGTACCGCTAAAGTCGATCGGGATCAGTTTATCCAGACACTTCGCCTCTCGAGTCGTGTACCACTCAAAGAGCACATCCTCACCCGGCCGGTGCGCTACCCAGAGATAACCCAGGCCTGTCTTTCCACTGCCGGGATCAAGGTATCTGATCGGGGTTTCATCCACCTGGATGTAAGGCCCGCTCATCATCTGGTCTTTGATCTGCCGGTAGATTGGCTTTAACCACTCGCTGGCTAGTTGGACCCATCGGGCCATGCTCTGGCGCGGCAACCAGACCTGATGCCGGTCCCAGTAAATATGTTCCTGCCGATAGAGCGGTAAATGATCGCAATATTTACTTACGATCACTTGTGCCAATAATCCCGGTGCAGCAATACAGCGTTGCTGCAGGCTCTCGGGCAATGGAGCGATCACCGGAGCCAGTTCGCTTTCTTCTCGGCGCACGAACTTACGGCGAATGATCTGGCGTCGGAAAAACTTCGCCGGCTGGTAGTCGAGCATTTCGGTGACTTCTTCTCCGATACAGCGGAACGCATCTCGATCTTCTTTGACTTCCTCAGGCTCGATCACTTCTGGTTCGACCGCCAGATCCTCAGGCCAGCGTTCTCTGCGCTGCTTCTTGTCAGGACGTTTGAGGACTGGTCTTAAAGCTTCGACAAGGGGACTAGCCTCCGCCTTTTCAGCGGAGGCGTCGGATGAGTAAATCGATCTTTTGCTTGAGCAGCTTGATCTCCTGACTCTGTCGCTCGTTCTCGGCCTGGAGTAGCCGGTTCTCTAGCCTCCTTTTGAGCGATAATTTCCTGGAGTGTAACGTCCTCTGACACTGTTAGTTATAGTGTCAAATCTCCGCGAAAATAGCGACCTTTTTCCTCGAAATAAATCGAGTTTTTTTCCTCTATTCCCGTTCATACCAGGGACGTAATTTTGCCCCCCGCAAGTCCACTCCATCGGTAAGCATCGCGAAGGCTTCCGGAGTTAGCTTCAACGTCGGACTTTCTACCTGGCTCGGCTTGGGCCAACTAAACGTGCCCCGTTCCAGCCGTTTGCTCAAAACCCATAAGCCAGTCCCGTCAAAGTAGAGCACCTTGATCCGAGTATGGCGCCGGTTACAAAACACGTAGAGCGCTCCGCTGCGAGGATCCTCTCCAAAACTGCTACTCACCAACCCGTAAAGACCGTTGAAGCCCTTGCGCATGTCGCAGCGCTCCACCAACAAAAATATCCTCAGGCTCCCGCTGAAGCTGATCATCGCTTTGCGCCGAGCCGCCCAGGCAACTCCGCAGCCAACGCCGCTTCACCTGCGCTGCTGATCTGACAGTAGGCCCCTCCTGCAAAGTAAATCCTTAAGGCTCCTGCCGGCACGCGAAGCCCTGAAGCGTTCTCAACCACCGCTTCAATCCACGCCCCATTGCTCCTGCCCGGTTCTATGTCCGTACCGGCTTTTACTAACGACTTTTCCTTCTGGCGATGGCGACGCCGGCTTTGGAGCCAGTATGCTAGAGTTGAGTATTTGATCCCGACGTACTGCGCAAACTTTGTCCCGCTCATCCCGCTGCGGTCGTACTCCTCCAACAGCGACTGTCGACGTTCTCGCGATACCAGCACACGACCCTGCGCGTCCTGACTCAAGATTTGTCCGGGCTCCTCCGCCGCAAATGTCATAGAATCCTCCTACAACATTTCCGCCGACTCGAACAGAGGTGCTAGGCGTGACGCTTACCCCCTTTCAATATGCTGCCCAACGGAATCAGCCCTCATAGCGCATCACCTCGCGGTTGTCGCAAGATTTTCGAATTTCTTTGCAAACGATTTGAACCAAATCCGTGCCAACCGTTGCTTGTGGCCCACGCGATACATCGATCTTCTTTAAAGCAGCTTCCAGGTCGACGTTGAACTGTGAGCGGCTGCGTTAGCCGGCGTGCACTCTGGTCAGCTTCAAGATTGTCGTGACAAGTTCGCTAGGGTCGACCGGTTTGGCGAGATGTGCCTGGAAACCGGCCCGCCCGGTACGGGCCCGATCTTCGTTACGAGCTGCAGCCGTAAAAGCAATCACAGGCAGCAGTCCAAGCTCTGGTTCAAGGCCTCGGACATTCTCTAGGAGTTCGTAGCCGTCCATTTCGGGCATTGCCAGATCGCAAATTAGAACATCCGGGTAAACGTTCTTGATTGCCGCAAGCGCTTCTTGTCCCGAACTCACCAGGGTGGCCTCAGCACCGCTGTGTTCCAGAAGGGCTCTCAGGAGCTCTCGCGAGTCCGCGTTATCATCTACAGCCACCACCTTGATGCTTTTAAGTCGAGGATCAGGCATCCTTTCCTCTATCGTAAGGGCACGCGCTTCGGGACGTTCGGCGCTAGTGCGATGCTTGGATGCAATGACCGGCAATTCGACCTTGATCACAGCACCGCGGCCTGGTCCCTCGCTTTCGGCGCTGATTGAACCGCCGTGCAACTCGACAAGATGCTTGCAGATAGCCAAGCCTAGTCCCAACCCGCGATTTTCTCGGGAACCCTCTTCATCTTGGTAGAACCGTTTAAAAATATGGGGAAGAAACTCTGTTGATATCCCCTTGCCCGTGTCTTTGACCACAACGATTGCGCTTGCTTGAGCTTTCCTTAACTGCACGCTCACCGAGCCCCCTCTAGGCGTAAATTTGAGGGCGTTACTCAGGAGGTTAGCTAGAATTTGATGCAGCCTTGCCCCGTCTCCCCGAACCCTACAGCCGAGCTCCTCTGGGACTTCTACAAAACTCTCCAGGGCGATGCCTTTCTCGGCCGCCTCCACTCGCAGCGTATCGACGCTCCCACTAACGATCTGCTTCAAATCGACCTCTTGGAAGTCCAATGTGAGAGTCCCGCTAACAATTCGGGAGGTATCCAGGAGGTCTGAGATGAGTTCAATAAGGGTCTCGGTATTACGTTGCAGCACCTCCACTCCTTGCCGTATAAGGGACTCATCGTTTCGCGAATCCCGCATTAGATAGGTCCAGCCCAAGATGGCGTTCAGCGGAGTACGAAGCTCGTGCGAAAGGACGGCCAGGAACTGGTCCTTCGCTCGATCAGCAGCTTCGGCCTCGAGTCGAGCGTTTTGCAGTTCTAGGCCAGCGCGGCGCTGAGATTCCAGGAGATCGCGGAGCTGATACTGGCGTTCGCGCGACTGCAGCGCGACACGCAGTGCGCCGAGCAACGTGGCCGGACGTACCGGCCGTTCAAGCACAGTTATTGCACCACGAGGGCCAAGAGCCCGCAAGCGCTGCATTGTGACGCTCGTCGGCCGGCCTGGGCGTGTAAGAAATACGATCGGCAGGTCCGACCACGGCTCTTGATGCTCGAACCACTCAGTCAGGCTTGAGCAATCCGCGGGCGCGGATAAAGATTCTTCCGTCAGCGTCACCGCCCCGACAGAACTTCCCTCTGCTCTGAGGCGCACGGAAAGTTCGGACACATTCTGGCAGGGCTTGGGGACGAATTCCGCGGCCCTCAAGACGGAAGCCGCAAGATCTGCATCTCTGCCCGTCGGCGCTAAAATGAGGACGACTTTAGAACCACCAGTATTGTCTGCTCGCATCAGTTGCCTGAGCCTTGCGTTTCCCGACCCTCCATCGCTCCGGACCCCGATTCCAGGACTGGAACTCCTGTAAGCACTCCTCGGAATTTAAGCAGCGGCTTACCCACCCATAGTCCTTTTTCAGTCACCTTAAATTCGCGAATTGTATGCTCGTGGCCGCCGCTGCGTTTCTTGGCTACCGAAATTGCCTGGCGAACCGAGCCTTCTGCCTCGAAATGGCGCAGAATTATTACCGTATCGGCCAGGTAGGTAAGGTCCACCGGCGAGCGGATCTCATTCAGGAAACCAGCCTGAGCGAGGACCATGATGGTCACAATCCCGAGTTGATCGAGGCAGGAAAGTATCTCGTGCAGTTGTAGCTCGAGTATCATGCCGCTCTGCATCGCCTTGCTGTAACCGTTCAGGCTGTCGACGATTACCATGCGAGCGTTTTCTTGCTCTACGAAGCGTAGTATCCAGTGGGCAAACTGCCCAGGAATGAGTTCTGCGGGATCGACCTCCTGAGCGCGCACAACGCCATCGCGAATGAAAGGTCGGAGATCGTTGCCGAGGGACGCTGCCTTGGCGAGATAAAGGTCTAGATTTTCGTCAAAAGTGAATAGTGCCACTCGCTCTCCTCGGGCGGCAGCAGAGCGAGCGTAGCTAATAGCAAGGCTAGACTTTCCGGTGCCAGAGGGACCCATCAGCAAATTACTCGTCCCTCTGTCCAGGCCGCCTCCCAAAAGAGTGTCTATGCCTTCGATCCCGCACGATACGCAGTCGCGTGCGAAATCGCGGCGATGTTGCCCCGGTACAATTCTCGGGAACACCTTGACGCCGCCGGTCTCAATCATGTAATCGTGTGGGCCACCCAAAAAACTGCTACCCCGAATTTTCAGGATGCTTATTTGACGACGCTCAGCACCGTAGGGCGGCTCATGGCAACGCAAAGTGATCACCCCGTGGCAAACGCTCTCCAGTTGGCGATCATCTTTAGCATCGGCAGATGTGAGGTCATCCAGTAAGAGAGTTGTACACGCTCGAGTAGCCAGGAATTGTTTAATACCTAGGATTTGGCGGCGATATCGCAGGGTACTTTGCGAAAGAAGGCGGAGCTCGGACATTGAATCAAAAACGGCCCGCACTGGTTTGATGCGCTCAACTTCAACGAGAACGGTTTTCGTGACATCGTGGAGTTCAATATCTGCGGGATCGAAGAGCGTGTTTTCAGCCGCTGCTGCGAGCTGCTGGGCAAAACTCGAAAGTTCCAAAATACCAATGCCATCGAGTGACCAGCCGTGTGAGCGCGCAACCGCTAAAAGTTCTTCGCGCGTTTCCGAAAATGTGACGTAAAGACAAGATTCGCCCTTGCGGGAACCCGCCAAAAGGAATTGCATTGCCAGAGTCGTTTTGCCAACTCCTGGATCGCCCTGAATCAGATAGAGTTCTTGAGGAATAAAGCCCCCACCCAAAATATGATCGAGACCGCCAATCCCGGTGTCACATCTTGCCAACGCTGTTGCTTCGGCACTCATTTCGGGTTTAACTTCCATCTTCGTCGAAAAGATTAGATTATCACGTTCTCAACCGCCGGTTGTTGCTGTTTGTCGAGGGAAGAATCGCCGATCACGATTTCTCGCGAGAATTCTGCTCCTGCAACCTCGAAGTGCTCCTTAATGATGCGCTGAAACGAATTCTGTGCGACCGCGATGTCGAATAAAAAGGCGGCCGTTTCGGCGACTTCGTATCCCAAACGACACTTGATATGAAACTCCATGCAGCATTTACTGCAAATCAAAGCAGTTTCATTTTCACTAATTTTGCGCCTCGGTTTGGTGCCTTCGAAACAAATTTAGATCCAGATCGGATAGCAACACTCATATTTCTTATCGCCTTTTCGTCACTGCCGCTGTGGGCACCTCGATCTCCGTTCTCTCCACCTTAACCGCATGTTCGTCCGCCTCAATATGGGAACCGTACGTATTGACATAAACTTGTGTGAACTCTGCGCCGAAGAGCACGATCTGAGCGGCGTAGTAAATCCATAGCAACAAAGTGATAAGCGCGCTGGCCGCACCGTATGCTAAACCCGCGGCACCGCTTCCCAGATAGAGACCGAGAAAGAACCGGCTGGTCTTATGCAGCGGACCCAAATCGCAAAGAACCGGCCTTATCGAATCGCGTTGTGAGTTCACGGTTTGGATGATGCGACAGCCGTCCTGTTCATCGACTTTCGATACCAGGAGGGAGTGCGATAACGCAGAAGCAAAATGAACATCTTTAGCACTTCCTCTAAGGCTCTGGCGGCAAACACGCTCTGCGCTCCTGGCCTGGCGACGATTGCCAAAAGTAGCGCGGCCGGTAGTCCTGCCGCATAGCTGCTAATCACATGAGTCAATAGAACAAATTTTGTGTCGTCAAAGTCGGAAAGAGAACAGACTGGCTTGGGAAGCTTACTGGAAAGAGAGCGGAGCGCGCTATCCCAAATATTCGACCTGGTTTTTCCCACCCAGAACTTCGACCGAGGATCCCGGATGAGCCAGATTCAGTTCGAGCACCTTATCGTCGTCGCATTCGATGACAAAATCCGCGTTTTGCTCATGCAAGCCTCGGATTCGGGCTCCCTCTGGCATTTGCAAAATGATGGTCTCTGAGATTTTAGCTTTCAAGGTTGAACCATCTTCGAAAAGGATCGCAAGTTCCGTTGGGCTGGCTCGCCCAGCTTTAATGACGCGGCCTTTAAGGATGCCCGTGAGCTTACGATTGACTGCCATAGCGTATTGTTCAGTTTAATGCGCGCGCTGATATCCCTTTGGATTGCTTCTTTTGCGGTTAGGCGCTTACCTTGCAGTCGCCAATAATCCTACAGCGTCTTTCTTCGGGCTGTTCGCCATTGGTCCCGATCGGCGGTTCTGGATTTTTATCCTGCCACAGGCCAAGGCGCTCATTTCGAGCCAGCCTTTGCGCGTCACGATAGCTAGTTTGCACCGCAGCCGTCGCAGGCGGTCATAAAAGGTTTCAATATAAGCATACGGGATAGGCTCGCGCTTGGCTGGAAACCGGAAACGTAATTTGGAATTAGAGTTGACCGCTCCTCCAATCGATGGGCTCATCAGTTTAAAAAGAAGACCTGTCCGCCTTGCAGACAGGTCTTAGCTATTCACGACAAAAGCGCTTTAGCAAATTGGTCAGTTCTTAGTCGTTATAGTCATGCCAACGGTGTTCGCGCCACTCGTGTTCTCTCCACCTTTGACGGCGCAAACGTTCGTAGCGCCATTCCTCGGTGCGAGGCCCATAATAAGCGGGTTAGTTGGATGGAAATCGCACTACCACGTCTGCTTTGGCTTGGCTCGGAACCAACGCGAACAGGCCGAGAGCCGTTAAGACTAGGAGTATATATCGTTTCATAACTGAAAGGAATAGACGACTCTCTACGTTCGCCTATTCGATGAGCCGGAGACGGCACGAAACAATTGTACGCAGCACTATTTCATATCCGTATCCAGCCGCGAGGGAGGAACGGTCACAGCTTTTTCAAAAATACCGCTGAGCGGTTGCACAGGGGCAGGAATTGAATCCAAATCCGCGCCATACGAATCCGCCACCTCGACCGACAGCGAAACATTACGTGGAGGCGCGCAATGTGACGACCTTTACCTATCGCGGCTATACCGTTCAGCTCAGGCGCAGAGACATCTTCGGCGGTTGGGCCGCAACGGTTACTGATCACAGCGTGACCCGGCCGCTTTTTCTCGGTCGGCAGCCCAGGTCGAGAGCTATCGCGAAAATGAAATGGTTCGTTGATTCGTTGATCGAGCAGCAGGAATGGATTGACGCATTGAGGGCCGAAAAATCATAACCCCAACTCGCACCCTTTAGCGGCGTTTGACGAGACCAATCGTTAGATTTCCGCCCTTTGCGCCTCGAATTGATTGACGAACGCGCCAGGACAGGGATTTCGCGGGCGATTTTTTGGCATACCCTCACTAGACCAAGCAATTTCTGGGATCCAATCCGGAGATCTCTGCATCGTCGCGGCAGAAACGAGTGGAGGAAAGACTGCCCTTGCGCTGTCTGCTTTCAAACACATGGCATCCGTTATGCAAAAAGCCGTCGCATGCTTCTCCCTCGACGTTTTGCGTTCAAGGGCCTTTTCGATCGCATCTGCAACTGAAATAACGCCTGCGTTAGGCCTAGAATGCTTGAGTGCATAATTAAGGGCTTCTCTGAGGTCATATCGGTCCCATTTAACCGCTTAAACGCATTACAGGCCTCAGCGATTCGGGCTGGCGTCAGCTCAAAGGCAGCCGCCCCCGGCCCTGGCCTTTAGTTCCAAGAGCGAACCAGGCTCAGCTTTCGACTTCTGAGCGTCACCGAACACCCACCGTTTGGCCTCCTGGAGAGAATCAAAATCCCGGGTTATAGGCTTACCACCGGTGAAACGCTTTTCCCTATTGCACTCTCCAGTACTGGTCCCCGCGGCCGTTTTTGTTCGCAAACACGGAAACGCTCTGCGGTAGATCGCGGATAGCGGCTCTAGCTTTCGGCACGCGAAAATTTGAGACAACTTCGTCCTTGTTTTGACAAGAAAATCATCCGTGCTAACTGTGAAAGCCGGTCAAAGTTTTGAGAGAAGATGAATCTATTGTTGGAGCAAACTTGCGATGTAGTGCTGTTCTGGAGCGTTCCAAACTGCTACGCCAGCTACTCAAGAATATTTCCTTCAATTTGTAAGTACATAATATTTGTAAGTACCTAATTATAAGCGATTTAATGCTAGGTAGCTCAGTTGGCAGAACAGAGGACTGTAAATCCCGTCATCGTTTGAGATGAGAATCCGCATATCGCAAAATCGTTCGCAGGCCGAACCTTGTCCCGGCCGTCAAAATAGGTTCCTAGGGGTTATGGATTGCATAGGCTGCCTGCACCCCGTTCACCAGGCCCAGCTTCCCGTACAGATACTCGTTGGAATAGGTTTCCAGTGACGTCAAAAATGAAGAAAAGCGAGCACCTCTCCGTGAGAGTTTTCGTCGCGCAAAAAAAAAATGAATAAGCTGTGCTCTAATTTCGGAACTATGTGACCCAATGAAAACAATTACTACTTTAAGCGTAGCAATTGGGGCTGGTCTGTGCCTCGGTTTGCTTGCGCAAGCAGATGAAATTCAATTTACTACGCTGCCACAGCCTGTACAGACCACGGTGATCCGCGAAACGCACATCACGAGTCCATCGAGTGTTACCCGCGTGATTAAGCAAGAGGGGGGGGCGTATATGCCGTCACAGTGCATGGCGACAGCAGTGACCAGGTGGTCTACGTCAATGACGCCGGGAGTATCGTTCAGCAGCCGGGAACAACAGTTGTTGAAAAACCAGCTCCCCAGGAGACGATTGTGACTTACTATCAGGTTCAACAGGATCTTCCGCGATATCAGCTCCTAGAAAAGAAAGGCAAAAAGGAAGTATACCTTGATCGTCAGACGGGGAAGAAAGTAAAGGTCGAGCGCGAGAAGGACTAAAAGCCAGGCTAATAGCGACTGAAAGTCGCTCTACCGGCTTTTGCGGAAGGCTAGAAGGCGAGTATTTGGACACTACCGGGCCCGAAACTCGCCTGCCTTTTTTGCTGTATTTCCGCCACCACCTATGCATCCATTTCGCGATCTACTGACGAACAAAAACGAGGTTTCCGCCCCATTTCGTCAAGAGAAGTAAGTCGATAGCCTGAACTTTTTTCGACAAATTGTGAGCTCGAGAAAGATCTATGTCGGAACCAGTGGCTGGATGTACAAGAGTTGGGCGAAGTCGTTCTATCCGGACGACTGGCCAGCCAGGCGACATCTCGAATTCTATGGCTCAAAGTTTTCGACGGTCGAAATCAACGCGACCTTCTATCGCTTGCCGCAAGAAAAGACGTTTGAGACCTGGCGCGAGCAGGCCTTTCCAGGTTTTCTCTATGCAATCAAAGGCAGTCAGGCTATCACACATTTTAAGCGACTTAAGCCCGGTGCCAGGTCATTCAAACTGCTTCTGCAGCGCGCGAGCTTGCTTGAGCCGCACCTGGGCCCATCTCTTTGGCAATTGCCGCCGAATTTTAAGAAGGACGCCGATCGACTAGCTCGGTTTCTGAAACGCCTGCCACGCCGTCTTAACCACGCGGTGGAATTTCGGCACCGCTCATGGTTAGACGACGAAATTAGCGGTATCCTTAAACACTATGGGGTGGCCAATGTGTCTGTTAGTTCTCGGGCCATGCCGATGCATTTGGACGTCACGGCCGATTTCGTTTATTTGCGCTTTCACGGTCTGAAGGGCGGTTCGTCGCATGACTATACCGATCGGGAGCTGGAACCCTGGGCCGAGCATCTCCGCCGTTGTGGCCGTAAGGGCTTAACCGGTTTTGCTTATTTCAATAATGACGTTAACACCCGTGCGCCGCTGAATGCGTTGCGGTTGATGGATATGGTAGCCAAATATGCCGCACGTCCGAGCTAGCCCGTCTACCGTCATGTAATGGTGGCATCGAAGCGCATCATAGATCATGAGCAGACCTGATGAAGCCGCCCAATCCGGTTCTGCCAAGCGCATATTGATCGTGGATGATCATGCCCTCTTTCGCAGTGAACTTCAGGAGCTGATCTCCCATCAGCCAGATTTCACCGTTTGCGGTCAGGCGGACAGCACCCCGCTCGCCCTCGAGCAGATGCGCCTGCTCAACCCCGACCTGGCCATTGTTGATGTTTCTTTGGGCGATACGAACGGTATCGAGCTCGTAAAGCTGATGAAGGCCGAAGTCCCGCACCTGCCGATTCTGGTGCTTTCTGTCCATGCGGAATCTCTGTACGCACTGCGTGCCTTGAAAGCTAGGGCCTCGGGTTACCTGATGAAGGCTGAGGCCGTTCAATTTTTCTTAGCTGCCCTGCGGCGAGTTCTTCAGGGCAAGATTTTCGTCAGTCCACGTCTCAATGAACAGCTGATCTGCAAGGCGATTCGCTCGCTGAACACCGGCTCAGCGTCGCCGATTGACCAACTCTCTGACCGAGAACTCGAAGTATTGGAGCTACTCGGAAGAAGGCACAACACCAAGTCTGTCGCGCGTTTGCTCAATCTGAGCGTTAAGACCATCGAGACGCATCGCGCGCACATTAAAGAAAAGCTCGGGTTCAAAGAGGCAAACGACATGATTCGCTTCGCAATCGAGTGGGTTGCCAACGCGAAACGAACTGAATAGCCCGCAGCAATCACACGCTGGGAGAATCGAAGACCCCATTGCGGGCTAGAAAGCAGCAGAATGGTCCGACGTAGCCGGCGACCGCCCGTTGCTCTTGGAGCTTCGGCGCGTCCGCAAAGGGGAGAGACCCCGCCATAGCGAAGCGATAGCGAGGTTCTGCTGCCTGAGCCTGAGCCTGAACGGCTCGGTTTCACAGATCCAGCCGAATCCCACCAGCCGAACTGGACGAGACCCAGAAGAAATCAGCGGCTGGCGTTGGCCAAGACAATAAAATGAATCTGCTTGTCCTTAACCCCGGTAGCGGGCAGCCAGAAGTGTTCCTTATTCCAGCTTGAAGATGACACGCTTCCCGATGAGCCGGCGGAGCCGTTGTGGCAGGCAGAAATTGATGCGACGGCTCCTGGGTAGCCGGCGGCAGGTTCTTCGTGAAACTTTGTATCCCGGCGGTGTAGAGCCCGCCGATTCCATTCGAGATGATCTTCCCCGGACAGACCAGATTGGCAAACTATTGACTACCCTTTGGGAGGGCAAGGGACCCGTAGTCAGCGGTCCAGAGGAGATCGATGCCGTGGGACACCGAGTGGCCCACGGAGGGGTGCCATTTGATTCGGCAGTCCTAGTGGACGACCAGATTGAGGGGGCTATCCAGCGTTGGGCCGCCTTTGCTCCACTTCATAATGAAAACTGCCTCGATGGAATTCAAGCAGCCAAGAAAAACCTCGGCGCGAAGGTCCCCCAGATTGCAGTCTTCGATACCGCTTTTCACCGCACATTGTCGGACGTCGCTTCGACCTACGCGGGACCCTATGATTGGCTGAATAAGGGCATTCGACGCTACGGATTTCACGGCATCCTTTTTCGTTGGGCGAGTGGGCGGACCGCACGCGTACTCGGCGGGAAATCCGGTCCTACGCTTCGGCTCATCCTGTGTCATTTGAGCGGCGGCTGTTCGCTTGCCGCAACTGTAGGATGGAAGAGCGTGGACACTACCATGGGATTGACTCCCTTAGACGGTATTGCCATGTGCACGCGATCCGGCTCAATCGATCCCGGCATTCTGCTTTATCTGGAGCGGAAAGGAGCAGGCGCAAGGGGGAATGGAGAGAATGTTGAATAAAGAAAGCGGATTGAAGGGCTTGTCCGGTTTGCCGGGAGGTACGCGCGTCATATTGCCCGAAGCGCAAAGACAACAAACGCGCTCGCTTGGCTATTGATGTTTTCATCCACCGTCTGCACGCGGGTATTGGTCAAATGTTAGCCGCCCTGGGAGATCGGTCAGATGCCATCGTCTTCGCCCAAATTCCGAAAGTTTCGGCGGCTGACCCAGCCACCCTACAAGTC
>JBAUZZ010000325.1:0-3693 GCA_049585495.1 Chthoniobacterales bacterium | reverse complement strand
ACTTCCTTCGCCGGACCGTCTTTCCTGCCCGGGCGACGCTTTCGGTGGCAACCGCCGGTTGGACTTGAGGCATGGCCCGGCGTCCTCGAGCATTTGCGCGCGCGGCTTGGTCGGTTCGACACCTGGGCTCTGTATAACCGAACCCAAATCGAGCGGACCGGGCTCTCGGCTTTGCTCTTGCGCGAGGGCAAGCCGCTCTGCTTCGTCAGGGTGACGGCCGCTGCCGATCCTGGCCCCGCACATGAATTCAACTGCCTGAAAATAGTGTCCTCCTTTCGGCCACAATCGTTCTCTGTGGTTGAGCCGCTGCTGCTCGAGGATTATGGAGGACTGAAAATTCTTGCCCTCTCCCCCCTTCCCAGCCGGCCGCATTACGTTGCCGAAAACCCGCCCATCAAGGTGATTGCGCAGGAAATCGGGGCGGCCCTCTCGTCACTTCCGCGGCCTGATGGCGTGCCGAGCAATTGGCGGCCGATGCACGGTGACTTTGCCCCCTGGAATCTTCGGTCCTTTGGGCGCGATGGCCTTTTTCTGATCGACTGGGAGGATGTCCGGTGGGCGCCGCCCGGGGCCGACGAAGTCTTCTACAGGGCGGCTGCGGCAACGCTGGGATTCATGGAGCCAGACGGCAAAGAGTTTGTCGAGGCGATCGACTTTTGGGAGAAGGTGTTTGCCGGGCCGAATTCAGAAGCTGATCGCGACGGGAAATTGGTAAGCGGCCTCTCTCGCGCGTTCGCCAGCATGCTTGGTCGTCGCTAGCCTGGAAATCTCATAAGTGCGCGCGCACTTATGAGATTTCCAGGCTAAAATCGGAATTTGAATTCAACGACGCGGTGGGAGTTCACTCTCGATCGCTGTGAGAACACCGGACTCCGTTACCAGAGAGGCCGGCAGCTGTCTGCGCTTGCGGAATTTTGGCCCAAACCTGGTCCCAAAATCGGCTAGCTCCTCCCGGATTTCGCTCGGAATGCCGACAATGAGCGCAAGTACGATCCCGGCAGCGCCGGCAAAACCCGAGCTTAAGAGAAAAGGAAAGGGCCCGTTAAATCGGCTGCCCAGCCAGAAAATACCGAACGCGGCGAGGGCAAAGGCCACGAGGTAGAGGAACGCGCCCTTGAGCCAGCCGAAAGTGACCTCAACAATGGGCGTGGTGAAGTATCTAGACACCCTGAAAGCGCCATAGGCTCCGCTGCAAAGCAAGTTCGCCACCAGAGAAGCAAGCAGCACTCCGGAGAAATGAAGCCGCGGGGCAAGAATGATACCGCCACCAATGACCAACGCGCCCTCCAGCAGGCTGATATACTTGTAATTTCCTATCTGCTTAACCATCGCTGGCAGACCGGTGTAACAGCGCGTCACAACACACGAGTAAAGGTAGGCGCTGGCCATGATATCACTCCACATACCCCAACTCACTTTCCCGCCGGTCCAAATACTGACGAAATCGCGGTTCCAGAATGCGCCGAGGACGGCACAGAATCCGGCGCCGACGGCAGACAGGGCGACAATCGAGGCGAGACGGCTCCGAAACCAGTCGATTTCGCCACGCACAATCATTTCGCAAAATCCGGCCCCAGAAAAGTCATAGAGCCGGTAAATCATCAGTCGCGCCATACCGTAGCTCTTCATGCAGACCGACCACACTGCCGCAGCGTCAAGACCAATGAACCGCGAGACAAGAATTATCTGGCTCGCGAAGATCAGCTGATCCGCGAGTTTAGAAACGAATATGTCTCGGCTGAAGCGAAATACGTCCCAGGAGCGTTCCCAGGTGATCTTGCCCCAATGGCCCCGGGAAGGGAGCAACTTCAGACGCTTTGTCGCAAGCGCCATCAAAGTAACATTAGCCAGCCCGCCCGCGGCATCCGCTAACGGGAGACTGAACATGCGTAGTCCGATCCTGAATCCAATCCACAGGAACAGCAAGTCCGCGGCGAACAGTGCGACCGCAGCAAAGTTCACCAGATCCGAACGTTGGTGCGACCAGAGCGGTAAAGAAACGAGTGGCGATGTGCAGGAAATCACCGACACGGCCAGGCACTGCCACCGTATCAACGCTTCAAAGGCCGGCCTGAAGTCCGGCGGAATCCCCATCAGATAAGCGATCGGGTGGCTAAAAAACATTCCGCAGGAAAGGATGATGAATGCCCGGATAGCGAAGACGATCGAAGCCGTTTTCAAAATCGATCCGTAAATCCCTCCATTGATATCATCCTTCGTATCGACGAGTAATCGCGCGACTGACTGGCCTACACCTAGATCGAGCAACAAGAGATACCCAGTAATTTGCAGAACCACAGACCAGAGGCCGAATTCTTCCTTGGTAAGAAAATGGAGCGCTATCGGAATCGACAAAACAGTGTGAAGGATGTTGACGGCCAGGGCGATGTAGCCGGAGCCAAGAGCAAAGATGAAACGTCGTTTTCGACTCATGCTAACGATTTTACTGGCAAGCGCAAAAGTCGTTTTCTACGCCGTGCACGCTCCTTTGATTCTCGGCTGTCGGCGAGCGAAGTTTAGGAGCTAAGGGCATTTTGGCCTGAGTTTCGCAGTTTAAACCCTAAATTTCTCCCCGTCTGCGCAAGGCTACAGCGTGGAAATCTCCTAGCGCGGCTTAGCCGCAAGGAATAAAGAAATTTTTCAGAAGCGCCAGAGGCGCGAAATATTCGTAGCCTGGGGCGCAAGCCCCAGGATAAACGTTTTTATCGCATCCGGTCTGAAGGACCGGCAGAAAACGTCGAACGTGCGACGCGCTCGATAAGCATCACATTTCTTGCGCACCGTGCGTGTTGTTCGAGGATTTGTGAGCGATGCAGGCTAAACCCTCCCCGATCTTGGCCGATACCCCGGGTATGGGTTGGCCTCATTCAGAAAATTCCCCTTCTGTTCGGTCGGCTCTGGGACAGCGTGTTACTTAAGCGATGAAAGTTCTGCAACTTTTCAACCGCTACGAGCAGGTTGGTGGCGAGGAGGCCTGTGTTCGGGAGATGGAAGCAGCGCTTCGGACTAAACATGAAGTGTTGACCTTCTACGGCTCGACCAAGGAGATGTTGGGTGAGGGTTTCGCCGATAAAATCCAGGCGCCCCTCAAGGCGATCTGGAATCGGAAAGCATTCCGGTCGCTTCGGCAGCTGCAAGCCACAGAACAGTTTGATGTCTGGTTGATCCACAATGTTTTTCCAGGGCTCTCTCCGTCGGTGTACGACGCAGCACGGGTCTGCCGTGTACCGGTCATTCAATATCTCCATAACTATCGGTTTACCTGTGTAAATGGCCTCCTGCTCAACCACGGCAAGCCGTGCCTCCGATGCCTGAACGGAAACTTTTGGCCGGCCGTGCAAACGCACTGCTGGCGAGAGAGCCGAGTCGCCTGCGCCGCGATGGGCGTTTCGCTGGTCCGGCTTCGAGCAGCCGGCGTATTCGGCCAGATCGCCCATTGGATTGCCATCAGCCACGCGCAGAAGAGGATTCACACCCGAATTGGTATTCCGGAAGAAAAAATCTCTGTCCTCTACCATTTCTACGATGGCCCCCAGACCCAGGGCCAGGTTCACGGCGGCGATGTGCTTTTCGTCGGAAGGCTTTCCCCCGAGAAAGGAGTCCGGCTTCTGGTCGATACCTGGCTGGAAGAGAAGATCGAGGATCGTTGTCTGTGGATTGTCGGCGAGGGGCCAATTCGGGGAGAACTGGAGC
>JBAUZZ010000324.1:0-18271 GCA_049585495.1 Chthoniobacterales bacterium | reverse complement strand
CCTTTTTGCTTTGTTTTTGCGGACCGAGAAGCGCGTGTTAATCAGCTATAGGAGCCGTTTCCCTGGGAACAATAGGGATGACGAATGTTTGGCAGCGCGTACGGGACTCGAACCCGTGCACCGGCCTTGAGAGGGCCGTGTCCTAACCGACTAGACGAACGCGCCAGAGGGTAAACAATAGCAGGTAAATATCAATTTCTCAGGTATTTCGTCGTCAAAAAGAACAAAGACCCGAAAGCCAAGTACCCATTCTACATCCATGAATGTCGCAAGTCTATCTGCTCCTCGTACTTAATGCCGCTTGGCCTAGATACCTTTGATTTCCCCGCCGTCCATGCGAACGGATGTGCCTGTCAACCACTTCGCCGCTGGGGACACCAGAAAGGCCATTAGTTCAGCAATCTCTTCCGGCGTGCCGTAGCGGCTAATACCTGCCTCTGCGGGAAACTTTTTCGTCGCTTCCTCCACCATCATTCCATGGGCTGGCGCCCACTTCTCCATGAAGGATCGCCGCCGGCCTGTCATTACCGGGCCCGGTACAACACTATTGACTTGTATACCGTCCTGGATGCCCTGTTCGGCAAAAGCCTTCGCGAGCGCGATGATAGCCGCATTGATCGTGGCGACTGCAGCGAAACCAGGTTTGGGATCCAAGGCAGCACTTCCGGAGATCAGAACGACAGAGCCCTGGGAAGCCTTTAGAGCCTCCCACGCCAGGATCGTCAGACGGCGAGCTCCATGGAGCTTTAGGTCCAGGCCAGTCTGCCACTGTTCGTCCGTCATCTCGAACAGGTCAATCTGTGGCACGGCGCCGGCGATATTTAAAAGCGCATCGATTCTTCCGAAACGATCGAGTGTTCCTTTGATCAAGGTCTCAGCCGACTCGCTTGTGCTCAGGTCAAGGGCAAACGCTAACGCATCAGCCCCACTCGATTTCACCTCTGCCGCAACTTCCTTGAGTGCCTCCCCGTTTCGCGCAGCCAACACAAGTTTAGAGAAATCCTTAGCAAGCCGCACCGCTGTAGCACGCCCAATCCCCTGACTTGCACCAGTAACGACAGCAACTAATTTTGACATTTTCGATTATCCCTTTGGTTGGTTACTGACCATTGCATGATGAGTTAACCGGTTAGCGTTTCGCGAGCGGCCTCACTTATGATGTCGACGACCACTTCGGGCGCCGTGAGAAGCGGAGTGTGATCTACACGGTGAACTCGGACCTTCGCCTTCATCCGCTCCGCCATGAAGTGCTGCGTCTTTGGGTTGATCATGCGATCTTCTTCCGCAATCAGGAACCAGGAGGGTCTAGATCTCCAAGCGGGTTTAGGCGCTGGCTCCCGAATGCAATTGACCGCAATCGGCCGTTGCACGGAGGCGGTAATCGCCTTCACATCGTCCGAAGCATTTTGGGCGAAGGCGTTCTGGAAACCTTCTGGTGGCATCCAGATGAAACCGTCAGCGTCTGGCTGCAGATGAGGAGCCTGCGGATGAGGCTCTTCGCGGTAGAATACCTGAGCTACCGTCTCACCCTGGTCGGGAGCGAGAGCAGCAATATACACTAGCGATTTCACCTTCTCGTCTGTCGCCGCTGCGATCACAGCACCGGCGTACGCGTGCCCAGCCAGCAAAACCGGGCCGTCGGTTCTCCCCAGAACGCGGTTGAGGGCAGCGGCGTCGTCTGACAGGGATGTAAGGGGAATCGGTGCACAGACCACCTTGAGACCCTGGTGCAGCAGAGGGAGAATGACCCGATTCCAGCTGCTGCCATCAGCCCATGCGCCATGAACGAGAACCGCTGTGGCGTTCTTAGAAAACAGATTCATATTCATATACCTTTCTCGTTATTGAAGAGCGCGAAGCCTCTGCTCCTGCTAGTAGTTGCCCCACCATTCAGCTAAGAAATGCCTTGATTCGTTCGGCGATGAAGTCTCCCTCTTCTTCCAGGGCAAAGTGCCCGGTATCGAGCAGGTTGAGCTCAGCTTTTGGCAGATCACGTTGATATGCTTTTGCTCCCTCTACGGTGAAGAACGGATCGTTCTTCCCCCACAGGATCAGGGTGCGAGGCTGGCTGGTACGGAAGTACTCCTGCCATCCGTCATAGAGAGCGACGTTGGATTGATAGTCGTGGAGCAAGTCTAGCTGGATCGCGTCATTTCCCGGGCGATCGAGGAAGATCTGGTCAAACGTCCAATTGTCCGGACTGATCTTCTTCGGATCCTTCGCGCCGTATGTGTACTGAAAGGTGGTTATTTCCAACGTGAGCAGCCCTCGCACAGGTTTCTCTGTTTCCGTATTACGGTTAGCCCAAAACGGCTTCATCGGATCGAAGGCGCTGCCGATGCCTTCCACATAGGCATTGCCGTTCTGCACGATAATAGCGTCAATCGCTTGTGGATGCTTCGACGCAATCCGGTATCCCACTGGTGCACCGTAGTCCTGCACGTAAATGCTGAACTTCTTCAGACCAAGGACGCCGAAGAGCAGTCTTTCCACCTGCGTCGCCAGGTTATCGAAGGTGTAGGAAAAGTCGGCGGCGTTCGGCGCGTCGCTATATCCGAAGCCAATATAGTCGGGTGCAACTACATGAAGGTTCTTTGCAAGCTGCGGAACCAGATTGCGGTACATGTGGGAAGACGTCGGGAAGCCGTGAAGAAGAACAATGGTCTGAGCGTTCTTGTCTCCGGCTTCGCGGTAGAACATCTTGTAGCCATAAACGTCAGCGTAATTGTAGGTAGTCATGCCAGGTTGCTTTCGGTTTCGTGTGCAGGGTTGAAACCCAAGTCGGTTGCGACTGGATTTTAAGAATAACAAAGGGAGGGGTAGAAGATGGTTAAATACGAACCACCATTTTGCCATTGGCTTCGTTGGATTCCATCGCCTCGTGGGCCTCGCGGATTTCGTCGAATTGAAAGACGCGAGCCGGCTTCGCTTTGTAGATTCCAGCGGCCGCTTTATCTACGATGGCTTGCACAGGAACGTCCGAGACTGGAAAGTCCGGAGTGCCGAATACAAAGCTGCCAAAAAAGGTGAAGTAAACTCCGCTCGGCATCTGAAGCAGGGGATTAAAGTTATTCACGGGATCAAGACCACCCAGCCATCCGGCAAGGCACATACGTCCGCCCCTCCGGAGCATGCGAAGAGAATCCATGAATGTAGTGTTGCCGACAAGATCGAGGACGGCGTCGATCCGTTTCCGTTCAGGGATTCGCTCTGAGAGGTCCGGCCCTTCAATCTCGACTCGATGGGCTCCAAGTTCTTTCAATGTCTCGAATCGTACCTTCTTGCGAGTGGTAGCAATAATGTGAGCGCCGGCGTCGGACGCAATGTTGAGAGCTGCCCGCCCCAAAGCTGATGTCGCGCCCCGGATGACGAGAGTTTCGCCCTTGGCAATTTCCAAGTTACGAAGCAGGCACGTCCAAGCAGTAGCGTATGATTCGGGAATTACCGCAAAGTCTTCCCACGGGAGATCAGTTTTGATGGCTACGACATTAGTAGCGGGAGGACATGTGTATTCAGCGTAGCTGCCGTTGATGGTACGCCCAAGGCCGCCCATGAACGCAGCCACTTTGGTTCCCACCGCGAACTCTCCGCCAGGGCACGATTTTACCAGCCCAACGCACTCGATACCACTAACCGTTGCTGCTTCGGCCCATTCTCCTTTGCGCATGTGGGTCTCAGCGTGATTAATGCCAAATGCTTTCACTTCGATCAGAACAGATCCCCGCTGCGGGACTGGATCAGGCAGATTCTCGATCATCAGGCTATCGAGTCCCCCGAACTGTTTAAGGATTATCGCTCGCATACGAATAGTCCAATTTTAGTGATGCCACGAGATTGAACTCCACAAAACGCCGCGCGGACACGGACGGTCTTCTTCGCGATTGGTAATCTCTCGATTTAAGCGGCGGTCCATCCTCCGTCGACCAACAGCGTTGTGCCGGTGGTAAATTCGCTGCGTCCGAAGCCAGGTAAAGGACGGCAGCCGCGATTTCTTCGCTGGTTCCAAGCCGACCCACGGGATGCAGCGATAGTAACCAGTTGCGTCTTTCGCCATCTTTGCCCACGAGCCGGTCTACCATTTCAGTGTCAATGGAGCCAGGGGCGACCGCATTGACGCGAATGCCTTGCTTCGCGAACTCGAGCGCGACAGCTTTGGTCAGTCCTTCGACGGCGTGCTTCGTCGCCACGTAAATGCTCGCCTGCGGCAGCGCAATATGACCGGCGACGCTCGATGTATTAACAATGGCGCCGCCGCCGGTCTTGAGCATCGCGGCAATTTCGTGCTTCATCGAATTCAGAACGCCCCAAACGTTGATATCGAACGTCCGGCGATATTGTTCTTCGGTGACTTCATTGAGCGGACCCGCGACTTCGACCCCGGCATTGTTGAACGCCACATCGAGACGACCGTGAGTGGATAGGACGAAGTCGATCGCCTTCACGACGTCGGCGTCCTTGGCGACGTCTGCGCAAACAAAGGCTGCCGTGCCTCCGGTCTTGGTGATCTCCGCGGCGATATCCGTACCTTCCTTTTCGCGACGTCCGGTGATGACGACTTTCGCGCCCGCTTCCGCAAAGGCCAGCGCCGTAGCCTTGCCGATACCGGAGGTTCCCCCGGTGACAAGCACTATTTTGTTAGTATAGGAGTTTTGCATAGTAGATAGGAGTTAGTCGGTTGAGGTTAATGATTCAGTTATTCGCAGCGGCTGATTTTGGCACCGAAGGTACGGAGGAGAACAACGGAATGAGACCTCCACCAGGGTCGGATGAGTCAGCATTGCGTCGCGCAGCGCGGTATAAGGCAGTCCTGCCGCCATCGCAATCTGCACGGAAGACAAGACCTCACCCGCGCCGACACCAAAACCGGTGAAGCCAATGATGCGATCACCATCAGCCTCAACCAGGGCCTTTAAAAATCCTCGTGTTTCAGACAGCGTGCTCGCACGCATTACCGCGTCCATCGGAATCTTAAACAGCCGATAGGCAGTGCCCTGCGCTTTCGCTTCCTTCTCACTCAGGCCCACGCGGGCAAATTCCGGATCCGTAAAAAGACAAAATGGAACCTGTCTTCCCGTCGTCACGCGTTTACCGCCAGTCATGCTGTCATGAACGACGCGGAAATCGTCAACGCTAACGTGGGTAAACTGCGGGCTACCTGCTACCTCGCCGATCGCCCAAACTCCGGGCGCTGTGGTCTGCAGCCGCTCATTCACTTTGATGTATCCGCTATCGGTCAATTCGACGCCGGCTAGCTCCAGTCCGATCCCGTCGGTGTTTGGAGAGCGGCCCGCTGCCACCAGCAGATGACTGCCCTCTAGTGTTTTCTCTGCTCCGCGCTGTTCGATCACAATTCTTACAGACGGACCTGACTTGCCCGATATCCTCTTGACCGTTGCGTTCAGAACAATGTCGATGCCCTCCTCCTCAAAAAGGCTTTGAAGAGCCTCCGTCACATCGTCGTCTTCTCGATGCATCAACCGGTCATTGCGATCGATGATGGTCACCTTGCTGCCGAATCGACGCATGGCCTGAGACAGCTCTAGTCCGATATAGCCACCTCCGATCACGAAAAGATGTTCGGGTACTTCATCCAGTTCCAGTGCCTCGATGTGGGTGAGGGGTTGCGCGTCAACAAGGCCGGGAACCGGTTGTAAAGCGGCGCGCGTACCTGTATTGATGATCACATTGGCCCCGCGCAGTTGACGAATCGTTCCATCGTGCAGCCTGACGTCCAAGGTCTTGGGGCCAATGAAGCGACCGGCGCCGAGAATGAATTCTGCTCCGCTCTTTTTGTAATTGTCGAGATACACCTTGTTCCAGCCCGATACCATCCTGCGTTTCCGGTCACGAACGGCGGACATATCAACGCTGAAGCCTTTTCTCGCTATGCCGAACTCTTCGCTTCTGCGAAAGTACGATGCAACCTTCGCACTGTGAATAATATTCTTGCTGGGGAGACAGGCAATGTTCGGGCACGATCCGCCAACGTATTTGCGGTCGATCGCTGCGACACGCTGTCCTTGCTTGCCAAAGGTCCAGGCCGCGATTGTTGCTCCTGTGCCACCGCCGAGGATCACAAGGTCATACTCTTCTGGATCCGTCTTTTTAGGTAACTGGGCTGAAGAAGTGTTTTCCATACTGTCGTTTTCCATACTGTTCTTCTCGATACTGTTTTAAGCGAGCTTTCCCTGTTTAGAGAGATCTCCATATGCCTTTGCCCAATCCGCCGAGAGTGACGCTCTCTCTACATCCTGTTTCAGCAAATAGACTGAGACAGCGAACAGAACCACGTCCTTCATCAGGAAAGGAACGTTGCCAGTCATTGCTGGAAAGCCGCCGGCAGACGCCGCCCAGCCATCCGGCATAAATGGAATAATCGTCACAGTCATTAGAAATGTAACACATGAACCGGCGGCCCCAAGAATTCCTAATTTTTTATTCCAGAATCCTAAGAACAAGAGCGCGCCAAACAACCATTCCGAAACGCCCAGAAACCAACTGGCTCCCTGGACACCGAAAACGGGGTACATCCAGGAAATTAGGGGGCCGTTGCTGATAAAAGGAATCAATATCTGTGCCTCATACGCAAACCATTTCTGGTACCCAAAAAAGAAGTATATGATTACCATCGACGCACGAACCAAGTGGTAATCAAGGTCCTTCTTGAGAAGACCGAACCTGATTAAAACCTTTATCAGAAGATTCATTATTTCGTCAAAAGCTTGCACCGTGGCTTTGCGGTTGCCGGGCGTGTCTCCCCTAGCGGGAACGACTTTGTGGGTATAGTAGTGTTTCATAGTAGATCAGAGTTAATTGGTTGATGCTTTTTTAACGAAGCTTCTCTTTTATTTGTGGTTTTCAGCATCGGGTTTTCGTTGCTGTTTTTTCGTATAGCAGGTGCCCGTGTACTAATTAAAACTCCGGCGTCGAATTAGCGGAAAAGGGGGAGATAACTGCTCGGTCCGCCTTTGGCAAAAGACCAGAGTTTTCCGGCGTTTCGGTATGTCCGTAAATGTCCGGGACCGGATGTTTACTGAGGAATCTAGTGTGGGTCCATAGCGACGTGGTCCTGGTGACGATTGGTAGTCGCATCTCCGACATACCGTTAGCTGGATCGTCCTTGATCACCTGAACGATAGTTCCAGGTATGAGGTAGTAGCACCGGATAGTTTCCACCACTTGCAGTTCTGTCGCATCGGTACGGTGAGCGGTAATTCGTTGAACGTCTTGTTCAGTGGTGCAGGCATAGGGCCCATCGACGGTGACCCACCGGTACCCTTGTGCTGCTAAATCGTTGTACTCGTCGGCGAGAGCCGCACATGTCAGGCCAAAGGTGACCGCGGTCACCACGGAGATCGCTAGTTTCATAAGAGCCTAATTCTTAATCCGATCCGTCAGTTGATGTTAACGAGTCACTTTCTGTTCTCAATGCGCTGGCAGTTGACCCTCAGGAAGGGACGCCCGACACACGAGCTGACATCTCGAACAATATGTTCCGGCTGAGTTGCGTTTTTCACCTTATGTTTCTCCTTGTGAATTCGCCAGGGCGGAGCGCACAGCTTGGAACAGAGATTCCTGGCTGAACGGTTTGCGCAGAAACCCCACAGCGCCAGCTTGCAACGCTTGGGTACGAACATCGTCACTATCATATGAAGTGACGAAAATGATCGGAATCCGGTAATTCCTTGCAGCCAGCCGACGCTGCAGTTCTAAGCCCCCCACCGAGGGCATGCGCATATCGAGGATCAGACAGGTGGTGTTAAGCAATTGACGCGACTTTAAGAAGTCCTCCGCCGAACGGAACCCTTTCGCCCTGTACCCAACCGACTGTATGAGACTGATCATCGCTTCGACCACCGACCGATCGTCGTCCACGATGGAGATCAGTGGAACTTTGATGTGCTGACGTTTCTTGCCCAAGCACGTTCTTTCTTGAATCCGCTTTTCGCAAGAGAGGTAGCACCAAAGTCGAGTTGGGTTCTATAATATGTTGGTATGGGATGGCCCATACTAGTGCATCAAGTCAGTGACTGGCGCAGTGGCGGTCCGGGCCGGACTGGCGCTTCCGGGTAGGTTGGCAGGAAGCGCGAAGCTAACTAAGAAAGGAGAATACCCGCCGCGGTCTATGACCGATGAGCCAGGCCACGGAATCCGGCAGTCGGATTTTCCGAAGCTGCTCTACGAATTAATTCTCGGCAGTCGGAGGCGTGGCCTCGCTAGTTATCCCGATTTTTTCGGCCATTCGGACAAGTTGGACGACAGATTGCGCTTTCATTTTGCGCATCACGTGTCCGCGATGCATTTTGACCGTGACTTCGCTGCTTCCCAACTCACCCGCGATTTGCTTGTTAAGCAACCCCGATACGATCAGCTTCATCACTTCCCGCTCCCGCTTTGTCAGCGACTCGTAACGGCGACGCAGTTCAGCGACGATTGTCCGGTCCTGGCGTGCCGCCCGGTCAACGTCTAGAGCGTGTTGAATGGCGTCGAGCAGATCTTGATCACGAAACGGCTTGGCCAGGAACTCTAGTGCCCCTTCCTTAATGGCTCGGACCGACATCGGGATATCCCCGTGCCCGGTAATGAATATGATCGGGATAGGGGCTTCCGTACGAAGCAATTCGCGCTGCAAGTCGAGTCCGCTGAGGCCGGGTAAGCGCACATCAAGGACAAGGCAAGCTGGAGCATCACATTTCCTGCGCTCTAAAAACTCTCGGGCAGACTTAAACGCCTCAACCCTGACCCCGACGGAAGTAATAAGATCGACCAGGGCTTCACGCATGGACGAATCATCGTCAACCACAAAAACGATAGGATCGCCTGTTTTCATGCGCTGTCTTCCGCTGAAGCTGGCAAACTGAACTGAAAGGTCGCGCCAACGCCGTCGTTTGCCTGGGCTGTTAACTGCCCGCCATGCGCCTCGATTATCGAACGACAGATCCACAAGCCCATTCCCATGCCTTCTGGTTTTGTTGAGTAGAATGCTTCAAAAACTCGTGTCATTCCGTCGGCGCTGAGGCCAACCCCTGAGTCGCGCACTGCAACGAGAATGGCGCGTCGTCCAGCTAGATCGTGCCGGCGAGATTGGATTTGCAATAGTCTGGGGCGATCGGTGGTGGCTGCCATTGATTCAATCGCGTTCATAACCAGATTCAGGAGTACCTGCTGCAATTGCACAAAATCGGCCTTGACGGACGGAGGGTTAAAATCCAATTGCGTCGACACTTCCACGCCGCGCTTGCGCAGTTCGCCGCCAACGAGCACCAGCACTTCTTGAATTACTTCATTGACGTTGAGAGCAGACTTGATGAAAAGCGCCTTTTTAAGCAAGGCTCGAACACGCTTCAAAACATCACTTGCCCGATTCGCATCGCGCACAATGCGTTCGACGGCGTGGCGCGCTTTGGGCAGATTCGGAGGGCTGGTTGATAGCCAATTCAAACAGGCATTACCGCTCGCAACCACCGCGGCGAGTGGTTGATTCACTTCGTGAGCAATAGAAGCAGCCAATTGCTCCATGGTCGTTATCCTGCTCACACGCGCGAGTTCTGCCTGCGCTTGGTGCAAAGCGTCCTCAGCCTGCTTGCGTTCAGTGATATCTGTCGCGATTCCACAAACTGCATATGGCTTGCTGTCGCGATCACGCAGAAGAAATTTCCCACAGATACAGTAGCGATCTCCCTCTTCCGAGGGCACAACTTCCTCGAACTGGATTGGAGCGCCGGCTTCAATGACTTGCCTATCATTGGCTCGGATCGCTTCGGCAACTTCGTAGGGATGAATGTCAAAATCAGTTCTGCCGCGGATTTGATCACGCCGAATATTATGGCGACGCTCAAATTCGCGGTTAACCAACAGGTAACGAAGCTCGAGGTCTTTGACAAAAATGACCGCTGAAGTGTTGTCGACGATATCCTGCAGCCGCTGCTCACTGGCGCGCAGTGCTTCTTCGGCTCTCCTTCGATCGCTATTTTCTTGCGTCAGCTCAGTATTTAACTGCGCAAGCTCGGCATAGAGTCTGGCATTATCTAGCGAGATCGCCGCTTGAGAGGCGAGCAGCTCCAACAGCGCCAACCGCCTGGCCGTGAATACGCGAGGCGCCAAGCTGTTCTCCAGATAAAGCACGCCCACGAGCTTGGCCTGCTTCACCAGGGGTAGGCAGAGCACTGACCTCGATCGCATTTGACGCAGGTAGTCGTCCTCCGAAAACGGATTCTGGGCGGAGGCATCGTCGAGAATTACGCTTTCCTGGGTGCGCACGACATAACGGACGATCGACTCTGCCAGCGCAGCGGCGGCCGTGGACGCCCCTCGCAGATGCATGGTGACGGTGTCACCGCTGGTGATGGCTTCCGCTTCGACGCGTAGCTCACCACCTTGGGGAAGAATCAACAGACCTCGCTCAGCGCCCGCGTGCTCAATCGCTGCGCGCATGAGCGTGTCGATCAGTTTCTCCAAGACAATTTCGCTCGAAACTGCTTGCGAGACTTTGATAACCGTAGCCAGATCCAGGTGTTCAACCAATGTCCCAATTGTGGTCGTCGGACGTGGCGCGCGCTCCTCCTCCCTGAGGCGCGGATATAACTCATCGAGTTGTCGCACTTACCGTTGGCTCCCCAACGAAGATAGCCGTATCGGGCGTCCCGCAAGTAAGCATTAGCGATCTTCTCGAAGCCACGCGCCGCGTAGAAGCGCGCCGCCAGTTCGTTGGCGAGCGCCTCATTCTGGACAAAGCCATTTGCGTGTGCTGAGCGGATCGCCTGTTCATAAAAGTGCTCGGCCTCGAGCTCGCGGCCTTCTATTCGTGCGATCTCAGCGCCCACCAGTGCGGCACGGTTTTCGAAATTCTCGGGGCAATTCTCCGCCCATATTTCGAGCTGTCTATGGTGAGCGGACAGAGCCTCGAAATGGTGCTGTCTCCGGTCGGGAGATGCAGAATCCCAGGATGCAGCATGGGAAAGCGCGCCATAGAAGCGATACTCGGCGGTTTCAAGGTTCGATGGTACTGACCAAAGCAGCCGTTGCACCCTCAATGAAGCATCGACGGCCGAAGCATAGCGCCCGGCAAAGAAGCAAGCTTGCAGCTTTCGGATTCAGTAGAAGCACTCGGGTTGCGCCAGTGACGGATCACTCGCCAAATGGCGCTCGAACCGAAGCTCTTCAAACTGCCCATCGTCAAAGGAGCCGAATTTGGGCGTCGAACCACGAAAGGTCCGGATAAGCCCGAGCTGCGGGGTAATGATGTCAACAACGAGACCAAACCGCGCCTTCTGCGCAAACTCGAGGCCTTTCTCGGCTTCCCGTTGCACCTCCAGGAGCGGATCTCCCGATTCCCAAAGGTTTGTGTTCAGGTTTACGCAGCTGTACGCTGCAAAACAGCGGTCGCCGATCTTGTTCGCGGCTCCGAACGCCCGATGTATCAGATCGCGGCCAGCCCGGACATGTTTCGTCCACGGCATCACGTGACTTCCGAAGACCATATAGGTCCTGGCCTGGAAGCGCTTCAAACCTCGTTTTTCGACCAGTTCAAGGCCGAGTCGGCCGAATCGAAATCCGGCCTTGTAGTTGCCGAAGTGGGGTCCGGCTACCTGGCCAAGCCATACATAGGCAACACACGAACCGTCGCTGTTGCCTCGCTCGAGGCTGAGATTGACCGCCCTGCAGATGGCCAGGGAAAGAAGGTTCGCATCCGTAAACAATGCCGGCGGCAAGACCTTGGTCAGAACATCCAGAGTCGCAAGGGATGCCAGGTCGCTCATCAAGGGCAGCTCAACGAGCTCCTCGATCGCGCGGCTCCCGAGGTGTGACCAGATCCGATCGTATTCGCGTCGCCCTTCCTCCTTTGTCGGATGCGGCGACCATTCGACGCCCAGATGCTGCAGGTAGTCGAGACAGACGGCGACCGCGCGCTCGCTCTGATCGAGGGTCGTGTACACATCCACGCGCAAGCATGCCACGGTCGCTAGTTCGACCGTGTCCGCAGCGTGGGATGAAAGCATAGTCAAACGCTCTTCCGCGGCCGCCGACAGGCCAGTCAGGAACTCGCATTCGGCCCGGTCTAATTCCAGCGCGAAGGTGAGCTCAGGCCGGCGCTCCCAACGGTCATCCCCTAACAGTGCCGCGCCAGCGGCGAGATACTTGAGCGCTGAGGCGTAAGCCGTGGACGCCTTGGCCCGCTTGCCTGCGATATGGTTCAGCTTGGCCAGCTCCTCGCGTTCGTCTTGTGAAGTGATCAAGGCTGCGCCGCGATTGAGCTGGTTGACGATCTCGAATATCGCCTCCTCACGGTTCTCTGCGGGGGTGTGCGCCGCCAGCAGGCGCCCCGCAAGCAGATGGGCCTCGGCGCGTAGTGGTTCCGGAATCAGTGAATAGGCTGCTTCCCGGACCCGGTCGTGGATAAACCGATAGGAATCCTCCAAACGCACAACGAGCCCCAGAAGGACAGCCTCCCGCATATCCGAGTGGAGCTCGTCCTCCGATGTCTCGTGAACGATGGCAAGCGTCGCGATCTCGGCACTGTTTCCCAGGCAGGCAAACTCTTGTAGCGCCTTCCGGGTTTCGAGGGGCAGGCGGTTCAACTTTCCAACCATGAGGTCCACTACATTATCGGTGTAACCCTTAGCCTGAATCCGACTCAGGTCCCAAGACCATCCCCCATCGCTATGATCGAAGGTGAGTAATGCCTCTTCGACAAGCGCAGTAATAAACTGAATGGCGAAAAATGGATTGCCGCCGGTCTTTTCGTGAAGCAGTTGCGCCAGAGCAATGACGCGCTCCACTTCGCAATGAAAACAATCCGCGATTAATCGTTCCAAGTCTTCGCGCGCCAGAGGCGCAAGGACGATCTCCTGTACTGTCGCTCCAGCTTGAAGGATCGCTTCGAGCTTGCGCATCAGCGGATGGGTGGAATTAACTTCGTTGTTTCGGTAAGCGCCGATTAACATTAGGTGCCGCACATCCGGCCGGGTCAACAGATCCTCGAGCAAATCGAGGGTTGCTGCATCGAGCCATTGCAAGTCATCGAGAAAAAGAGCAAGCGGGTGTTCCGGCCGCGCGAATACGCCAATAAATCGCCGGAACACTAGTTGGAAGCGGCCTTGCGCGTCCTGTAACGGAAGATCAGGCACCGGATGTTGTGCTCCTATGATGAGCTTCAATTCAGGGACCAGGTCCACCATGAGCTGTCCGTTCGGATCTAATGCCTTCCGAAGGGCATCGCGCCAGTCATTCAGCTCACTTTCGCTCTTACTCAGAAGCGGACGAATCAGGCTCTGAAATGCTTGCGCTAAAGTCGCATAAGGGATGTCGCGCTTATACTGGTCGAATTTGCCCGATGCAAAAAGGCCGCGCGGCGGAACAAGCACTTTATGGAGTTCATTGACGACCGAGGACTTGCCGATACCAGAATATCCGGAGACAAGTACCAACTCCGGTCTCCCACTGGTCACGACGCGGTCGAAGGAGGCAAGTAAGATACCAATCTCATCTGTTCGCCCGTACAATTTCTCGGGAATCAAGAGCCGGTCCGAGGTGTCGTGTTCGCCCAGCGGGAATTGGTCGACACGGTGCTGAGTTTCCCATTCGGCAAGACAGCGCCGAAGATCGCTCTCAACGCCCGCCGCTGTTTGGTAACGTTCCTCAGCTGTCTTGGCGAGCAGCTTCATGATGATTGCGGACACAGTTGCCGGGACCGTCTTCAATCGCTCACTGGGGGAGACTGGCTGCCTTGCAATGTGGCAATGCACCCATTCCATCGGATCAGACGCCGTGAACGGAAGACTCCCGGTCAACACTTCATACAACGTGACGCCGAGTGAATAGAGATCGCTCCGGGAATCGATGGATCGATTCATTCGCCCGGTCTGCTCGGGTGCCATGTACGCAAGGGTTCCGGCCACAAACTCGGGTGGTTCGGGAGCCTGGCGCTCGCGTGGTAGCCGGGAAGCGATACCAAAGCCCGTGAGCCAGCACTGGCCGGTGGCGGAGTTCACCAGAACATTAGCCGGCTTGATGTCCTTGTGGATGATGTCGCGCTGATGCAACTGATCGATCGCGCTCGAAAGGCCGATAGCCAGGCGCAAGGAAAACACTAAGTCCAATGGGTGACCGAGCAATTGATCGAGAGGCACACCGCCGGGATCCTCCAGCACGAGCACCGTCCGGTCCCAGTGGCGCGCCATTGCGATCGGTCGCGCAACCCAGGTTGGGTCCAGCTCTTCCCCAAGATAATATTCGTGCTCCAGCCGTTTTAGACTTTCCGCCCAGGGATACTCCGCCACAGGCAAAAGCACAAGAACTTGAGATGCAACGTCCTTACTTTGTCCGCGATAAAGAATAAATTCTTCATCCTTACGCAGGGCCTCGAACACGTATCCCGACAGGTCCATCAGAGGCGCTCCAGTCGCCACAATTTACACCATTCTTATTTAGATCATCCATTATCGAATGAGACTCCTGAGTCACTCGAGCCTAGGCGCCTGCATCGTCGGCGTGCTGTTCTCAGATTATTGCGATCGCTTGCTCGGGGCGGCTGCTTCGCGCTCGAGATCTCGCAAGGGAATTGTTGGACGAATATTAATCTGTGTCGAGCCGGCGACATTTGCCGCTTCGTAAGCGTCGATCATTGCTTTGAGCCGCGGTTCAAGCGCACGCATTCGTGCGCCCAGGTAATGGTAGTAGGCCCGCAGGTATTCACGGCGTGCCTCGATGGTGGGCGCGTGCCTGGCGGTTAGCCAAAGTTTAATCGCATACGGGTCGCGCTGGGCGACTGTTCTGAGCTCGCGAAATCGGATCTTGTCCGCTAGCTGTTGTGCCGCCGACGGCCTGTTCTGGGCTGGAGGTGGAGGGCCGGGTCGTGGGCCTTCCGGAATCAGATCGTACGGCCGACGGGGCGCAGCCGGTGGCGTCGCTGATGGTGCCGCGGGCAATTGATTTGACTCCGGCAACAGTGCAGGCGCTAAAGGCTGTGGCGACGGACTCGGGGATGATGCCTCCCGGGGGGTGGCGGCCGGGACGGGTGCCTCCGGACTCGGCGTGGGAGTCGCCGGCTGCGCGTCCTGTGCGGACACAGTCCGGAGGGCAAGCAGAGCAAGCCCAATGACTAAAACGACCCGAGTCATACGGATAAGACGAATGCTAGTAGAGAATGCAGGCAAGGAAAGCCTTGAATCTCAAATCCTCGCAGCTGTCAGCACCATCTCGTGCACCCGCCGGTCCTCGGTAAGTTCCGGATGAAAGGTGGCAGCGAATACGCGGCCTTCGCGTACCAGCACTGGGTCACCATTGTGACGCGCCAGTACTTCCACATCCTGGCCAACCCGCAGAATGCGGGGCGCGCGAATGAAAATGCCCTTGTAGTGAGAAGGTTCGAGGTCCGCCTCGAATGAATCGATCTGACGCCCGTAGGCGTTTCGCTCGATGTCGATATCGATCAGACCCCAGGAAGGTTGCTCAGGATGCACGACTTTCTTAGCCAGCAGAATAGCGCCGGCGCAGGTTCCGAAGATGGCGCCGCCGCGGACTAGCAACCGTCTGGCGCTCTCCTCGATGGCGGAGCCAGCCAGCAGCTTGAGCATCGTGGTCGATTCGCCGCCGGGAATAACCAGCACGTCGATGGAATCGACTTCCAGTCGAGTACGCACCTCGACCGCGCCGGGAATGGCGGCGATGTGCGCGGCGAAATCGCCCTGAACCGCAAGCACTCCAGTGCGCATCACCAGCCTCGCTGCTGGAGCAACGCCTCGGGCGCAATCTTGGGGATCTCCAGCCCCACCATTGCGTCGCCAAGCTCCGATGATGCCTTGACCAGCATTTCGGGGTCGCGGAAATGGGTTGTCGCGAGAACTATCGAGCGCGCTCGGCGCTCGGGGTCGCTCGACTTGAAAATTCCCGAGCCGACGAACACGGTTTCCGCGCCTAACTGCATCATCAGCGCAGCGTCCGCCGGCGTCGCCACACCGCCCGCGGCAAAGTTCGGCACCGGCAGCTTGCCATCGCTCGCGACCATTCGCACCAACTCATACGGCGCGCCAAGATCCTTCGACTCTTTCATCAGCTCTTCCTGCCCAAGCGTAGTCAAGCGGCGAATCGCCGAGGTCACCGCGCGCATGTGGCGCACCGCTTCGACGATGTTGCCGCTGCCGGCTTCGCCCTTGGTGCGAATCATCGCTGCACCCTCGCCGATCCTTCTGAGTGCCTCGCCGAGATCGCGCGCGCCGCATACAAACGGCACCTTAAAGTCGTGTTTGTTGATGTGAAACGACTCGTCGGCGGGCGTCAGCACTTCGCTCTCATCGATAAAGTCGACGCCGAGCGCCTGCAGGATCTGAGCTTCGACAAAATGACCGATCCTGACCTTCGCCATTACCGGAATCGTCACCGCCTTCTGGATCTCGCGAATCTTCGATACCGCTGACATACGCGCGACGCCGCCCTGGGCGCGGATATCGGCGGGCACGCGTTCGAGCGCCATTACCGCAACCGCACCGGCGTCCTCTGCAATCTTGGCGTGATCGGCGTTGACGACGTCCATTATGACGCCGCCCTTGAGCATCTCAGCGAGTCCGGTCTTGAGCCGCATTGTTCCGTTCTGTTCTGACATGACTTTCTCCTTGACTAGACAATAATTCCAAAGCCGCTGCGTGCTGCCTGCTCGGGACGCGCGGCGAGTCCCTCGATGATGTGGGCCAGCCTGTAAATGCCGGTTCGAATTTCCTCGGGCGCGCAGGCGCCGTAACCGAGTCGAAAGCTGCTCAGAAAGCGACCATCAATATCGTGGGCGGGGCCAGGCACGATCGCTACGTCCTGTTCGATGCCCTGGAGAAAAAGCTGGATCGAGGAGGTCCCGGCAGGCATCGTGACCCAGAGCTGAAACCCTCCTTCGGGACGCGTCCAGGACACGGTTTTCGGCATATCCTTTTCGAGCGCGCCCAACGCAACCTCGCGTCTGAGCCTGTAGTTTGCGCGCATCTTGTCGAGATGCTTGTCGTACCCGTCATGAAGGAACGCCGACCAGATTGCCTGGGTCAGCGACGGCGCTCCGAGGTCAAGGTAGCGCTTGAAAACCAGGAGTTCGTTGACGATCGCGCGGTCGGACGCAAGGAATCCGCATCTCAGCCCGGTCATGAAACTCTTCGATATCGAGCTGACCAGGATTCGGCGTCCCGGCGGCAGCATCGAGTAGAGGCTCGGTGGCTCGGCGCCTTCGAAGCGCAAGTCGCGGAAAATCTCGTCGTCAATCACCAGCGCATCGTTGCGCTTGACCCACTCGGCAAGTTGATGGCGCCGAGTCGCGGACATCGTTTCGCCGGTCGGATTCTGGAAATCAGGACACACGTACAGAACGATGCGCTTGCCAGCGGCGAGCGCGGAAAGTTGGTCGAGGTTTAGGCCGGCGCTGTCGCGTGGAACGGTCAGCACCGTTTCGCTGTAGAGCATGAAAAGTTGCGGCACCGAGGAATATCCGGGAGTCTCGCAGATCGCGATGCGGCCCTCTTCACGCGCGGAAAGGGCGGCCAGTGCAATCGCCTGTTGCGATCCGTTGGTAACGACTACTTCGTCGGGCGTGACCGGCGTGCCATCTTCGGCAAGCCGCGCGGCGATCGCTTCGCGCAGTTCCGGCAGGCCGCCGGGTCCCGCGTATTCATAAAGGCGGCGCGGATTGTCCGCCAACGCTTCGTGGCATAACCGCTCGAGAAGCCCATCGGGAACCGTCGCCGGATTCGGCACACCGCCCGAGAGGTTGATAGTGCCGGGACGCCGGTTAACCATCATCAGCTCGCGCAGTCCGCGCGCATAGCCTTCGCGCAGGCGCCGAATGGAACGTGCGACTTCTGGTTTGGGCTCCACCGGCGGCAGTGCGCCGTTTCCCGCGCCAGCGAGCGAGACAAATGTCCCACGTCCGACTTCCGATCGAACAAGCCCAGTTTTTTCGAGCTTCTGAAATGCTTTGACGACCGTGAGCTTGCTGATGCCGTGTTTCTTCGCCAGCTCGACGGCGGAGGGGATTCGGTCTCCTTCTTTGAGCTGACCGGAGTCGATCGCGGAACGGATCGAGGTTTCGATCTGCCGATACAGAGGGGTGCTGTTCTGGGAGAGCCGCATCTTCCAGTTCACGGCGTAGTACATATTGCAATATATACTGTATGTCAATCGCCGCGGGGTCCGTGATCGGTAAGCAGTAAGCAGTAAGCAGTAAGCAGTAAGCAGTAAGCAGTAGGCCTTGTCCCGAGTTTAGTTGAAAAAAGGGTGGTTCTCCTGGTGTGGATCGGCC
>JBAUZZ010000323.1:0-1839 GCA_049585495.1 Chthoniobacterales bacterium | reverse complement strand
GCCTAATTGACGGGTACCAGATACATGGTATCGTGACCACATGAGCGGTAGCGATCATCAAGCTTGGTCAACGTTGCGAACTCTTCTCGCTGAGAAGAATCTCACTGTCGTCGATCTGCACGAAAAGCTACGTGAGCAGGGGTTTGAAGTGAATAAGAAAAGCTTATATCGGCTCGCTACTTCTCACCCAGTTCAGAAGATCGATACAGCTATTGCCAGGGCCGTATGCGAGGCGCTGGATGTGGGTCTCGAAGACTTAATTCAGTTTCAAAAGTCGAGATTTGAGCTTCACCGTCTGAATCGGAGATCAGAGAAGGAGCTGGATAGGCTTATGGAAAAGAATAACGAAGGCAAGCTCACAGAAAGGGAGCGGGCGCGATTCAAGACTCTGCTTGATGAGGTGCAAAAGATTACTCTCTACAATTCCAAAATGTTGGTGGATCAGAAGAGGAGTCGTGAATCAAAGCACGGTAAGGTTGTGGCTGCTCGCTGAATGGCGCAGAGGACGCGAGAGCCGGAGCGTCGAGAAAGGGGAGCGCGTCGATGCGAGACCCACAACTTCGGCGGACACCGGTCATCCTCACCGGGCTTCAGCTAGTTGCCGACTTTGGCCGCGGCTGGACTCCCAATGGACGACGAAATAACTAAGAACACCCGGATCAGCTACGATCGCCTGGCGGACGAGTATGTCCGCCGGATCTATGATGAGTTGCAGCACAAGCCGCTCGACCGGCAACTGTTAGACGAATTCGCGGCCCGAGTTAAAGGCAACGGGTCCGTGTGTGATCTCGGTTGCGGTCCCGGACATGTAGCCCGTTATCTCCGCGAGCATGGGGTCCAGGTTTGTGGTCTTGATTTATCATCCGAGCTGGACGAACGGGCCCGTCAGTTGAATCCAGAGATTAAGTTCAAGCAAGGCAACATGTTTGCACTGAATGCTGCTGACGCGACTTGGGCCGGTATTGTCGCCTTTTATTCCATCATTCACATTCCCCGTACCGATCATGTACCTGTCTTGTCGGAAATGAGACGGGTTCTTCGATCGGGCGGTCTTCTCCTGCTGGCATTCCACGTAGGAGACGAAGTCGTCCATTTCGACGAATTGTGGGGACAGGCCGTATCGCTCGATTTTCATCTCTTCTGTGCCGATGCGGTGGTCGGCGCCGTCCGAAGTGCGGGTTTCGAAGTGGAAAAAATCGTTGAGCGAGATCCCTATCCAAACGTCGAAGCTCAGACTCGCCGAGGTTATATTCTGGCGAGCAAGCGAGATACCGGACAGTGACCCGTATTTTTCCGGAGTTCGAGTTGCCACTATGGACCTACTCCACGTTCCATTAACGTCTCCTCTGCCCTGAAAGCTGCGCGAGCCAAGTGAGTCATTAGAAACAACAGGCGTGTCAAGAATTGCCTCGCAAACTGCAGGCGGCTTCGTGGATTATCGGACCGCATGCCAGCGGGAAATTCTCTTGGCCAGAGAAAGCCCGGGCGTCGCAATGGATTGGGTGAATTGGGGACAAATCCCGGATTTGGCCATTTACCCCTTGGGGCCAAAATTCAACGGTGTTGGTTTCGATATCTGTCAGCGCGGATACGCTCAAGGCGATCGGCGAGCGTAGGTCACCAAGGATTTGAGTCCAGCACTTGAGCAGAAAGGTTTGTCTGGCTCTTGAAAGGTGCTCCAGGGCCTCTCTGTTATCGGGCCGGCGGTTCTGGGCGTTCGCTCAGCTCTGGTGCACGCCCGTGGGGTGGAGGAGGAGTTCGGCGTTCCCGTTGAATCTTGCGCTCAGCCTTCGCTCGAAGGTAGGGTTCGATCTTATTGGGGAATCGTGGACAAACGGC
>JBAUZZ010000322.1:0-6249 GCA_049585495.1 Chthoniobacterales bacterium | reverse complement strand
CGAATTCGGCTGAGCGCCGCAATGGCAGGGCGGACTTGATGTGAGCGAACAGACGGTTGTAGGGCGGCTGGTTCCCGACTTCGCAAGGCCTTCGTCGCGGCTGGACTCTGCACAAGAACGTAGGGTCGGCCAAGGGGAGATCGAGGGAGGGCGCGCCATAGCGTCATCAACGGCGGCAGCCGCCGGGAGGCCCGAGCTGAATCTACCCGACGCGTGAGCCACGCGTCCTACAGATCCGTACCCACCCCTTCAATATCCACGAACCGGACTAATGAACTCAGCGAGGGCCAGCCGTCCTGGTGCCAGATCAAAGACGGACTTTGCATCTCGCCGACTGGACAAATTCGTTGCGCACCGAGCCGGACCGCGAGTTGAACCGTCTCCGAGTCCAACGGGGAAAGTCCAATCGTGCTAATGAAGCGCTTGACGTGCGCCAATGTCTTTTCGGGGCGCGCCGGAAGCTGTTTTATAAAAATCGTGCGGTGCAGTGGACTCGACCTAACCTCCGGATCCGGATCCAGAATGACCGTCCATTCGAGGGACGCCTCGCTCTCCCAAACGCGAATCCGAGGCTCCATTGCGGCACGGAATCTCCAATCCTCGCGGAAACCCCGGATGGTCGCAACTGACTCGATGGTGCGCTCGGGAAATGAATCGCGGCGCGCAAGATTCTCTAGTTCCGTAGCGATCTGCGAGCCGAACCCTTCCGGATTATTTTCGACGTAAAAGAACTGCGGCGAAAGGCATCCGAGCTGATCAAATATATGAACGTCCCGCGCCGCTGCTTGAGCTGTCGATTCTAACCAATCGCCGAGTATGATTGCAAAGCTAACTTTGTTGCCGTGAGGGAGAAAGCGTTGCCAGGGGCTCACGCGGGACGCGAAGCTAGCGATTGTTTCGTCTGAGCCGAAAACAACGATTGCCGCCGCAGTCTCGAGCCAGGCGCCGGGAAGGCTGCGCTCGAGCAACGGTTGGATTGGCTTAGGGAACAGCCGAACAAACCGTTCGATTTCGGGGAGCCCGTCCGAAGGTATCTTAACCAGGTTTTCTGCGCCCAGTAAAATCCCACGGATCAGGCTTTGTAAAGCCGCGTGCGGTGTGTTCCCGCTGACGATATGAAGAATTGGGGAGTAAGGAATCGCCACAGCGTGATGGGGTCCGTACCGCTGGGGCATCAAGGGCGGGTCACCTAGTTCGAGTCTGAGCCACTCCCAAACGGTTTCAAGGGTAACCTTGCCTAACCAAGGGAACTCGGACGAAGCGCGGACAATCGCTTTGATCCGATCTTCCAGCTTCATCTGGCACGGCCTCCCAATCCGTGCAGATGTTCAATTTCAAGCAACCGATTATATTTTGCCAGGCGATCGGATTGGGTGATCGATCCTACTTTAATAAAGTCTGCGGACCAACCCACTGCCAGATCGGCCAGCCAATTGTCCTCGGTTTCCCCGCTCCGGGCACTCACGGACACCTGCCACCCGGCTGTTCTGGCCGCGAGAAGAGCTTCCCGTGCCTCGGTGACGGTACCGACCTGGTTGACCTTTAAGAGGAGGGCGTTAGCAGCGCGCGATTCGATTGCGCGCTGAATTCGGGCTGGGTTTGTGCACGTTAGATCATCTGCCAGCACGAGAACGTGACTGCCCAGCCGCTGCCGCAAAACCGGCCAGTGATCCCAGGCATCTTCGCTAAGACCGTCCTCGACGCTAACGATTGGGAAGGCTTCCGTCCACAATCCTATGGTTTCAATCAGGCGATCGGGCGAGAGGCGTTCACCGTCGAGATCGTAGCCATGATCAGTTCGAACGAAGTGGCTCGCCGCCAGATCAACCGCCAGAGCGGCGTCCAGTCCGATTTCATACCCGGCGGCATGGATTGCTTCCGCGGCCGTCTGCAGCATTTCGAAACTGCTCCGGAAAGGCGGTGCCAGTCCGCCTTCGTCCGCGGTAAGCGGCCGAACGTTATATCGCCGCGCGCAAATTTCCGCAGCCGCCTGGTAGACATCGTACATCAGAGCTAACCCCTGGGCGATGGCTGACCCCGATCGCGGCACGACCAGGACATCTTGAATCGAAACCTGACCGAACGCGTGCTTGCCCCCGCTGAAAAGGTTGATGGTCATTGCCGGCATCCATGGCAACGCATCAGGCAACAGCGAGGCAAAGTACTGGAAGAGTTCGGTCTGCTGTTGCCTGGCGACGGCTCGAGCAAAAACCAGCGACATTGCGACCAGCGCATTGGCGCCCAGTTTTGATTTATCGCTGGTGCCGTCGAGTTCCAATAAACGGCGATCAAATTGCTCCTGATGCTCAAAGGTCTCGTGGAGCAAAGCCTCAGCGATTGGGCCACGAACATTGGCGACCGCTCGCTGGCAACCAAAGCCCCGGTATCGCCCGCCGCCATCCCGGAGTTCCTTTGCTTCGGCTCGGCCGGTTGAGGCTCCGGACGGCACGGAGAGAGAGGCGGCGGCGCCATCGTCCAATCTCAAAGCTGCAGCCAAAGTAGGCCGACCGCGGCTATCGAGGATTTCCCAGGCGTCGATGGCTGCGATCTTAGCCATCCTGTACCTTCTGCGAGAACGTGTCGATGACCGCCGGAATGCTGCTTGGGCAGCGCGTTACCAACTGCAGCGCAAGCGCTCGTTGTTTGGCTCTTTCGAAGGAGGAAAGATATTCAAGCTGGGAGCGGCCCGCAGCTCTTGCCAACAGACACGCCACCGTGTTTCTCGCCGCCCGGCACTCGAGCCCGGCGAACCATGGCGCCTTCTGCGTTTCCGCGGTGTAGCTCCTCCAATATTCGATCGCCGCCGCCAGAAACGAGGCCCGGTGTCCGGGAAGATGCATTGCCTTACTCAACAGATGAGTGAGGCTGAAGCCGAGATCGAATGCCGGATCACCAAAATGCAGAACTTCGTGATCGAGTAACACCAGGTGTTCGGCGCAAATTAACACATTCTTTGGGCTGAAATCACCGTGAACCAGTGTGTCGCAGTGACGCCTGATCTCTTCCATCAAAGCGAATAGAAAATCGGCTGCGGCGGGAATTTGGTGAGCGCTAAATTGGTAGTAAGGCTCGAGCCGCAGCGTTTCGAAGAACCGTCGGTCTTTAAAAACGGACGCGAAAACTTGACGCGACTCGGCGCTCTTCCGATGAATCATGCCGAGCAGCCGGCCGAATTGGCGGACCATGTCTTTATCGATGACGCCGCTCAGAAGCCTCTCTTTCCAATTCTGATTTGGCTCCGACACCGCTTCCATGGCAAGAATGTGCTGTTCGGCATCCTCGAAGACCAGGGGCGGAATACTGCCTGGCGGCGTTATCGAAGGCAGATACCGCAAGCCATTGGCTTCTACATGGATTCGAGCAGGGTCGCTAAACCAGTCGGAAGGAACCCGCAGCTTCGGGAGCGCTTGCTTCAACACCCAGGTAGAATCGTCGGAGCGTTTCAACCAGATCGTCTTATTCGACACCCCGCCGCGGAGGGTTCGTAGCATCGGCGTTTCGCGGCGGCCGATTTGCCCCTTCTCGCGCAGATAAACAAGCAGTTCGTCCGCATTCTCGATATCGATCGGTGAGCGTGGGCCTGCTTGAGTTGCCTCTCCGCAAGTTTGGTCGCTTCGCATCTGCAATTGTCCCAAATTCCGAAGTTGACTTGTAGGGCGGCTGGGTCAGCCGCCGGAACTTCGGATTTTGGCGTTATCCTACCAGATTTTCCCCATTAGCAGGCAATTTCATTGCGATGAACGGTTGCCTCGTCGCAATCCGCTCGCGGGCGGCCATGCGCGTCCACATAACGTTGCCGCAGAACTCTCAGCGCCGGAGGCGCGAAACATGATAGCCTAGGGCGCAGCCCCATAAGCGTTAACTTAAGTGATGAGACTATAGTGGGCTCGGGGTTTTGCCCCGAAGGGGCTACAGGACTGAGCTTTGGCGCCCGTTGGGGCAAAGATCGAGCCCCTAAGTTAAGTTAGCGCTTATAGGGCTGCGCCCTGGGCTATCATATTCCGCGCCTTCGGCGCTGAGAGTTGGTGCCCATCGTTCTCATCGGAGGCTCCGCGTCGCTCTCAGCATCTCGTCGATCGCGCGCGAGCAACCGCGGGGCAGCGCACCGGGATCTCGTCCGAGGAGAAGGAACCCGCCGGCCGGCTGGGCCATGGCCAGGTCCTGCGTTTGAACGGCGAGCACTGACCAGAGATTCGCCAAATCGAAGATCCGCAGCAGTCCAATCTCTCCGGGAGCTGCTTCCTCATTTCGATGCGGTTCGACAACCTGAAATCGTACCCAGGGCGGCGACCGGTGGGCTCCGCCGACTCCAGAGGAATAGAACTGCGAACTCAACTCGGTCATTCCGTACTCATTCCAAATCGAGCTAACGGGCAATCCGAAATGATCAGAGATTTGAGCGTATAGATCGGCCTTGGCGATATCCCGGTTTGTTCCTTTGAACCCGCCGGTTTCCATGACGAGGCTGCCCGCGCACAGAGAGCAATCCAACCCCGGCACCTGCTCAAAGAAATTTAGAAAAGACAATGCGGTGCCGAAGAGAATGATAGGAACGCTTCGACTCACTAAAGTTTCCATCAATCGATCGAGTTCCAGCTTTCCGTCGCCGGCCAAAAAGAAAGCCTCCTTGTCGAATCCCGAAAGTACGCCTCCCATCCACGAAAGCGAGGAATAGGGAGCGTCATCCGGATTTTGCATCAACAGAACGAACTCGTGGCGCGGCAGGTCGAAATAGTCCCAACCCCGTTCGATGGCGGTTTCGTAAAGATTGAGCGATGCGAGCAGGTGCCGCCCATAACCTTCCCCGGTTGTGCCGCTGGTCCGGAATTCGAACGCCGCTGGTTCTCTGGCAAACGAACGGAGCTCGGACTGTTTAAACGCTTGCTGGGGCACGCCTGGAATTTCGCGCCATGAATTCAAACGCCACGGGATGCTGAGGAAGTCGCAGTAGCGACTGAAGGCAGCATTGTGCCTTCGTTGGTAACCATGAATTTCCAAGGCCAGGCTTTCAAACTCAGATTCTTCTGGCTGGGCCAGGAAGTTCAGAATCTTTTTTTCAAGAGGATGAATCATTCTCCAATGATTTTTACGAGAACTCGCTTTTGTCGCTTTCCGTCAAACTCCCCGTAAAAGATTTCTTCCCACGGACCGAAGTCGAGCTTCCCATTGGTGATTGCGATAACGACCTCGCGGCCCATGATGGTGCGCTTGAGATGAGCGTCTGCGTTATCTTCGTACCCATTGTGCTCATATTGCGAATGCGGCTTCTCGGGAGCCAGTTTTTCCAGCCAGCGCTCGAAATCCCGGTGGAGTCCGGATTCGTTGTCATTAATGAACACGCTTGCCGTAATATGCATGGCATTCACCAGAACGATTCCCTCGCGAACGCCGCTGTCGCGAACGCAGGCCTCAACCTGCTCCGTGATGCGCACTAGTTCGCGCCGTTGCTTGGCCTCAAACCAAAGTTCCTTTCTATAGGATTTCATCGTTGAAGGGCGACGCTCCGTCGTCGCCGTGAAAATACAGCCTGGGCCGGCTTCGGCGACGACGGAGCGTCGCACTCCAACCGCCCAACCGTTTGACTTCCCGTTGGTTCTGAAGGAAGTCAACGCCGTTTCTTCCTATTGCCATGGGATTTTTCAACTGGATAGGCGAGCCACGCGCCTGGATCAGTCTGGCTACTCTCACCTTTCTCGAGATCGTCCTGGGGATCGATAACGTGATCTTCATCTCGATTGTAGCTGGTAAACTGCCCAAAAATCAGCAGGCGCGAGCGCGCACAACCGGGATCGCCCTGGCCTTGGTTACGCGTATTTTGTTACTGTTAAGCATCACCACGCTGATGAGATTGACGCGTCCGCTCTTTGCGATCTTCGATCATGAATTTACCTGCAAAGATATGATTCTACTCGGCGGCGGCCTTTTTTTAATTGCGAAAAGCACTCAAGAAATTCACGACAAACTTGAGGGCGATAGCGAGGGAACGGTGGGCCGAGAGCTCCCGAGTTTCGCCGGAGTTGTCATTTTGATCATGCTTCTTGATGTCGTGTTTTCGCTGGACTCGGTGATTACGGCAGTGGGTTTGGCGCAGCATTTGCCCGTGATGATTATTGCGATCGTTCTCGCGATGTTCGTCATGCTAGCGGCTTCCGGAACGATCAGCGACTTTGTCAATCTTCATCCTACCATTCGGATGTTGGCGCTTGCCTTCCTGATCCTGATCGGCGTGGTGCTATTTGCGGATGGGCT
>JBAUZZ010000321.1:0-2743 GCA_049585495.1 Chthoniobacterales bacterium | reverse complement strand
GCTTGCGGCAGCGGCGTAAGGGGTTCTGGCAAGAGCAGAGTACGTTTGCGTCTGTGCGCATATGAACTGCAGGGGTGATGACGACGTTGATGCGAAACGGTCGAGACCGTCGATCGGGAAAACCCGTGATGGGCCACGCGATACTTGAGCGCGCGCTTTTGGTTGGGACCGATCAGCGGATCACATCAGGGCCAGCAGCCACAGCGGCTGCATCGCGACGGGGCAAGCCTCTACGCGAAAAACAGGCCGCATACATGGCTGCACCCCGAACGCTTCGCAGATAGGTCAGATTCCTCTTGCACCGCGGGCGCCGTCCATACAGCGGGGATCATCGACGCGCGGCCGGCGCGCTTTTGGCCGAGGCGTGGCTTATCAGGCCCGCCTTACCGCACCGTCCGCGACAGCGCACAGGCGGCTACCGGATGATAAAAGCTTGATAAGGCCGCCCACGGCGCTTAGTGTGCTTTTCAGAAGTTTCAGAAAGACGAGATGAAGGTTTGGGTATTTCGTCTTCAACGAACGCCGTGTGCCAGTACTTGGCGATAAAGACCCTGATGGCGCTAGCCATGCCCTGCTTAGTGGGTTTGTTGCGTACAATCGCGGCGATGATGCCGATTACTATTCCCCTTGTTTCGGCGGCTCCTCATACCAGACCGAAATGGCAATAACCGCCACTCTGCGGTTCACCGGCTTGCCCGTGCGCTGATCCTCTCCCTTGACAGTGAACTGCCCGATGGCGGTGTTAGTGTGGTGCGGTTTTATGCCGAATTCAGCCAGCCAATCATTGACCCGTTTGTCCACTTTGGCCGTCTCGCTTCCGGTGAAGGTTTTCACCTTCATCACGTCGCCCTCCTACCTCGAATCGCTCGTCTAACTAGATGGCAGCCGACCCCACCGATTTTGAAATGGCCCGCGAGTATCTGGCACGCTGTGTCGCCAATCCGTTGCAAGCCGCTGCCGAACTTGCCCGCTACCGCGACGCCGCGCAACGCTTTCGCCAGGCTTTATTTTTCGCCAGGGTCGCGCGCGCGAGGCGGCGGCCGAAAGGGGTGTGTCATGGCGATGGAACGTAATGGTGTAGTTTTCTTTGATCCGGCAGCGAAGAACGACGATCATCCGACATTCAAGGCATTGAAAGCAGTGTCCCTGGGTGATGTGTGGTTTCCGTTCGGCTTTTTTCTGATCGAAAGGAATGGGGAGAGGTATGTGCTTCCAGGCACAAAAGACGATCTTTTCGCGGGGACGACTTTCTCAAGCTGGCGCTAGAACGCTTCGCAAAATTTGGGCACGATTAATTGGCATGTATCGCATTGTCAGAATTCAGCGACCGGATAAAAGATAGCGAGCGGCACGACCAAAGCCCCAAATAATAACAGCGCCGATGCCCGCAATGGGTGTCCAAAAATGGTCCAGTCCGGCTGAGCCAAAGCGGGCGCAATGACAAGAACAAACATCGCCCACAGCGCCGCCGCTATGCAGGCTGTCCGATAGAGTACCTCACCGAGGCGAGTTGCCATTTACACCGGGGTCGCGGCGCGGTCTTGAAAATCCGCGGCGCGCGCCTGAAGCATCGCGCAATACGACGGTGAGGAGGCGGATCATTTGAGGTTTTGGTTAAGCGCTGCCATTAACGAGTCTGCTGCTTACTCCCGCCCCCAAATTGCTTGTCGCGGTGCGCATCGGGTTTGGGTTCGGCAGCGCAGAGGTGCCTCGCAAATTTTGTGGAAATTCGAAGGCAGGCTGGCGAACATCAAGAAGGTAGGCGCAGCAACAAGACCCGTGTCAGCTTAATCTTGAACGCTCGGCCCCAACAAGCTCGTTAAGAGTTGATCCAGCTTATAGGGTTTCTCAAGAACGACCGCCCCAGGCACGAGCAATGCCCTTACGCGGTCTGTTAGGGTCAGTCCAGTTGAGTAGACCACCTTGAGATCAGGTTTTAGCGCGACAGCTCGCTTCGCCAACTCAATACCGGCCTGCATGTCCTGGTTCAGCATGATGTCAACGAGGAGGGCGTCTACGGGCTCCGGTCCAGCGAGAATGACAACGGCCTCGTCAACATTGGGGGCTGTAAAAATCTTGTGGCCTTCTTCTTCAAGAAGCGATTGAACCAGCGCTAGGATTTGTGCTTGATCCTCGACGATCAGGACGGTCGCCATGCTCGTCCCCGCGTGCATGCGTCCTCTTAGGGCCTGGCCCAGCGTAGCCTAGCAAGCCGATTTAGCGTGAGCTTACGCTGATCGCGATTAGTGTGCTATCTAAATTGCATCCGCTTCACCCGGCATGCCAAGGTAAGGGCATGGATCGGCTCAAGACATACATCGATGCATTGCGCGTTTTAGCTAGGACGAATGCTCCTAATAGCGTCGTGTTGATTGAGAGGAATATCGACAACTATCTTAAAACCGAGACCGGCGCGAAGGAGCGTGCGCTTGAGCGGCTGCGAGTAGCCATCCACAATGAAGAAGCAGAACGGCGCGAACGCGAAGATTGGAGCGTCGCAAGGGATTACGTTCGCTCGCTTCTGCGCAGGATGACGTAGGGTCCACCCCATCGACTAAAGTGCAAAATGAAGTTGAGTGTTCAGCAAGGGGCTGTACGCCTGCACCTGTATGGTTTGGTCCGAAGCTTGAGCTATGTCATTCGTCTTAACGATCTCAAGACCGCGCAACATCTCCGAGCAAGGCTTGCTTGGGTTCTGAGACGCCCAAAAAGTCTGGCGAAGCCCCTGCACGGTGGTCTTAAG
>JBAUZZ010000320.1:0-2727 GCA_049585495.1 Chthoniobacterales bacterium | reverse complement strand
CCCTACAACAGCTTACGCGCGAAGCGGGCCCCTCCGGAAAATTCCGCTGCTTTTCCGATGCAAGAGTTTTGAAAAAGTTTGTTTTCGATTCATTTATTTTCAAACAGGCTCTTAAGCAGACGTGCAGCACCTGTTTAAGGTTTATGAACCAAGCTGAGATTATTTGTACTTTGCTGATCGTCGTGGCGGCGCTGGCCATGTTGGCGAAGAAAGTCGCGTTGCCTTATCCGGTGTTGCTGGTGATCGGCGGACTTGGGCTCGGGTTCGTCCCTGGCTTGCCCGCGATAAAGCTAGAGCCCGACATGGTGTTTCTGTTTTTGTTGCCGCCGTTGCTCTATCCGGCGGCGCTCTTTACTTCCTGGCGAGATTTTCGCGCGAACCTGAGCCCCATCTTGTTGCTCGCGATCGGGCTTGTCTTGTTAACAACGGCGTGTGTAGCCGTCGTCGCGCACGCGCTGACTGGGTTGCCGTGGGCGACTGCGTTTATTCTCGGCGCGATTGTTTCGCCTACGGATGCGGTCGCAGCGACCGCGATTGCGAACCGTCTGCGCGTGCCGCGAAGAATCGTCACCGTTTTGGAGGGCGAGAGCCTCGTCAACGACGCGACAGCGCTTGTCGCTTACCGCTTCGCTATTGCGGCGATGATGAGCGGAAAGTTTTCACTTTCCGAAGCAAGCGCGCACTTTGTTTTAGTCGCGCTGGGCGGCACGGGAATTGGGTTGATTGTCGGTTGGCTTGCCGCCCAACTTCAACGCCGTCTTGACGATCCGCCCATTCAAAGCACAATTTCGTTGCTCACGCCATTTGCCGCCTACATTCCCGCGGAGCGCCTGCATGTGTCTGGCGTACTGGCAGTGGTCGCGTCCGGGCTGTTTCTCGGCTGGCGTACGCCGCAAATCCTCACCTCTCGCACGCGACTCAACTTATACGTGTTTTGGGAGATGATCGTATTCCTCTTGAACGGCCTGGCCTTCGTCCTGATCGGTCTGCAACTGCCGCGCCTTCTTGGTTCGCTCTCCGGCCACTCTCTGAAGCAGTTGGTTTGGCACGGTGCGCTGATCAGCTGTGCCGCCATTGTTGTGCGCATCGCTTGGGTTTTTGCATCGACCAACGTGCTGCGCTTGATCAGCGCTTTCTTGCACAAAAGAGACCCGTATCCGGCGTGGCAGAACGTAGCGATTGTGGCCTGGACAGGGATGCGCGGCGTTGTGTCGCTGGCGGCTGCGCTGGCGGTGCCGCTGACGCTTTCGGACGGGAGGCCTTTCCCCGGACGCGACTACATTTTGTTCATCACCTTTTGCGTGATTCTCGCGACGCTCGTGCTCCAAGGTCTGAGTTTGCCCGTGCTGATCCGCCGGCTTGGAGTGGTGGATGATAGGCTCGTAAATGTGGAAGAAAGGACGGCGCGGCTGAAAGCGAATGAGGCAGCGCTGGCTTACCTTGGGGAAGTCGATAACCAGTTCCCGCCGGACCTCGTGGAGCGACTCCGCGCTGAATACGATGACCGCATCCGGCAGTTGGACGTATGCGCCGGTACTAACGGAGATCGTCCTGATGGGTTGATCGCGCCCTCCTACCAACGCTTGCAGCAACAGGCGCTCGATGTGGAACGCCGGACCATTATTCAATTGCGTGATGAATATGTCATCAATGACGAAGCTTTACGCCGCATTCAAAGCGACCTCGATCATGCCGAAGCGAGGCTGCATGCGCGCGAATAGCGGGTTATTGCCGTTTGAGTGCCTCCAATTCTTCCAGAACGCGCGGCCATTCCGATCCGAACAGCCGCGATAAACCGGGATCGGCGAGGACTATACCACCCGTCTGACATCGGGCGCAGTAGTTAGTCTCGTTATTCTCGGCAAGCTTTTGGAAGAATTGAGAGAACATGGTTTCGCTGTCGATGCAATCGTGGAAGCCGGCTTGGCGAACCTTTATGGTGCTGGAGACATTATCGAAATCCTGGCGAAAGGCGAAATCTCCATAGCCCCAGGAAACGAGTTGTTGATACGGTATCGGTTGTAGACCTTGCTTTTTGACGATCGCGTCCCACACGGGCGCTTTGTCTGCCAGATACGTGGTGAGAAGGAACGGCACCGGCTCGGCGATTTCCATGTCAAACATCTTTCCGATGCGCGGCCACATGTGCTTCCAGCGAAGCGTGTCTCCGTTGGTAAACATTGAAGATGTCGTTTTTTGCGGCGTCGATCGCGCTTTCTCTGCGGCGTCCTGCTTGTCGACGTAAGCACCGAAGAAAAGGTGGGTGATCCCTGGGATGGCACTGAGCTTCGCCTGGATGTCAGTGGCATTCAGCAAATCTACGGAGATGTGTTTAACATCTCCCTCACCGGGCAACTCCCTTCGGGATAATCCGTACACCATTGTTTCCGGGAGCTTTGAATAATGCTCTACCACGGCGCGTCCGGACACTCCTTGCGCCCCGGCAACGAGGCCCGAGAAGCGGCCGTGGATGATGACAAAGTCTCCCTCCGCCACGATTACTCCCGGCTCATACCTGAGGGTGGGCGGGATGCTCTTGATCAAGTTAAAGAGACCGTCGCGGCCCGGCTCAATGTGCGCACTGTGCTGAATGTAGGCGGGCGACCAGAAGCGCTCCGCTGCTGTATAGTCCCTCTTGTTGAACAGAGTGTCGAAGGCCTCCAGTACAATCGCCTTATTGTTTTCTGCTTTTGAATCGTCCATCAGGGATTCCGGTGCGAGTTGGAG
>JBAUZZ010000319.1:0-1881 GCA_049585495.1 Chthoniobacterales bacterium | reverse complement strand
TTCGGGGGTAAAGCGGACATACCGGGCGGCAATCCGATGTCCGCTTTTGACCTCGCCTGTGTGAAAACGCGTTCGGTTATTTGATTCGCGCTGTATGATTCCGCCGTGATTTGCGGAGGGATCGGATGAGGCGCTTCGTCGAGGGGATTGATCGCGAGCAAGCAACGCTGTTTCCGGAATCCCTGGAGGATTGGGTCGATCAAGACAATCCGGTTCGGGCGATCGATGCCTTTGTTGACAAACTCGAGCTCTCCGCACTGGGGTTCGATGGGGTTGCTCCGGAAGTGACCGGTCGGCCTGCCTATCATCCATCGGTACTGCTGAAGCTTTACATTTACGGGTACCTGGTTCGCGTTCAGTCAAGCCGGCGGCTTGAACGTGAGGCGGCGCGCAATGTTGAAGCGATGTGGCTGGCGTGTCGGCTGGTTCCTGATCACAAGACGATTGCCGACTTCCGCAAGGATAATGGTCCAGCGATCAAGCGGGTCTGCGCGCAATTTGTTGATATATGCCGGCAGATGGGCCTGCTCGCGACATCGAGCGTTGCGATCGATGGCAGCAAGTTCAAAGCCGTCAATACCCGCGACAAGAACTTCACCCAGAACAAAGTGGAGCGTCGCCGCGCACAATTGGAAGAGAGCGTGGCGCGCTATCTTGCGCAACTCGACACGGCTGATCGGCAGGAGCCGTCGGAGGAGTTGGCAGCAAAAACCGAGCATTTGAAGGAGAAACTGGTCAAATTGGAAAGCGAGATGCAGCGCCTTGCGACGATGGAGAAACTGATGCTGGCGTCCCCCGATCAGCAGGTCTCGCTCACTGATCCCGACAGCCGCTCGATGGCGACCAGCGGCCGCGGCTCCGGCGTGGTCGGCTATAATGTGCAGGTCGCAGTCGATACCAAACATCATCTGATCATTGCGCATGAATTGACGAACGAGGGCTCAGATCGAGCGCAACTTGCCAACATCGCTTCTCAGGCAAAGCAAGTCCTCGGCGTCGATGAACTCCAAGCCGTTGCCGATCGCGGCTATTACAGCAGCGAAGAAATCCTCGCCTGTCATGAGGCTGGAATTGAAATCACGCTGCCCAAGCCGGTGACTTCAAATGCAAAGGCTGAGGGGCGTTTCGGCAAAGAGGACTTCCGCTATGTGGTTGAGGAGGACGTTTATGTTTGTCCCGCCGGTGAGAAGCTTGCCTATCACTACACCAATGAGGAGAAAGGACTAATCCTACATCGCTATTGGACCAACACCTGTCAGAGCTGCCCCATCAAACGCCGCTGCACCACTGGCAAGGAGCGACGGATTACGCGATGGGAGCAGGAACACTTAGTGGACGCTGTACAAAAGCGTCTCGACAGGAACCCGCAAGCCATGCGGCAGCGTCGGGAGACCGTCGAACATCCCTTTGGCACGCTGAAGATGAGAATGGGGGCAACACACTTCCTTATGAAGCGTCTGCCTAAGGTGGCTACCGAGATGGCGCTACACGTTCTCGCCTACAACCTGACCCGAGTGATGAACATCATGGGCATTCGGCCGCTGATGGCCGCGATCCAAGCATAGGCGTTGAAAAATGCCTGGTTTATCGTCTCGCGCCCTTTAGCCCTCTCTGGCGAAGCGTTTTGAAACAACCAAGACCCAAAGCGGACATGAGCGGCTCAGGATTGGCCCGAACCCCATTTTGCCTGTCGCAAACCTCCCTGCTGTAATTATATGGTCTGTGAGCGGTAGAGCAGGCGTTAGCTTGAAGGCTTTTCATAGTGCCGCCCAAGTCACAGATTGAACGCGAGTTGTCCCGGGCCGAAGCAGCCGCCGAGCGCGCAGAGCGTTTGGGCGGCCTGCTGACACTGTCCTATGAACCAATGCTTGCGTGGCGACT
>JBAUZZ010000318.1:0-4737 GCA_049585495.1 Chthoniobacterales bacterium | reverse complement strand
GAAGGAATCAAATTCGAATATGTGGTTGCCGGCTGGGGACCGGAACGGCCTTATCTGGAGAAGCTCTCCGCCAAACTGGGGTTGAACGAATCGGTACGATTCCAGGATGCATTAACGGGGGAGAATTACCCGAACCAGTTGGCCCAAACGCATGTCTTTTTGCTGCCTAGTCTCCGAGACAGCGCGGGCGCAACGCTGATGGAAGCGATGCTGGCCGGTTGCGTGCCGGTGGTCGTGAAAGCGGGCGGCCCCGGCGAGATCGTAAACGAGGCGTGCGGCGTTCGGATCAGCCCGAAATCTCCCGGGTATGTAATAGATGAAATTGTTCTGGCAGTGCGTGAATTGAATGCCAATCGACAGCGCCTGGCGGCCATGGGAGAACAGGCTAGCGCCCGGATCCGGGATGAGTTCAGCGTCGGGCACTATTTGGAAACGATCGACTCAATCTACCAAAAAGTAGTCCACTGATCACTCAGCGCGTTTTGGCCACCTGAAGCCGAGCTTTCGAACTCGGAATGTCTGCCGCGTTTCCGGCGATTTGCGGGTGAAAATCTTCGTCTCGATGGCCCTCGCTTGATAAGCGCCACCGAAGAATTTGCGGAGCCGATGCTGAGCGACTAAAAAAGGCGGAAGACCGAAACGCCCTAAAGAACTCTTTGCCCGGCGCCGTGCTCCTTCCTGACGAGCCTCCGAACTTGCGCCTAAGTTCACGCCGGTAAAAGTGAATACTGCCAAAGGCTGAGGAATGGTGGCCATTTTGACACCGGCGTCCAACCAACCCAGAACCAATGCGGCGTCCCCACTCATTCTCCATTCCGCGGTGTAACTCAACCGCCGCTCCACCAGGCTCCGGCGGAAGAAGGTGCTGCACGTCAAGGTACCGAGATGGCACGCGAGGGTGTGAGAACGAAGCGGCAAGAGAATTCTCCGATAGCTGAGCGGGTTACCCTCGGCGTCGATCAGAATCGCGTCCCCGAACAGTACGTCGATGTCGGGATGTGTGTCAAAAAACTCCTTCACGGAGTTCAAAGCGCCCGGGAGATACTGCTCATCCGAGTTGAGATGCGCAATGATCGAGCCGGCAGATTTGGAGATTCCCTTTGTCAGTGCGTCGTACATGCCGCGGTCCTGTTCGACGTAAAGCCGGGCCCTCGGTTCGTTCTTGAGCCATTCCAGACCTCTGCCATCTCCGCCATCTTGAATAATGTGCTCGACGTTCACTCCCTCCTGATCCGAAACAGAAGCAGCACATAGCCGCAACCAGTCGGGTTGTTTAAAAGTTGGAGTTACGATTGAAAAATCAATAAGCAGGTTTCTCGCCGGGAGAGCACGATCCAATCCTGGATCGGCTGTGTAGCGGACTTCTCCGGCTACGCCTGGGTTTAAAACAGTTTGGTTTCGATTCATTTTATTCTGAATACAGCCTGGATCTCATAAGTGCCGGAGGTCTTATGAGCTTTCCAGGCTAGGCAAACTTCGGCGTTTGAGTCGGAGGCGGAGCAGGCGCCCTGATGTCATCCAGCTTCCCGTCCCCTTTCGTACCAAAGTCACCAACTTTGGAATCCCTCGGGGCCTGCCTTGCCACCACCTGTTGCAGAATCTGTTCCATTCTCGTCAGCCACTTATCGCCCGAAAAATCTGCCATAGCAGTTCGGCACCTGGCTGCGACCGCCGAAAGGGACGGCTCATCGGCGAGAATGACCCTTAACATTTGGCCGAGATTCCCGGGCGAATTGGGATCGAAGAGCCAACCGGCCCCGGTCGATTCGACCAACTCCGGAAGTGCTCCGTTCCGGGCCGCCAAGACCGGTACACCGTGCGCCCACGACTCGATGATGACTCTGCCGAACGCTTCCTCCCAAATCGAAGGCACGACAGTTAAGGCTGCCTTGTGCCAAACCGCTTCGAGCTCCGGTCCGCTTAAGAAGCCGGTGAATTTGATATTGGCACAGTTCCGGGCGCGCTGCTCCAGTTCTCCCCGAATTGGCCCCTCGCCGACAATCCACAGACAACGATCCTCGATCTTCTCTTCCAGCCAGGTATCGACCAGAAGCCTGACTCCCTTCTCGGGGGAAAGCCTTCCAACGAAAAGCATATCGCCGCCGTGAACCTGGCCCTGGGTCTGGGGACCGTCGTAGAAATGGTGGAGCACAGAGATCTTTTCCTCCGGTATACCAATTCGGGTGTGAATCCTCTTCTGCGCGTGGCTGATGGCAATCCAATGGGCGATCTGGCCGAATACGCCGGCCGCTCGAAGCCGGACCAGCGACTGCACCGGCTATCGTCGAAGATCGGGGGGCGTTTAGTAGAACCTTAGTTACGTTTCAGTAACACGGCGGCGGCCGGGAAGAGACCAGAATTATAATAACGTTGAGTAACGTTGCGGCAGCCGTCGCAGAGACAAATTTCTTGAAAATCTAGTGGTTATGAGCCGTCGCGAAACTGTGGAATTAAAAACCTCAAGAAGACCCGTGCCGCGTCGTATACCGCTGGAGAGAATCCCGGACAAACATTCCGGCAATTTTATGATAAATCCCCTCAAGCCCTTGATTACGCCTGAGTACCTTTTCCGGCCCACGCAAATGCTCCTGCGATGCAAAAGGTCCTTATTCAAGAGCCCCCCTGAGCGCCAACGCGTGAGACTACCTTGGGGGGCACGTATACTAATTAGACCTTACGAAACGATCGGATCGAACATTTGGTACTACGGGATTTTTGATCTGATCGTGGCTGAAGCAATTGACCGACTCCTGGATGCCGGAGAAACCGGGATTGATATTGGTGCCAACATTGGTCAAATGACCAGCCTCATGAGTCGGAGAGCGGGAGAAAAGGGCAAAGTGCTTTCCTTCGAACCTCATCCAGACGTCTTCGCCGAACTCTGTGCGAACATTCCGTTTCGGGAGAAAAAGAAGGGATTTTCGCCTGTCAGTTTATACAACCTAGGTTTGAGCGATCGCGAGGGAAATGCGGTAATGGAAATCGGCCCAGACTGGGCCAACAACCGCGGTACAGCGCGAATCGCTAGCACGGAAGCGAAGGCAGCAGCCCAGACCGTGAAAATCCAGGTTGGCACTTTGGAAAAAATCCTGGGCCGCGACACTGAAGTGGCGGTTTGCAAAATTGATGTTGAAGGACACGAGCTTAAGGTTTTTCAAGGCGCTTCTCATCTTCTGGGTGAGCGCCGCATCCGCGATATTCTCTTCGAGGATGAAAATCCTTGTCCGACTGAGGTTCAGAAGATGTTAATCGGCCACGGGTATACGATCTTCTCTATGCACATTCGGCTGCCGGGTCCGTTGCTGTTGCCGCTGACGAACCCCCCGGCGCGAGTGAACCGCAGAGATAGACCAGACTTTCTCGCGACTCTGGATCCGCAACGCGCACTGGAACGTTTCAGGCTCCGGGGTTGGCGGGTTTTAAAATGAAGGCCGGCTAGTCCATGCGAGTCGCTCAAGTCATTACCGATAATCGCGAAAACTTCAGGCAATACCAGAAGAAGCAACCGTGGTTTCACGCTGCTTCGGAGGCATTGCTACAAGGTTTTGCGATGTTTCCAGAAGTCGAGGTGCATGTGGTCTCCTGTACTCAGCGGCCAATGCCTGCGTCGCCCGAAAAGCTCGCGGAAAATATCTGGTTTCACTCCCTGCTGGTTCCGAAAATCGGTTGGCTGCGCACCGGATATCAAGGTTGTGTTCGAGCAGTCCGCCAGAAGCTGCGCGAGCTCCAGCCTGATATCGTTCATGGACAGGGTACGGAACGAGATTGCGCGCTTAGCGCGGTCTTTTCCGGTTTTCCCAACGTCCTCACGATCCACGGGAATATGGTCAACGTTTACCGGGTCTATACCAGATCGTTGTTTCATTGGTGCGCTGCCAGGCTTGAGGACCTCGCTCTGCGGAGAACGTCGGGCGTATTCTGTAACTCCGCTTACACCGAAAGCCTTGTGCAGCCTCGGGCGTGCCGGACATGGAGAGTACCCAACGCCCTCAGAGCGGCATTTTTAACGGAACAGCAGGCGCGCCCAGCCACAGATATGCCGGTGATCGTGAACGTCGGAGTGATCTCTGCCCACAAAAGACAGCTTGAGGTCCTGGAAGTTGCGGAAGAACTTCATCGGCGCGGCTGCCGCTTTCGGCTGCATTTTATTGGCGGTCTCTCTCAGAAATCTGCCTATGGCAGAAAGTTTACCGAACGATTGCAGGCGGCAAAGCAGAAGGCCTACGCCGATTTCACCTCGCACCTGGAAGTATCCGACCTTGTGCGTACTCTCGACGGTGCTCATGCCATGATCCATTTTCCAAGCGAAGAATCCTTTGGGCTCGTTGCGGCCGAGGCTTTAGCGCGCAATGTAAAGTTTTTCGGCGCCCGAGTCGGCGGCCTCGTCGACATTGCCGAACGAGTCGATGGCGCCGAACTGTTTGCGGCAAACTCCCTGAATGAACTTACCAGCTCGGTTGAGCATTGGATTAGGAACGGATTTCCGCGGCCGCAAGGCGCCGCCGCCGCAATCCGGTCTCGATATCACCCCAAGGTTGTCGCAGAGACGCATATCGAAATTTACCAAAAACTACTTCGAGAAGTGGATTGTGCGAGTGCAGGAACCAACCCCGCTCAATTAACCTAACAACGGGATCGCGGCCTCGATTCGCCGACGAAAGGTCGTTTTGTTCGTTCTCGGATGTTGAATCCAAATTCCGAAATTGACTTGTAGGGCGGCTGGGTCAGCCGCCGGAA
>JBAUZZ010000317.1:0-30264 GCA_049585495.1 Chthoniobacterales bacterium | reverse complement strand
AGCGAGATAAAGATATCAAGAGCCCCGATTTCCTGAACGTGAAGCAATTCCCGCTGGTTACCTTCAAGAGCACATCCGTCCAGAAGGTCAGTGACCAGCAGTACACCGTAACTGGAGATTTGACGTTCCATGGTGTGACGAAGCCAGTGACGGTCCAGGCGAATATCATCGGGCAGGGTAAGGGACCGAAAGGTGAAGTGCTCGCCGGTGCGGAAATCCACTTCACAATCAAGCGGAGCGAGTACGGTGTTAAGTACGGATTGCCGGCGTTGGGCGACGACGTGGAGCTGACGGTAGCTGTCGTAGGTGCCCATAGATAACTAACGTTGGAGGGGAGCCGGGGTATGATGGACGCATTCCTGATCGCAAGACTGGCTTTTCTGGTAGCCGTCGGAGTGGCCAGCTTCGCCGGATCGGCCGTCCTCGACCGGCTTTTCGCCAGACAACCTGAACGACTGCGCATCGCCCTCTGGTGGCTGCTCGCCGTTATTCTTGCCCTGAGTTGTGCCTGGGTAAACGGTAGCTGGCCGTTCCCGCCCCGGGAAAGCCAACATTGGATTGGGTATGTGCTCCTCTTTGCTGCGCTGCTCCGAAGTATCCCTTTCCCGACCGCGCAACTGATCTCGGCTCTGGCCAGCGCCACGTTTGGTCTGGTAGTTACGCTGCTTCCGGTTGTGCAGAACGGCTGGGCGCCGCTGGCGTTTGGCAGCTGGTTCTTCGCGGGTCTGCTTAGCTACCTCCTGGTCCGACTGGTACTGCACAAGGAATTCGAAACGGCTTCTCTGCGGGCACCCTTGCTGCTCGCGGTCCCGCTTCTCGTTACCGCCGCCTTATTGTTTTTTGCGGGATCGGCGATGCTGGCCGAGCTTGCCATCGCAGGCGCGGTTGCGGTCGCAGCCGCCTATCTGGCTGTACGTTCTTCCGCGCTGGGTCGCGGTTTTGTCGAGATTACACTGCTATTCCACTTTCTGCTGCTGCTGAACGGCAGCATCTACGCTGATCTGCCCGCCGGGCTGGCCTGGCTTCAGTGGATTGTCCCCGCGGCAGTCATCCTGGGGGGACGACCGTTGCATCGGCAAAAGAAGACGACGCGAGGCTGGCACTACCTCGCCACGATCGCCGGACTCGGAGTTGCGGAATGCATCGTGGCGATGCTCTTCTATTTCGTGGTTAGACCAACTGTACCGTTTTGAAGGGGTGAGGCTCGCATCGGACTATTTGTCGAGCGTTTTCCGCGATCGAGATCACGTCTAGAGTTGACCGACGTCTCGCGAGGGTGCTGCGATGTCCTGGGTTTAGGCTCGGCAAGCCTCGCCCTACCATCTTGGAGACGAATCCATCGTCGGTAGGGCGAATTCGTCCGGGGACCGCCGGACAAATGAGCCTTTCTGGATTGGCAACGTTTCCGATTTGGGCTCGGCTACAGTCGAGCGATTCCGAGCAATACCATGTGCACGGGGGTGTTTCGCGAGCCCTCCCTTTTAATAAGATACCAGCGGCGTCGTTGCCACCTCGGGGCTTGCTCGTTGCAGCCTTTTGACCCTTGTGACCGCCTGCTGAACTTCCTCGGCCGAGAGCAAAGCCGTAAACGTAACCGTCATGTGATAACTCTCGCCGCCAGCCAGCGTTGGCACGCGGCCGGCTGCGCGCTCCACCGGCTTCGGATAAGGGTAACTCGTGGCGGGTTCCAAACCGGTAACATAACCAGTCTTCGAGGGCGCCTCGTTTTTCCACAGAGTCATGAATGGCAATTCACGAACATTAAAGGACAGAGCGGCAGCTTTCGTTCCGTCCGGGGACTTGAGCAATGCTTCTGTCATGCCATCGTCATCGGGGTAGAGTTCCATGAGATAGACCTGTTCGGTGTAACCAGGCGCATGCGGTCCAGTATAGGCATTCCATCCGGCCATTCCACCTTCCGCAGCGCGCCGATCACGGGGAGCCACGGTCTTGACGGGTGCAATAAATTCTGCGCCTGCTCCTAACAACGGGGGGCCGAAGTTAGGATGGTAAAGGGTCTGCATCTCCTGCGGGGCGTCCGCGAGGTTGGTAACGGTGTCTTCCAGGGTCAGCGCCCGGTCGCCAATCCCGGTCGAAATTTCTGCGGTTAATCGGAGTTGCGGTCCGAACATGAGAGTTTCATTCACAATTCCACGAAGAACGATTCGGGGAACCGGGGAGGGCTCATAGCGAACCTCGAGATAGCTGGCCGGAATATAGTTAATCCGACCATGCAACGTCAGAGGTTGGTTGCCATCCAGAGCTGGGGCACCCATCGATTCCAGGCCACAGCGGGAGATCCATTCACCAAACCCCGCCAGCCAGCCCAGGCCGCCGCGTTCGGTCAGATTGACAAAACATGGGTGAACAATCTCCCTAACCGGGGAATCCCAGCCGAGACGAAGATCTCCCACATTCGCGGTCCATATGTTGCAGCCACGAGTTGGAACAACGGTGAACCTCATAGCACCATTGTTAACTTCAACAACGTCGACCCCATCTTGCCGGCCGCCGGATAGCGTGCGCTTTGTTACGCTCCACTTGACCATGTCCGAAGGATCGCCTGCCTCTTCAGAGGTGAACTTCCATTCTTTCACCGACAAGTTCTGGTCCGTGTCGATGAGAACTTTGGAATATCCCATACGTTTGTTATACTCAGTCCGCCTCCGATAAGCGAGATTGGGGAAGAGCAAAGTGCGGGTCCAGGTCCGCGGAACGAGCACGCCGAAGGCGTAAGAGACCCGCCCGCATCGCTACGCGAAGCGTTGCGGGCGGGACTTAGCCCAGGCCGCCTTCGGCGCTTACGTTGACACAATGCCCGGCCGCGGGACTATGGCGCTCTCCGTATCGACTTCGGTTGGGCTGTCCTTCAAGCCCAAATTCCCAAGTTGCGGCGGCTGACCCAGCCGCCCGACAAGACGCTATTTCCAGAGCGCAGCAGTATAGGGCGATGTGTCGGTAGTGCTGAATTCCCTCGTTTGGACTATAAGGAGGAGTTGTGGGGGGTTGGCTACAATCGCAGCCCGAATGGCGCCGTTCTGGCTCTCGTATCGGTGAAACATGCCATTCGGGCCCTGCGCGTCGTCCTTATAGTTGAGACCAGTCGAACGACAAACTTCTCTCACAATCTCAACCAACTGGTTGATGCTCGAATTATTCGCAACAAAGGAAGCACATTCCGTAAGACCGGTTTTGCCGAGAACCACATAGGCTGTCGCATGTGGGGTCTGAAAAACAGTGGTCACGCCGTCGTTAGACTTCGGCTCGCCGTAGTAGCTTGTCCAAACCGACAGCGGTTGATCCAGGAAGGCGGCCATCGGCGTGGCAGGCGAGTTTGTCTGGGCCGGGGGATCGGCGCATATGCCGGCGGCCGCGTTGAGGACGAGTGCCAGAGTAAGAAGAGTTTTCATTCAATGCTCACAATTTTCGCCAGGACGTGCCGGGTCTCTCCAAAGAGTTCACCTGGACAGAAATTGTCTCATTGAGCCAGATTTCCGCTGGCGCGCAAGACTGAAGACGCGTTGACGGGCGCGAGCCCTGGGTTAACGTTTGAATAACGGTCGGCAGAAACCGCGCAGCAAGGTCCGCCCTGACATCCGCGCTAAACTTCTCGCGCACCTTCAGTGCGCAACGCTCCTTTTCCGGCTAACCCAGGGCTAGCGCCCTGGGCTATTAATATGTCGCGCCTCCGGCGCTGAGCCTGTCCTACAACGTTCCCCTGCTAAAGGTTCACTACTCTGCTGCTCGGACCGTGTAGCCACCGGATTTCTGGTCGGCCTCTAATTTTACCAGGCCGCGCTTTTGCGCCTCCAGCAGCAGATCGTTGAACGACCGGAACCCGTAAGCGCGCTCATTGAACCCGGGATTCCGGCGCTTGATCGCTTGCTTGATCATAGAACCCCAAATATCATCATCCTCTTCCCGCTCCTGGGTGATAGCTTCAAGCGTCTCGACCACGAGGTCCAGGGCCTCAGCAACGGGGGGGCCTTTGCTCTCAACCGCAGTAGCGGTCGAGGCAGAGGTGCTCGTTGGCGCAGTGCGCTTTCGCCTCTTCGACGATTCAGCGCGCACCAAGTCATCGTAATAAAGGAACTGGTCGCAATTGCTGATGAACAGGTCCGCGGTGGAGTTCTTAACACCAACGCCGATGACAGTCTTTGCGTTCTCCCGCAGCTTGCTCACGAGCGGCGAAAAATCTGAGTCGCCGCTGATAATCACAAACGTGTCCACGTGGCCCTTCGTATAGCAAAGGTCGAGCGCGTCCACGACCATGCGAATGTCAGCGGAATTTTTGCCTGATTGCCGCAAGTGAGGGATCTCGATGAGCTCAAACGCTGCTTCGTGCAGTCCCCGTTTGAACTCTTTGTATCGGTCGAAGTCGCAGTACGCCTTCTTAACGACGATTTGGCCTTTCAACAGAAGGCGTTCGAGCACTTTCTTGATATCGAATGCAGGATAATTGGCATCGCGGGCTCCGAGGGCGATGTTCTCCAGGTCCAGGAATACCGCCATGGTCGCATTGGAATCGGGGACAATCATACCGGTGTAAATATCGACCAACTGCGGCAAAGAACCACAGGAGCACAGTGTGGCACGGGCGTCCCTGCCCGTCTTCAAAAATCACGGGCGGGACGCCCGTGCCACTTAGAGGTTGCGGAAACAAACGCTGCTCGCACATAGTAGCGGCGTGACCGGTCTGGTAAACTTCGCGAAGGAGCCCTATTCGGTTGAGCTCAGGGAATTGCCAGTTCCCGAGATTGGCGAGGACGACGTTTTGCTCGCGGTCCAAGCTGTGGGCGTCTGCGGAAGCGACGTTCACCAATACACTGGCACACAGCCCTGGAAAGTTAACTATCCGGTGGTTCTGGGCCACGAGTTTTCCGGCATCGTTGCAAAAACCGGAAGCCGCGTCCGCGCCTTTAAAGAGGGGGACCGTGTAGCAAGTGAGACGGCAGCGGTTCTTCCTCCCGATTCTGCATTTCTGCGGCGAGGACTGTATAATCTTGAGCCGAGGCGCCTCGGATTTGGCGGGGGGGTGAATGGCGCGATGGCTCGATTTGTTAAGGTCCCCGAACGCTGCTTGCATCGCTTGCCAGCTTCGCTCAGCTTCGAGAAGGCGGCGCTGACCGAGCCCTGCTGTGTCGCCTACAATGCCGTTTGCGTCAATTCCCGTGTGCGAGCGGGAGACAGCGTCGCAGTCATCGGTCCGGGTCCGATCGGGCTCCTATGCGCCGTAATGGCCAAACTGAGCGGGGCCGGGCATCTCCTGATTGTCGGTGTCGCAGCCGACGCCGGACGCCTGGAAGTTGCTCGTCAAATCGGCGCTCAGACCACTCTTGTCGCACATAATGAAAACATTGCCGATTGGGTTAAAAACTTTGGCGATGGCTACGGCGTTGACCTGGTGATCGATGCCGCGGGTGTGTCGGCTTCACTCAAGCTTGCACTCGATATCGTACGGCCAGCGGGCCAGATAACCAAAGTCGGATGGGGGCCGCAGCCGTTTAATGCTTCGCTCGATCCGTTAGTGCGAAAGGCTGTAACCCTTCAGGGCAGCTTTTCACACAACTGGCCGATTTGGGAGAACGTCATTTCCCTGCTCGCGAGTGGCAAGATCGACCTCGATCCGATTCTTAGTCGCTTCGTTCCGCTCGACGACTGGCGTGAGATCTTTGACGCCATGCATGCCGGCAAGATCGTAAAGGGCGTGCTTAGACCGTGACCGGCAGCTACTGGCCAGTTGAAAACGATCGTACAAATCTCGCTTGACCTGACTTCCATACCTGAGGCCATTGCCACCGCTCGATTGGCGCTTCACGCCGGTGTTGACTGGTTGGAAGCTGGGACTCCGTTAATCATCGCAGAAGGAATGAACGGTGTCCGCGCCCTCCGGAAGGAATTTCCCGGTGTCCCGTTGGTCGCCGACCTGAAAACGATGGACGGTGGTTGGCTCGAGGCCGAATTGATGGCGAAAGCAGGGGCTACGCATGTGGTTGTTATGGAGCGAGCTCACGCCGAAACGGTTATCATGGTCGTCAAAGCCGGGAAAGATTTTGGTCTTCAAGTCATGGGCGATAACCTGGCTGCGCCGGACAAGATCGCCGCAGCTCGCAGATTGGAAGAATTTGGCTGCGATTTCGTAATTCATCATATCGGCTACGACGAGCGCCGCGGGCTCTCAACCCGTGGGGCGCTAACTCCGAGCCCTCTTGACCAGTTACGCGAAGTCGTCGCGGCGGTCCAGGTACCGGTCCAGGCGGTTGGCGGTCTATCCGTCGAGCAAGCGATCCGGACTCCGGAGTACGGCGCGCCCCTGGTCGTCCTAGGCGCACCTCTAGTAATCGACGCGGATTCGTTCAGGACCGCATCGGACAATCTCGAGGACAAACTCCGCATGATCTGCGTACGAGTTCACGCGTATGGAGATATTCCGATTGCCTCGCGTTCGGTTGGCAACTTGCCGCAGCAGGGTCAATGATCGGCGGCGACGGCCGCCTCCGCGGAGCTACGGCGCGCCCTTCTGGATCGGGAAAAGCTGCAGTAGTGTACGCGCTATCCAACTCAAGCCGCGACGTAGGCCTTCGAAGTCGGGAGCGCCGCCCTCCAAGGCAAATTCGGAATTTGGGTTAACTATAGGGTGCGAGGAGGCCGAGGGCGCGAGCGACGGACCGTGCGATCATGAGTTCTTCGTCGGTGGGAATGACCCGTACCGCGACGGGACCGGTATCGGCGGAAATGAGCGCAGCGTTCTCTACGTTTCGTGCCTCGTTCAATTCAATGCCGAGAAAAGCAAGCCCCTCGCAGATGCGTGCGCGGACGGGCGGCGCGTTTTCGCCGATACCCCCGGCGAACACGAGTGAGTCCAGACCGCCCAGCGCAGCGGCGAAAGAGCCGATCCACTTCTTCGCCTGGTAACAGAACAACGCCACCGCTTCCGCCGCGCGCACGTCATCGGCTTCCCGCGCAAGCAGGTCCCGCATGTCGGAGCTGATCTCCGAAACTCCGAGTAGCCCGGACTCATGGTTCACCATCCGGTCGTATTGTGAGGCAGTCATCTGCTCACTTCGCAGGAAGAATGAAGTCAGCCCCGGGTCCAAATCACCGGAGCGGGTGCTCATGACTAATCCTGCCGTCGGCGTGAAACCCATGCCGGCGTCGATGCTCTTGCCATCACGCACCGCCGCCAGGCTGGCTCCGTTGCCGAGATGCGCAAGGATGACGCGGCCCTTTATCGCTGCCGGATCCCCAAGGTGCGCGAGTTCTTCCATGAGATAAGCATACGACAGGCCGTGAAAGCCATAGCGTTCGACGCCTTTCGTATTGTAGCGCCGCGGGACTGGCAGCAGTTTGGCGACACGCGGCATGGTACGGTGAAACGCGGTGTCAAAGCACGCCACCTGGGGAAGGGTTGGATAGCGCTGGCGGATTGTCCCGATTAGTTCGATCTCGCGCGGCAGATGTTCCGGATCATACGGCGTGATTCGATGCAGTTCATCGAGCAATTCCGCCGTGATCCGCTCTGGCTCAGTGTGCGTCATGCCGTGCACCACCCGATGTCCCACGGACTTGATCGACCTAAAACTCGGCCGGCCTTCGAGCCAATCCAATAAAAAACCCGCCGCTGTGCGGTGGTCGGCGGCGTCGATGCTGAGACTGTCTTGGGGGTGTCCAGTCGAGTCCCTAAACGTCAAATTTGTGCCCTTCAGACCGATTCGGTCGACCTTCCCATCCAAAAGGCGCCGGAGCGATTCGCCGACTTCATAGAGCGCAAACCGAATGCTCGACGAGCCACCGTTGATCGTCAGGACGCAAGGCTGGGCAGGTTTCATGGTCCAACGCTCGTGTTGAAAACCCTCACCCATGGCGCTATCATACGCGCCTCAAGAGTGCAACCCGAGGCGATCAGTTATGCGCCTGGGAATGTCTGCACGCCTTTGGAGGACGATTAGCGGAGAGAACAAGTAATGCCAAATCCAGGTCAGCCAACAATCGCCCCCGGTGCCACGGGGAAAGCAGTCCGCCGCCTGCAGCGGGCCTTACGTCGGACTCCGGATCTCGGGGTTACCGTTGATGGTGTGTTTGGTCCAGAAACAGAGACTGCTGTGAAGAACTTCCAACAGGGTGCAGGTCTGGTAGTCGACGGTATCGTGGGACCGCAGACCTGGAATGCCTTACCCGACGGTGGGCCGATGCCGACCCTGCAGGAGGGATCTTCCGGCGAGGTGGTCCGCGCCCTGCAGACAGTGCTAACCAACGGCGCACCCGGTGAATGGGGTACAACGCCGCAGGGGATCGACGGCGACTTTGGACCGCATACGAAGGCATCAGTGGAGGCATTTCAATCATGGGGTGGAGCGACGGTCGACGGCATCGTCGGCGATCAGACCTGGTCAGTCTCGCTTCATGCATTGAGTGCCACGCTCGAGAGTAAGGTTGGTCTCAACTTCGTTATCGATTGACGGGACAGCTTTTCCGAAATTCCGTTGGAGGGTGGCGCTCTGCCGCCGCTGAATTTTCGGGATTTCGATTTAACCTAATTCCGAAGTTCCAGCGGCTGCCCCAGCCGCCCTACAAGCCAATCTCGGGATTTCGACTTAAGGTACGTTCGTCATGAATCCACGATGGGCGGCGGCCTTGTTTCTTACTTTGGCAAGTGCGCTCTGCTTTGGATGCACCGGCTCCGGGCATGGGAGCTCTCTGTCCACGATATATCTGGTAATCTGTGAGAGCAGCTCCGCACAACAGGCAGCATCACAGGGCCAGGTTGAACGACTAGTGGCCGCGGTCCGAAGCGGAACGCGATATGGCCCTACCCATCGCTATATCGCGTTGTTGACCCTGAACCCGAACCAGACGCAGGTCGATGCTTATCTGAGGAGACGCGCGGAGACGGAAGCCGCGGCAGCAGCGCAGAGACGAAAACTGTCGCGGAATTGGGTCGATCCCTCGCGTCTCCGTTGTTTGATGGTCTGGGACACCGAGTCGAAGACGTTCGTTAACCGCAACTGCTACCTTGTCGGATTGCTGCCAGCCGTTGGATCAGCAACGACATTCGATGACGTCAGCGCGGAGTTTGTCGGGCCACAGTGAGGAGTTTCGTCTCGTTCTTCATTTGCCTCTGTGCGGCGGACCCGCCAGCGCGCAAATCTCACGCACCCTATGCAGCCACGCGCCGTAAGGTGTTGTAGGGCGGCTGGCTCAGCCGCCGGGACAGCCGATGCGGTTTGTCGCTGAACAGCGCTTATGCGCGGAATGATCGTGCTGACGGCGGCCACCCCAGAGGGGCTCCGGCTGGAGGCGGTCACCGGGGCGGTGGAGGAGGTTCCAGAGGCGGAGGAGGGAGGTCTGTTTCAGCTGCTCCAAGGTCCCATGGTGGTGGTGGGCGAGGAGGTCACGCTGGATCTACGCACGCGGCACGTGCGACAACCAATCACGCCGTGGCGCACGTAGCGCAGTCACGGCGGACCCAGACGGCAGCCAAGTCAACACAAAGAACGGCCGGAGTGCAGCGAGGTAAAAGTAGCAGTACAGGGCCGGCCGGGAAATTTACCGGACCGACTCACCAGGGCCAGGGCAGTCCGACTCGGGTCGAGAGCCAAGCCACAAACCAGGCAGGCCACGCCGCAGCCGAAAAGAACCTAGCCAGTTTGTCAAAGAATCGTTCGCCGCAGGCGCCTCAGGCAGTCGCAGGTCGGAAGGAATATTGGAACCGGTGGACGAAAGACAATCAAGCGCGGCTACAAAAGTTCCAGGCAGCGCGCGACCCACAATGGAAGCAGATCGCGAATTGGCGACAGGGCAAGAACGTGGCGCAAGCGTTTCACAGCGATAGCTGGAGGGCCTACCGGGATAACGTCATCAATACCCAGGAAGAAAAGGGGGACGCCTTTATGTTCCTGCAGCTATCGGTGAACAAGGCCGGTACCATCAGCGGCGCATATGCTAATGTGTTGAGTGGGGAGAAAGAGCCCGTGGTCGGGCAAATTGACAAAGCCAACCAGCGAGCAGCCTTTCGCATCGGTAACACGCAGGGCAGCGGAAATACTAGCGAGCAAACCGTGATCGAAGCCGGCGCGTATAACTTAACCCAAGATGTGGCTAGCTGCGCTGTTCGCTTCGAAAGTGGTAAAGCACAGACATGGTTAATGGTCCGACTGCCTGCGCCAACAATACCGAATGCTCCGACGCCGATCGGGGAGCAGCCCAGCAGTGCCGAAAACCACTCCTAGCTTAGCCTACGGCTCGGACTAGCTCGCTACCATAAACTTGACCGGGGCACCTGGCAAATGGGACGAGCCTTGCCCTGCTAAAAACTCGACCGGGCGCCTGGCATGCGGCTCGGACGGGCCTTCCCCTGCCAAAAACTTCTTGCTGTTGGCATACCGGCGTTCGGTGGGTAGGGTGGAGAAGAACGAGTCGATGTGGGCTCGCTAAAAAATCCACCCCTTATGCAAGAAGCACTTGTCCTCGAGCGAAAAGGTGAACTCTCCCTGAGAGACATTGAACTGCCGGAGCAGCTCGGCCCTCACGATGTAAAGATCGCGATCGATACCGTTGGCATCTGCGGAAGCGATGTTCACTACTATGAGTACGGCAAAATCGGTCCGTTCGTCGTGAACGCACCTATGGTGCTTGGACACGAGGCGGCCGGAACAGTCGCCGCAACCGGAAAAGAAGTGAAGCATCTCAAGGAGGGCGACCGAGTCTGTATGGAACCGGGTATCCCCGATCCCAACAGCCGCGCCGCGCGTCTTGGTATTTATAATCTCGACCCGGCAGTTCGGTTTTGGGCTACACCCCCTGTGCACGGCTGTTTGACTTCTTACGTCGTTCATCCGGCCGCATACACCTTCAAGCTTCCGGACAACGTCTCGTTCGCGGAAGGGGCAATGGTTGAGCCGCTCGCGGTTGGAATGCACGCGGCCGTGAAAGCCAAAATTAAACCGGGCGACCTTGCGGTTGTCATGGGGGCCGGTCCGATCGGCATGGTTACAGCGCTGGCGGCCTTGGCAGGCGGCTGCAGCAAAGTGGTGGTGACCGACGTGCAGCAGCCAAAGCTGGCGCTGGCCGCAACGCTTGGGGCGATCATCCCGGTCAACGTCGCCCATCAGAACCTGCGCGAGGTTATTGATGACTTAACCCAGGGCTGGGGTGCAGATATCGTGTTCGAGGCTTCGGGGAATGCGTCGGCAATCGCAAAAGTCCACGAGCCTTTGTGCCCCGGCGGCCGTGTGATCTTGGTTGGCATGCCTGTCGAGCCCATTCGCGTCGATATCGTTGGGTTGCAAGCGAAGGAAGCGTCCATCGAGACGATCTTTCGTTACGCTCACGTCTATTCGCGAGCGCTCGCTTTGATGGGCTCCGGCAAGATTAACCTGAAGCCATTGATTAGCCGGACGTTCGAATTCCAAGATAGCGTGCAAGCGTTCAACTTTGCCCTAAAAATGCCGGCGGATTGCGTGAAGGCACAAATTCACGTGGCCTAATCGCATGAAAAGAATCAGCCTCCCCCCAGGCAGGAGCAACTCCTCTGACGGAGTCTCGCGACGCGAAGCGCTTCGCCGCGCTGCTGGTGCCGGTGCACTCATTTCGCTCTCACCTTTAGCAGGGTTCGGCGTCTCCACTGCAGAAGCAGCTGGGGAAGCACTCGGCAAGTTTCCCAAGCATCCAGAGTGGAAATTCGTATTCGTCAGCCACGTCAACACCAATCCCTTCTGGGTCCCGCTCCGATACGGTGCCGAGGACGCGTGTGCGCTTCTTGGCACCACCTTTCAATGGACCGGCTCAGAAAAGTCTATCCCCACTGAGATGGTCAACGCCTTTAACACGGCCGTGTCGGCAAAGGCCGACGGCATCGCCGTCGCCCTGATCGATCCAAGTGCGTTCAACGATCCAGTTGAAAAGGCCCTGGCCGCCGGTATCCCGGTCGTGTCGTATAATGCCGACGCCAAAAGGAACAAACGGCTGTGCTACATCGGCCAGGACCTGTTTCTGTCTGGCAAGAGCTTAGGTCAGAGGATCGTTGAGGCGGTCGGGGAAGGTGAAGTCGCCGGGTTTATTTCTACCCCCGGCCAACTCAATATCCAACCGCGCATGGATGGCGCCAGGGAAGCGATCAAGGAGTCGGGGAAGAATATCAAGCTCAACGAGATCGCCACCGGGCCAACCGTTAACGAAGAGCTGTCGCGGATTCAGGCGTATTATTCGGGGCATCCAAACATCAAGGGCATGTACGCTGTGGATGCCGGCAGCACCGAAGGAGTCGGGAAAACGATGGGCGCGAACAAACTGCTTGAAAAGGGAATTCACGCCGGAGGCTTCGATTTGCTTCCGACGACACTCGATGCCATTTCGAAGGGCGACCTCGATTTCACAATCGACCAACAACCTTATCTCCAGGGCTTCTATACCATTATGGTCCTCTTCGTTTACAAGGTCTCCGGCGGTCTGTCGGGACTCTCGGACATCAACACAGGCTTGAAGTTCGTCACGAAAGCAAGTGTCGACCCTTACCTGAGCACCCAAAGCCGGTTCGAGGGAAGTTCCAACGAAGAAAAGGTACTTACGCGCTCTGGACCTATATCATAAAGGCCTTTTTGCCCAAGCATCTTAGAGGAGTTGTTACGTCTCTGCAAAAACAGCGGTTGGCGGGATTGGACGGCAATCAGTAGTCAGTGTTCAGAGGTGGTCGACGACCGTCTTGTCTTATTTGGTCGGGTCGTTTTTTCGAAGCGACCGTGGACGGGAGGACACCCGTCCCACTATCGGGCCCTGACCGTCAGAAGAATAAATTTACACGGAAAATTCACTACGTTACGATCGCTCGAAATGAACACCATCACCACCAAAGACGGCATTGAGATCTTCTACAAGGACTGGGGCAAAGGTCAGCCTATCGTTTTTAGCCACGGCTGGCCGCTGTCGGCCGATGATTGGGACGCGCAGATGATGTTCTTCCTCGGCAAAGGCTTCCGCGTGATCGCCCACGACCGGCGCGGCCATGGTCGCTCCACCCAGACCGGCGGCGGCCATGACATGGATCATTACGCCGACGATCTAGCGGCACTGACCGCACATCTCGACCTCAAGGGTGCGGTGCATGTCGGCCATTCGACCGGCGGCGGCGAAGTGGTGCACTATCTGGCGCGCCACGGCGAAAGCCGGGTAGCAAAAGCGGTGATCATCAGTGCGGTGCCACCGCTGATGGTGAAGACGGCGACCAATCCGGGCGGGTTGCCCAAGGAGGTTTTTGACGGGTTTCAGGCGCAACTCGCCGCCAACCGAGCCCAGTTCTATTACGATGTGCCGGCTGGGCCGTTCTATGGTTATAACCGGCCTGGTGCGAAACCTTCTCAGGGGGTGATCTGGAATTGGTGGCGCCAGGGTATGATGGGAGGCGCCAAGGCGCATTATGACGGCATCGTCGCCTTCTCCCAGACGGACTTCACGGAAGACCTGAAGAAGATCACCGTGCCGGTCCTGGTGATGCATGGCGATGACGACCAGATCGTGCCTTATGCAGATTCGGCACCGCTGTCGGCAAAGTTGCTGAAGAATAGCACATTGAAAGCCTACAAGGGCTTTCCGCATGGCATGCCCACGACCGAGGCCGATACCATTAACGCCGACCTGCTGGCCTTCCTGAAAGCATAACGCGGCGCTCTTGGCCGAGGCTGCCCACAGGTAGGACTCAACAGCCATGGTCGCAGTCCGACTTGGATCACCCGAAGATGTCCAAGTCACACGCGAGAAAGCCGAAATGCTCAGCTGCCTCTTCGCGGGACTTGCTGACGATCGGTACGTTCAGGCGACGTCCGATCACGCCAGCGATGTCTCTGAACGGCACACCCTCGTCAGCGACCCCGTGATACTGGGCTCCTGCCGCGCCCTTCTCAAGCACGAGCCGGTAAAGATGAGCAGCAGCGACCACGGCATATTCCGTCTTTAACGCGGCCTGGGCTCCTCTATTTTATATGACATTTATTGTATGATGTTATGCTTATCCCGAACCTGCGGAGTTAGTTCCGCCGTTGTTGATAACTTGTGAATTCCTCTGGCTCTGGCTTCTATTCCCCGATTCAATCCCGGAAGTTGTTTGACAGGCCCGTCTGCGAGATGAGATAGAGCGAACCGCCGATGAAACCGGATTATCTGGCGCCCGGGTTCGAGAAGATCTACGACGATCTGCTCTTCCTGATGGAGTGTCTCCGCGAAGTCTTCCTCGAGCTTGGGGAAACTCGTTTGGCAGAAAGACTACCCTGGATCAACGAGGTAAAAATCTCTGAGGAAGCCAACCCGAGGCTGTGTCAGGCGTACTCTATCTCTTTTCAGTTCCTGAATATGGTCGAAGAGAGTGTGTCCGCAGAGGCCCGGCGGTCAAGGGAAACAAAGCGCGGCCTGGCAAGCGAACCGGGATTGTGGGCCCACCAATTGGAGCAGCTACAGAAAGCGGGCTTTTCAGAGGCTGAAATTGCAGTTCGCCTGCCGGAAATCCGCGTCGAACCGGTGCTAACAGCGCATCCGACCGAAGCAAAACGGCTGGCGGTGCTTGAACAATATCGAGCGCTTTACCTCCTGATCGTTCAGCGCGGAAATCGGATGTATACACCGCACGAACAGACTGCGATCCGGGACGAGATCAAAGTCACTCTGGAGCGTTTATGGCGGACTGGCGAGGTGCATCGGACCAAGCCAATCGTTGCTGAGGAACGGCGAAATGTCGTCTACTACTTGCGTGAAGTCTTTCCTAACGTGCTTGGCGACTTGGACTTGCGCCTCCGTCAAGCCTGGCAGAATTGCGGTTATCACATCGCGCGTTTAAACAGCCCGGCTGCATTGCCAAATATTCGCTTTGGAACCTGGGTCGGCGGCGATCGCGATGGGCATCCCCTCGTTACCGCTAACGTTACTGCGGAGACATTCCGAGATCTTCGTTTTGCCGCGTTGGACGTTCTGAAAGAGGCAATGAGAGGTCTGGTCGCACAGTTGACCCTCTCTGGTGGTGATCAAATCGCATCGGTCCAGCTCGAAGAGCGGACAAAACAGTTAAGCAGCGAAACCTCGGCGGCATCCGCGACCCTTTTGTATCCCGAGGAACCGTGGCGCAAGTTTTCTCTGCTTCTCCAAGAGAAAATCAAGCAAACCTGTGACAATAAGGGATATAACTCACCAGGTGAGCTGCGAGAGGATCTCCGGATACTGGCGGATTCTCTGGAGGAGATCGGCGCAGGACGAATCGCAAGCGCAGTGGTCCTACCTGTGATCCGCATGGTCGACGTTTTTGGGTTTCACGGAGCGGTCCTCGATGTTCGGCAAAACAGTCAGTTTCACGACCGTGCCCTGGCGCAGATGCTGGAAGCAGCCGGAGTGGCGAGTCCAATCCCCTTTCCCAGTCTATCGCAGCAGGAACGTTTGCCCCTGCTATACGGTGAACTTGCATCGCGCCGCCCTTTTCTCTCGCCTGGCGTTTCGATTGGGCCGGAGGCAGATTCTGTTCTGAGTTGCTATCGGGTCCTCAAGGAGTATCGCGATCAATTTGGGCTGCAGGGAATTGGCTCGCTAGTTGTCAGCATGACTCGAGGCGTCGCGGACTTATTGGTGCTTTATCTATTCGCACGGGAGGTCGGACTATGGGTTGATTCTCCCGACGGTCCTGCTGCTGAGATCCATGTTGTTCCGCTATTCGAAACTTTAGAGGATCTGGAGGCGGCGCCTGAGATTGTTCAGGCTTACCTCGCACACCCATTCGTTCGGCGCAGTTTGCTGCTGCAAGGCCGGCTTCGAGGCCAGGCGCGGCCGATTCAGCAGATTATGCTCGGCTACAGCGACAGCAACAAAGATTCCGGGCTACTGACCAGCCAATGGGCACTGCACCGTGGCCAGCGGGAGATTAGTCGTGTCGCCGACGCCGCTGGCGTCGAGATTCGTTATTTTCATGGTCGGGGCGGAACAATTAGCCGGGGCGCCGGTCCAACCCACCGTTTTCTAGAGGCATTGCCCCATCGGACAATTCGCGGAGATATTCGCCTCACGGAACAGGGAGAGACGATAGCTCAAAAATACGCAAACCGGATCACTGCCACGTACAATCTGGAGCTTCTGCTGGCTGGGGTAACCGGGATTTCGCTCCGGCAAGAGGTGGTTGAGGAATCTGGGGAGAGCGCTGAGCCCTTGATTTCAACTCTCTCGGGGGTAAGCCGGACCGCTTATTGTGGCCTGCTAGAAATGCCTGGATTTATCGACTTTTATCGGAGTGCCACTCCAATTGACGCGTTGGAGCTCAGCAGTATTGGGTCGCGGCCAAGCCGCCGAAGCGGACAGCGATCCCTGGCGGACCTAAGAGCAATTCCCTGGGTGTTTAGCTGGACCCAATCGCGTTACTACTTACCCGGGTGGTTTGGGATTGGCGCCGCTCTAAGGTCGCTTGAAGAGAGAAGCGAGGAAGATTTTCGAAGGCTACGCCAGACTCAGCAATCATCTGCTTTTTTACGCTTTGTGTTGACGAACGCGGAGACCAATATCTGTAGCGCGGAACGTTCTATAATGGAGTTATATGCTTCTTTATGTCCGGATGATGAACATCTAAAGAAGGTTCTTACGACGATACTAGAAGAATTTGATTTGACTCATCGGATGTTGCGCCAGGTTCTTGGCGGCGGCTCGGGCGAGCGGCGCCCGCGGTTCACCATGACGCACCGCATTCGAGCGGACGCCTTGCTCGCTCTTCACGTGCAACAGGTTGCTTTGCTCAGAGATTGGCGCGCGGCACAGGCCGCGAACGACGAGGATTCCGCCCGACATCTCTTCGGCGATTTGTTGGTATGCATCAACGCGATTGCCAGCGGGCTGAGGACGACAGGCTAGCTTAGCTGCATCGCGCATCCGCCTAGGCGGACGCGCGATCCAGGCTCCGCGAAGGCCCTGACCAGCTCTCAGGCGCTGGCAGTTCGCGGATTGACGCTGACGGCCGATAGCTCGGTTCGAATAGAATTGGCAAACCGATAGAATTCGCCGGGAAGACCTCCAAGTTCGCCGCTTGGAAGCGCCCAAGAGAAAACCCGGCGAATGCTCAGGCCGGGAATGTTAATTTGTCGAAGCAGTCCCATGCTCAATTCGGCTTGAATCTCCCAACAGGAGAGGAAAGCGATGCCAAGACCAGCGCTTACTAGCGACTTGATTCCCTCCGTGCTTCCCAACTCAAATAGTTCCTCCGTCTTCCTCACGTTCAGTCCGTGATCTTTCAGGGTTCTTTCTACGGTGGCTCGCGTACCAGCTCCCGGCTCGCGCCAGATGACAGGGAGACCCTCAAGATCGCGAACAGAACTGATATTTTCGATCGCGCGCCTGAACTTTGGATCGCGAATACGGGCAGCACAAACCGGTATGATTTCATCGGGCATAAACGGCTCGAGGCGAACACCCGGAATTCGCTGGTGGCTCCCGAGTAATCCCAACGCCGCACGTTGTTCTCGAACGTGCTCCAGCACTGCTTTGGCGTTCCCAACGATCAGGTGTAGGCCGGCAGCAGGGTGGAAACGCCGAAATCGAACGAAGATTCTCGGTATAAAGTGCGCGGCACTAATTGTGCTGGCCGCCAGCTTAACAACTCCGGTTAACTCCCGCGTCTGACTTACTTCGCCAAAGATCTCCTCAAGCTCGGAAAAGACATGATGCAGTCGTTCTCGCAAGTGGATTCCCCTCGAGGTCAAAGTCACTCCACGCACCGAGCGGATGAAAAGCGGGGTCTCGAGATCGGCTTCCAGCTTTCGAATTTGAGCCGTTACGGCCGGCTGCGAAAGATGAAGTCGGCGGGCCGCCTCCGAAATTTGGCCGGCATCAGCAACCGCCACGAACGTCTGCAGCAAACCCGGGTTTAAACGATTCAGGTCCACGATGATCGATAACACAAGCCGCTGACATATCCATCATTTCAGACGCATACAGATACCGGCGTTGACGGCATAGAGCATCCGCTGTTTACTGGTGCTATTGCAGGGGAGCCTTTGGCTGAGACCGCGGAGACACCGGAGAGGCCGATGCAAGGCTGAGCGGATGGATAATAGTTGAGCAGGTACGAACGGAGATTCGTGGGTCTGCTCCTTCCGCTGGAGCCGATCGGCAGCTTCCGCCGTTCTGATCGGGGAACCCTAAGAACCTGATACGGGTAATGCCGTCGAAGGGAGCAAAGGTGGTCCTTGCAATGCATTGCTATGACCACGTCCAACTATTCTTATCCGAACAGCCGACGGATTTATATTGCCGGAACCCGTTTTCCGGATATCCGGGTGAGCCTGCGGGCAATTGATCAATCCCCCACTCGCACGGCGAACGAACGCGCAGAACCCAATCCGGCGGTCCATGTCTACGATACGAGTGGCCCATGGGGAGATCCGATGATTGAGTGCGATGTTCGAAAGGGGCTGCCACCGCTTCGACACAGCTGGATACTGGGGCGTAGCGATGTCGCGGAGCGTGACGGACGCCCGACTCGACCAGAAGACGATGGGTACCTCAGCCAACTGCACGCGCAAAAGGCGATGGAAAGCGATCGCCGCGGCAGACTCGAGATTTTCCCGGGTCTGGAGCGAAAGCCGGTTCGCGCTTCGGCGGGACATCCTGTAACCCAGCTCTGGTACGCCAAGCAAGGCGTCATCACTCCGGAGATGGAATACATCGCGATTCGGGAGAACCTGGGCAACGAACGTCAACGAGCGTCGGAATCACGCCGTCCGTCAGCGGGCCAGCGAAATGGGATTCCGGATTATATCACGCCGGAATACGTGCGGGATGAGGTGGCAAGAGGACGGGCGATCATTCCAGCAAATGTAAATCATCCGGAAGCCGAGCCGATGATTATCGGCCGGAATTTCCTGGTAAAAATCAACGCGAACATTGGGAATTCCGCAGTTGCGTCGAGTATCGAAGAAGAGGTGGAGAAGATGCGCTGGGCGACCCTTTGGGGCGCTGATACAGTGATGGATTTGTCGACGGGTAAGAACATCCATGCGACTCGAGAGTGGATCATCCGGAACAGTCCTGTACCAATCGGAACGGTCCCGATCTACCAAGCTCTGGAAAAGGTAGGAGGACGCGCGGAAGAGCTGAGTTGGCCGATCTATCGCGACACGCTGATCGAACAGGCCGAGCAAGGAGTCGATTATTTCACAGTTCATGCGGGAGTGTTGCTGCGATTTATTCCGCTCACCGCGACGCGAAAAACCGGTATTGTCTCCCGCGGCGGGTCGATCCTGGCGAAGTGGTGCCTGGCGCATCACCAGGAGAATTTTTTGTACACGCACTGGGATGAGATTTGTGAGATCATGGCGGCCTACGATGTGAGCTTCTCGATCGGCGACGGTCTGCGCCCTGGCTCGATCGCCGATGCGAATGATGAAGCGCAATTCGCTGAGCTTTACGTTCAAGGCAACCTGACGCGGCGGGCCTGGGACCGGGGCGTTCAAGTAATGAACGAGGGACCTGGTCATATACCGATGCATTTGATCAAAGAGAACGTGGAGAAGCAGTTGGAATGGTGCCACGAAGCGCCTTTTTACACGCTGGGGCCGCTTACGACAGACATCGCCCCGGGGTACGACCATATCACGAGCGCAATCGGGGCTGCGATGATCGGCTGGTACGGAACGGCCCTGCTTTGTTACGTCACGCCCAAGGAACATCTAGGGTTGCCGGACAAGGACGATGTCAAGCAAGGAGTGATAGCCTACAAAATTGCGGCACATGCCGCGGACCTGGCAAAAGGTCACCCTAGCGCGCGGTATCGCGACGACGCCCTAAGCCAAGCGCGCTTCGAATTCAGATGGGAAGACCAGTTCAACTTGAGCTTGGACCCTGACACCGCGCAGTCGTTCCATGACGCCACATTGCCGCAGGAGGGTGCAAAGACCGCACATTTCTGCTCGATGTGTGGACCACATTTTTGTTCGATGAAGATCACAGAAGACGTCCGCAAATATGCCGAAGAGACAGGCCTAACGACCACGGAGGCTATCGAAACCGGCATGCGAGAAATGGCGGAAGAGTTTCTCAGCACAGGCGGCGAGATCTACCGCTGATAATTTGGGAATTAGGGCGAAGCTCTCAGCGGCAAAAATCCTCGCGGAAATGCAACTACGCCGCACCAGGCGTAATGCAGGCTAATCGGTACCTTCGGTTCTGAGGATTGCTCGGCGCGCGAACCGCTCGTTACTCTGGCGGCGAAGAATCACAAACGTGTTATTGTCGCCGTAGAGAGCCCACGGGCCGGGTGGCACTTCGCGGAACTCAACAAATTTCCAGTCGCAAGTGTCTTTGTTTCCCAGCCCGAGATAGTCGCGAACGCTGGGAGAGACATCCAAGCCGGCTCCTTGGTTGAGGTTAGGTCTCGGCCGCTCGTTGCCAAAAACGTATTGCCAATGATCGGTGCGGAACGGGCCGCAATCTTCCCATTGGGCGAAGCAGACCCGGTTTCCGTGGCGGATCGCAATCCAGCGGCTCTTGAGAACAGTTTGGCCGTCGCGAACGAACGTAGATTTAAACCAGGGGATAACCTGGGCGGCTTCCGGCTTGGTGTGGCCACCTTCGACATCGTTGTACGGGAGCGCTACGTAGAACGGATTTTGCCGCGGAACGAAATTGACCGGAACGAAGTTTCGGCGACCAGACGGATCAGGGTTATCGTAGCCTCCGTAGTTTGAAGTCCACGCTGCATCCCAGGCACTCCGATAATTTGGTACCGGATTGTTTCCGGCAGCGTGTTCGCCGATCCAGAAGATCGTCGTCACAATGCTAAGCTTCCAAGGGTAGCGCCCTGGGCCAATACTGAGCGCTCCTCCCCGCCCCATGAGCGATGGACCCGTTTCGTAACGCGGCCCCGATCCAGTGAACGTCGTTTTCGTCGGCGACATGATCACCTTAGGCTCGATCTTGAGAAGCGCGTTCTCGCGGAGTTTCATCGCATACTTCGCGAAGTCCGTGCTGCTTTCGTATTGAGACTGCGCGACAGCAATCCCGGCACAACACATCAACGCCAATACAGAAGCAGGAAATGAGAGCCGCATGAGAAAAGTTTTCGCTGTTTTAGGGGGATATGCTGTGAAGAGCAAGTGATTTTTTATAATTGCCAAAAAAAACGCGCTATTTTTTGGGATCTTTTTCGAGAAGTTCGAGCATTCCCTCCGTTCAATAACGCCGGAGAATAGTGTTTCTGAGAAAGCGCTCATCATCGACGACAGGAAAGTCGAGTGTGTAATGAAGGCCGCGGGATTCCTTCCGAGCAAGAGCGCTATCCACGATCAAACTCGCGACCGTACAGAGATTCCGGAGCTCCAAAAGGTCGGTGGTCAGCTTGAAGTCCCAATAGAAGTCCTGAATTTCACGTTGAAGATTTCGGAGCCGGGTACTAGCGCGCTGCAGGCGTTTGTTGGTTCGCACAATTCCGACATAGTCCCACATCAGGCGACGGATCTCGTCCCAATTGTGATAAATTACAACCAGTTCATCGACGTCCTGCGCATGGCCCGGGCGCCACTCTGGCAGATCCACCTCCTGATGATACTTCGCATACTTGGGCCGAAGCAGAGCTTGGGCACAGCGTTCCGCAAGGACCACCGCTTCCAGCAACGAATTACTGGCCAGGCGATTGGCGCCATGGAGACCAGTGCAGGCGACCTCACCGATCGCGAACAAGCCACGAAGCGTTGTCGCACCATCCAGATCGGTCTTTACTCCTCCGCACTGGTAGTGAGCCGCCGGAACGACAGGAATGGGCTGCTTGGTGATATCGATGCCGAGGGCAAGACACGATTGGTAAATGTTCGGGAATCGCTCCTGAATAAAATGCGATGTCCTATGTGTAATATCCAGGTAGATGCATCGCGCCCCAGTGCGTTTCATTTCAGCGTCAATTGCGCGGGCAACGATGTCTCGCGGCGCGAGCGCTCCCAGCTCGTGGTATTTCGCCATGAACTCGCGGCCTGATTCGTCGATAAGCTTTGCCCCCTCGCCGCGGACTGCTTCACTGATCAAAAAGGACCTGGCTTCCGGATGATAGAGGCAGGTCGGATGGAACTGAATAAACTCCATGTTCTCGATTGTGGCACCGGCACGCCAGGCCATCGCCACACCGTCTCCGGTCGCAATGCTTGGATTGGTGGTATAAAGGTAGACCTTGCCGCAGCCGCCGGTGGCAAGGACAACGCGATCGCTCCGAAGCGCTTTGACCTCGCCGCTCGTTTCGTCCAACACGTAAACTCCAACGACTCGATCTTCGGTGGTGTATCCGAGCTTGCCGGTCGTGATGAGATCAACTGCCATGTGATTTTCGAGAAGCTCGATGCTGGCGTTCTTCTCGACGGCGTTGAGCAGGCACTGCTCAATCTCGCGCCCGGTGGTGTCGTGATAATGCAGAACTCGTCTCTTAGAGTGCCCGCCTTCTTTGCCAAGGTCGAGTTCGCGGTGACCGTCCTCGAGAACCCGCTCATCAAACTGGACACCAAGCTCGATCAGATCGCGAACTGCGGCCGGACCGGCAGTAATGATCGCGCGCACGGCGCGATCGTCACAGAGCCCTGCTCCCCCGACCAGAGTATCGCGGATGTGCAGCTCAAAGGAGTCCTCCATGCTGGTCACCGAGGCGACGCCTCCTTGGGCCCAAGCTGTGTTCGAGTCTGATCGCGCTCGTTTAGTGACGATCGCGACGGTTCCATACCGCGCAACTTTTAGGGCAAGACTCAAGCCCGCCACTCCACTGCCAATAATGAGAAAATCGTGGCGATTCATTTGACGAGCTGGTTGTCAATCAACCGGGTTCGCCCAAAATAAACTGCCGCCGCCAAGAGAAGCGGCGGTTGCGTCGGGCTCTTTGGTTGCAAGGTCTCCGGATCAACCACAACAGCGTAGTCGACCCTCGCCAAAGGCATGCGTTCGATCTTGCGACGTATCCAGGTCTCAAGTTTTCTTCGGGAACCAACGCCGGCGCGGACTTTAGCCGCAGCCTCGGTCAGGGCTTCGTAGATCACCGGCGCCTGGCTGCGTTCCTCTCGCGATAAATAGGCGTTCCGGGAACTAAGTGCTAACCCATCGCGCTCCCGCACCGTTGGATGAGATACGATGCGGACAGGAAAATTCAGGTCGCGCACCATGCGCTTAATAATCGCGATTTGCTGGAAATCTTTTTCTCCGAAAACCGCGACGTCGGGTCCGAGTAAGTTGAAAAGCTTCGCTACTACGGTGCAGACGCCGGAAAAATGACCGGGACGCGAGGCGCCGCACATCACGGAGGCAAGGTTCGATTCAGTTACGATGACCGACCGGTCATCCGCATACATGTCCGAGGCTCGCGGAGCGAACACGAGGTCGCATCCCCTCTCCCTGAGCTTCGCGCAGTCGGCCCGAAACGGTCGTGGATATTGGCCTAGATCTTCGTTCGGACCGAATTGGATCGGGTTCACAAAAACGGTCGCCACGGTTGAGCCATTCCGGCCGGCTAAGCGCCTGGCTCGAGCGACCAAGGCAAGATGACCCCGGTGAAGCGCGCCCATAGTCGGAACCAGTACGACTGGGCGAGACAGTTTTTGCGTCATTGATCGGATCACCGACACTTTGTGAACTATCCTCACCCAGCTTTTTCCGCGCCTTCATCGAGCAACCTCAAGCTCCCGCGCAGCGGGATCGTAACCCATTTCGGGCGATTATTTAATTCGTATCGAAGTTCGTACATCGCCTTCAGAATCAAGAAACTGCGAAGCAGACGCTTCAGGTCGTCGCGATCTCTTGGAATGAACACAGCGCTGTCCGCTTTTTCGAGATAGGCACCAAGAAAAATCTGGCCAGCCCGGGTTGCCCAAAGGTCAGCGTAACCCTCGAGCACAACACGATCGTGTGGGCGGACTGTTCGAGACTCCACTAGTTCGTAGTGCGCGGCATAGTGGAACGAACGCAACATCCCGGCGACGTCAATAAGCGCCGAACGCTTGAGTCGACGTTCTCCCAGTGGCCGGGCCGGTTCCCCCTCGAAATCCAAAATAATAAAATCCTCTCCGGTAAAGAGCAATTGGCCCAGGTGGTAATCGCCGTGAATCCGGATTTTCTGAACAGGGACGGGATGGTCCAGGAGATAGTCATGACAGCTTCCCAACGCAACCGAGCGCGCCAGGACTTGTTCAGCTAACGTGCGCGGATACTCCTCGAGCGAGCCTAGCGAGTGCGATAACAAAGTCATTGTCTGTTTGGTTTCGCTCCGGATCGACTGAAAGACCGAACGTTGATGTTGGAGCGAAAACGGCTCAGGACAAAACTCTATTGACTCTAAATCGGCGGCAAGCGCCAGATGCATCTCGGCGGTCCGTTCGCCTAGTTGGCGCACGGTCTCCACATGCATTCCTTCAATGACCGCCAATAACGGTTCAGGAATCTCCTCCCAAAGCCCGACTGGCGCCGGCACCGGCAAGTTCGGATCGGCCAAGACCCTGTCAAAGTAGCGATCCACCGCGGCTAGCGTGTGGGTCCAGCCATCCTGTTCACTGCTGGTGAAGCGTTGCAGCATGATAAGAGCGGCCGGTTCCTGGCCTCGAGACTCGTATTGAATGTCACCCAGATAGGTTGGAACGTACCGGAATCCGCATTTCTCACTGAGTTGTTTTGTTACTTCAAGATCCGGATTCAAACCCTCGTCGAGTTTTCTGAAAAGTTTCAGATAGATCTTATCATCGTAAATGACGGAGCTATTGCTTTGCTCAACTTTCAGGGCTCGCGACGACTGGATCGGACTGGCCTGCAATGTTTCGGCTAGTTGCTTTGATTGCTCGGAGACCAAACGTCCTCCCCTGCCAGTTACCCGGGTTGCCTTTGCGACGACGTCCAAAAGGACCCGATGAAACTCCTGGGAGCCAATCGCGTCGACGAGGAGATCGCCGTCTTCTCCGACCCGGGCGATTACTGTGGCTGGGTATTCCACTCCAATCGTTCGCGCCTGGTCCCCGGATACGACTTTGACCGGCAGCGCGTAAAGGTCGCGTGCACCTTCAGAAAAATTGACGCCGACCAGTAGCAAGTGACTTTTCTCCGCTTCGCTGAGGAGCAGGACGTCAACGAGACCGGCATTTAATACAGCCCGAGACTTGCTGCGGTACCAGCGGCAATTTCGCATGTATTTGGTGAGGTCTCCCTCGATGAAACGGGAACCGGCAGGGCTAACCCACCAGGATGTTTCTCCGTTGAAGTGGATTGTTGGCAAATACCGCTCACCATCCGCGACGCCTTTGACCTCTGGAGGAGTAAGCAGCAGCCAATAGAAAGTGTGCGGACCGAGAGTAACTGGGTAGGGCGTATCGTGGATCAGGGGGAAGCGCCCATGCCCAAAGGCGTCTTCGGGCGTCCGGCCGACCCATTTCTGCAGGTCTAACTCAACCGACTGAGAGAATCGCGACAGATTAATGACCACGAGCACAGTTTGGCTCTCGTAGCTTCGCGTGAAGGCAAGCACCTTATTGTTTGTCGGAGCCAGCATCTGAAAATCTCCATGACCGAACGCCGGGAATCGCTTCCGAATGGCCAGAATCCGCCGCATCCACCAGAGGAAGGAGGAGAGGTTGGTTTCCTGAACCTCGACATTCACAGCCTCGTAATGAAACTCGGGGTCGATGATTACCGGAAGAAAGAGAGACTGCGGATTAGCCCGAGAGAAGCCTGCGTTTTTGTCGGCGCTCCATTGCATCGGTGTTCGGACGCCGTTGCGGTCTCCGAGATAAATATTATCTCCCATCCCGATTTCATCGCCGTAGTACAGGATTGGACTTCCCGGCATCGAAAGCAGAATCGCATGAATCAGCTCGAGCTTGCGCCGGTTATTACCCAGGAGCGGGGCTAACCTCCGGCGGATGCCGAGATTGAGCCGCGCGCGCGGGTCTCGGGCGTAGATACGGTACATGTAGTCCCGCTCCTCCTCAGTTACCATCTCGAGAGTCAGCTCATCGTGATTCCGCAGAAACATCGCCCACTGGCAGTTCTCCGGGATGATGGGAGTCTGGTCCAGAATGTCGACGATCGGGTACCGGTCTTCCATGTGCAGAGACATGTAGATCCGAGGCATAATCGGAAAATGGAATGCCATGTGACACTCATCGCCATGCCCGAAATAAGCCACGGCATCCTCTGGCCACTGATTCGCCTCAGCGAGAAGCATCCGATCCTGATACTTGCTGTCCATGTGAGCCCGAAGCTCTTTGAGATACTGATGCGTCTCCGGCAAATTTTCGCAGCTCGTTCCTTCGCGCTCGAGAAGGTAAGGCACGGCGTCGAGTCTGAGAGCGTCCACCCCGAGGTCGAGCCAGAAGTCAACAGCTTCCAGCATTGCCGAGCGAACCTCGGGGTTATCATAGTTCAGGTCGGGCTGATGAGAATAGAAGCGATGCCAGAAATAGGCCTTCGCGACCGGATCATAGGTCCAATTGCTTACCTCGGTATCTTTGAAAATGATGCGAGCGTTATTGTATTTGTTCGGTTCGTCCGACCAGACGTAGTAATCGCGCCAGCGCTCGCCCGGGCGGGCTCTCCGCGATTTCTGGAACCAGAGATGCTGATCGCTAGTGTGATTCAGTACCAACTCGGTTATGACGCGTAACCCGGCATCATGGGCGGCGCTCAAGAACTGTTTGAAATCCTCGAGCGTGCCGTAAGAGGGATTGACACTGAAGTAGTCAGCAATGTCGTACCCATCGTCTTTGAGAGGAGATGGGTAAAACGGGAGCAGCCAGATCGCTGTCACACCGAGATTCTTAAGGTAGTCCAGCCTGCCAAGCAGGCCTTGGAAATCGCCAATGCCATCGGTATTGGCGTCGCAGAAGGTTTTTATGTGGAGCTGGTAAATGATCGCCTCTTTAAACCATAGTTCGGCCGCAGGTTTGGTGACGACTTCGACTTCGCTGGTTGGGATCTGCATAAGTTAGGAGTTCCGGGTTCGAAGTTCCGAGTTTCGGGTTCGGTGTTCCGGGTTCGGAGTTCCGAGTTTCGGGTTCAGGGGCCCGGGCCCCGCGGTCCAATGCCGGCGCCTGCAGGAGCCAGAGGGTTTATTCATCGTCGATTTGATTGAGGAGATTTCGTACAAAGCTTCTATTCGCTCACGACGTCAAGAGGCGGCAATCGGAGCGGAACTCGAAACGTAGAACACCAGAACTCGGAACGCCGAACCCCGAACTCAGAACGCAAATGCTCACGGGAAGAGCCCACGATCTTTCCGTGCTTTCATCACGCGTTCGATGCCAATGGCCATCGCGGCAAATCGGTGTGGAATTTTTTCCTCCTTCGCCCTTTTAATCACGGCAGCGAACGACTGCTCCAGGACGCGGAACAGTCGGTCCACCACCTCCGTTTCATTCCAAAAGAAGCTCTGCAAATCTTGGATCCACTCGAAATAGGAGGCGATCACCCCGCCGGCATTACATAGAATGTCGGGAATAACAAACGTTTCGCTCCAGCGGTCAAACAAGACCTTGTCGGCTTCTACGGTGGTTGGTCCATTGGCAGCTTCCGCCAGGATTCGACATTGCACTTGGGCGGCGTTGCTGCCGTTGATTACGCCGCTGACGGCGGCGGGGATCAGAACGTCGCAGGGGATCGTGAGCAACTCATTCGCCGGGATCGGATCAGCTTCGGGAAATCCCGCGAGCTGGCCATGGGCTCGCGCGTACCGCTCAGCCGCACGGATATCGATCCCATTGTCGTTGCGAAAGGCCCCCGATACATCGCTTACGACGATTACCCTCATCCCATTCTTATAGGCCAATCCGTGCGCCGCGACGGATCCAACATTTCCAAAACCCTGTACTACAGCGGTCCCGCCGACCAGTTTCATTTTCATCACGTGAGCAGCACGCTCGACCAGGTAGACGACTCCCCGGCCCGTAGCCTCTCTGCGGCCAAACGTTCCTCCGACGCTGACCGGTTTCCCGGTCACGATTTCCGGCACGGAATATCCCTGATAAGCTGAGTAAGTATCCATGAACCAAGCCATCACCTGTTCGTTGGTTCCCATGTCAGGGCCCATGATGTCGGTGCGGGGTCCGACGAACGGTATCATTTCGTGCATGTAACGTCTGGAGATTCGTTCCAGTTCGGCTTTAGAAATCTTTCGCGGGTCGACATTCACGCCACCTTTGGCGCCGCCGTAGGGAAGGCCGGCCAGCGCACATTTCCAGCTCATCCACATCGCCAGCGCAGCCACTTCGCCGATCGTCACGGTCGCAGCGAATCGGGTTCCTCCCTTGGTCGGTCCCATCGATAGATGGTGCTGAACACGGTAACCCTCGAATACCTGGGTTGATCCGTCGTCCATCGGGACCGGGACCGCGACGGTGATGGATCGTTTGGGGAACATCAGGCGATCGCGTAAATTCTTTGGCACTTCCAGATAGTCCGCAATCCGCGCGAATTGGTCGCACGCCATCTGGAACGTCGGGTCAGAATAAATGCGCTTCATGTCAGTGGCGGGGGGAAAAAAAAGGCCGCAACCGAGGCGGCCGGGAAGTCAAGCACTTTCTAAGCGTCCGAACAGTTTGCGCTTCACTATCGCTAGAATGTCTTGCATTTCTTCCAGGCGCAACAAGAAGGTCAGGCCGAGATAAGCCAGACCGGCCACCGAAATAACGCACCCGAGCGCGACGATCTCCTGCAGCCTGCCGCGTGCGGCCGAAATCCAGAATCGGTTCCCCGCCCAACAAATCAAAGCCATAGCCAGCCCAGCCATGCACATGCGAAATGCGGAGTTCAATAGCCGCCACGTTTCGAGGCGCCGAGAGTGCGCCCGCATCATCACGTAGTAAAGCAGAAAATTGGTCACCGCGACCAACCCAGTTGACAATGCGAGGCCCCGCTGCCCAAAGCCGAAGTGGAAAGTAAAGATCCAGTTCAACAGAAGATTCGCACCGATCGACATGAAGCTGATCACCATCGGCGTATTCTTCTTGCCAATCGCGAAGAAAGCCGGCGCCAGCACCTTGATCCCCGAATAGGCCGCCAACCCGATGGCGTAGAATTGCAAGACGGACGCGGTCTCCAATGTGTCATGAGGGAGAAACCGGCCGCGCTCGTATAAGAGTTGAATAATCGGCCGGGCAAGAAAAACGAGACCGATGGTGGACGGAATTGTGAGAAAGAATGCGAGGCGCAACGCTCGCGCCAGGATAACACGGAAGGCGTCGTGATCGCGCACCGCAGCGCTCTTCGAAACAAGGGGCAGTGTCACGGTCGAGATGGCGACCCCGAAGACTCCGATGGGGAGTTGAACGAGCCGGAAAGCGTTATTGAGCCAGGTGACCGGACCGTCACCGAGTTCGGAGGCGAACATCCCGTTGATTGTCACGTTAACCAGGACAGCACTACTGGAAATCACGGCTGGCGCCATCAGGTAGAGCACCTCGGCGACGCCCGGATCACGCCAACGGAAATCAGGGCGGAAACGGAACCCGACCGATTTAAGCGACGGCAGCTGGACCCCGAGTTGCATCAATCCCCCGATCAGAGTGCCGATGGCCAGTCCGAACAGAGATCGAGCACCGAATTTTGGATCAAGCAGATAGCCTATGACAACTCCGCCGAGGATGGAGCCAATGTTGAAGAAACTCGAGGCAAGCGCTGGAATCCCGAATCGATGTTTAGCGTTGAGCATCCCCATCACCAATGCCGCGAGCGAGACAAGAAGGATAAAGGGATACATCACCTGCGTCAGCAAGACGGCGAGCTCCTTCTTGGCTGGATCGAAACCCGGAGCAAGAAATCCGATCAATGGATCAGCGAATACTACGCCCAGGATCGAAATCAGACTCATGAAGACTGTCGTAAGCGTTGCCATCTTCGCTGCCAAGCGCCAGGCTGAGCCATCGCCCTCCGTCGCGATTTTCCGGGAAAAAGTGGTAATGAATGCGGTCGAGAGAGCTCCTTCGGCGAAGAGATCGCGAAGAAGGTTTGGCGCCCGGAACGCAATGATAAACGCGTCCATGTTGCGACCGGCACCGAAGAGAGCAGCAAACAACAGATCGCGCAACAACCCGAGCACCCGGCTCAGCATCACTGCGAAGCTTACGACGCCGGCGGCTTTCGTGGCCGACTGCCGATCATCCACTGCCATGCGGAGTGTCAGATAGCGTGAAACTATGAAGTTGTGCAACTGAAAGCTGTTGTAGGGCGCCTGGCTCAGGCGCCGGGAAGGGAGACATTGCTTGAGCGAGTTCATCGGCTCAAACAAATTTTCGCCCTGCCGTCCCCTTCCGTACT
>JBAUZZ010000316.1:0-3763 GCA_049585495.1 Chthoniobacterales bacterium | reverse complement strand
TCGCCTCCGGATCAGCCATCACCTCCAGGGTCTCAACGATGGCTTCCATTCGTTGAGCAGAGACCAAGTAGGCAACCGTCTTGTCACGGCGGGTGATGACGATGAGATCGTTCTCCACCTTCCTCAGGAGCGCAGGCAACTGGGCCTGGGCCTCGGCAACCGAATACGTAGATGGCATGGTCAAATTATATAGAATGAATCGGGATCGTCAATGCGCCGCGAATGCCGGCAAGACCGAACGGGCGCCGATCGGGGCGGCTGGTAAACCCGATCCCAGCGTGCCGTGACGTCCGTGCGAGAAGAAAGGCAGAGGAGAATGCCTCGCACGGAGGCCACGGTGGGCACGGAGTGACTGAGAAGAGCAATCCGTCTGCGCTGGTCTCGCTGGTCCGCTTTGGAGGTCGCAGCAGAAGAGCACCCTGACGCTCGATCTGCCGAGTCATTTTCTGCAACAACTGGACCGCCAAGCAACTATCCGTGGCATCACTCGGCAAAGTCTGATTAAAAGCTGGCTGTTCGACCGGCTTAAGGCTGAGACAAAATGATTGAGCAAATTCCCTGGCGGGGCGACTTTTCCCAGCTCACGGCTTAATAGCACAGGTTCTGCGCTTGCCCTTCGGGAGGGCAGTGGATAATAGGGTCGCATCTAAAGTTTCGTTTCGGCTGAAAAAGCGCGGCGGCTCAGCGGGAGCTTCGCCCTACCACTGACGCGGCTCTGGCACATAATCGGTAGGGCGAGCCTCCTGGCGAGCCGTATTCCCTGTGAAAGGCGCTTTTTCAGCCGAACCAAGTTTCAAGATTTAGATCTTTAGTCGCCGGCCGGTTTTCGCGAGCCGGAGAACGATTGAACGACCTCGCCTCTCCGTGATCACCGTGACCTCCGTGCGAGAAGAAAAGGAGGTTTGGGTATGCCTCGCGCAAAGGACGCGGAGGTACGCAGCGCGGCGGGGGCGACAACCGTTCGCCTTGTCGGGCGCAGCTTGACAAGTGGAGCTTATCATGCATGGATCCATGCATGGCTACGAAGACGATTTCTCTCGATTTGGAAGCTTACGATCGCCTGGTGAAGGCAAAACGTGATCCGCGTGAGTCTTTTTCTCAGGTAGTCAAGCGCGCCTCTTGGCCAGAGGAGGAGAAGTCGGGTGGAGCCTATCTTGAGGCGCTGCGCCGGCTACCGCCGATCGAGCGCTCTGTGATCGAATTGCTGGAGACCAACCAGCTTCTGACTGGGAATGACCGGTCATATAGACTGGTCACTATGGAAATCAGCGCTACGGAGTTTAAGGCGAAATGCCTCGCCTTGATTGATGAGGTCCATGCGACTCGGCAACCAGTCCTGATTCGCAAACGCGGTAAAATTGTGGCGAAACTTGTGCCAGAAAATGACCCGGACGACAAGCCCTGGCTGCTGGTGCGCGGTATGGGAGAGCTCCATGACCCATTTGAACCAGCGATTTCGGAACGAGATGTCGAGGCCCTGCGATGAGTCTGGTGCTGGACACACATGCCTGGGTTTGGTGGCTCCAGGGCGATGCCGGCCTGACCGCGCGAGAACGTTCCACGCTGGATGATCTTCCCAGGGATCTACGTCCTTGCCTGGCCGGCATCAGCCTTTGGGAAATCGCCGCCCTGTACGAAAAGGGCCGCTTTGTGATACCCATCCCCTTTCAGCTCTGGATCGAAAGGGCGGCGCATCCGGCAACGGTCAGAGTACTGCCAATCACCCCTGCCATCGCGACTGAGCTCACGCTCCTACCCGCAAGCTTTCATCGTGATCCCGCGGACAGGATGATCGTTTCGACCGCGCGCGTTCATGGATTGCCGCTCTTAACGAAAGACCGAAAAATTCTAAGCGCCAAAATTGTGTCGCCTTGGAAACCATGATCGTCTCCAGTCTCGCGCAGCGGACGCTGAGGTTGCTGCGGACGCGAAAATCGGCATAGGCTTATCCTAGCCAGCGTAGCATAGGCATCTTGACGTATCTATTCACCTGCATCATGATGCCATCATGCGGACAACAGTTACCCTCGACCCGGACGTTGATCGGCTGTTGAAAGAAGAGATGCGGCGGTCCGGTGCAACGTTCCGGCAGGCGCTGAACCAGGCAATACGGCGGGCCTTGGCTGGAAATGTGGCGGCACAGCGCCGGCCTTTCAAGCTGAGACCGAAACGGCTTTCGCTTCGGCCGGGTCTCGATCCGGCTATGCTGCAACACCTGGAAGAAGAGCTGGAAATTGAATCGTTCATTCAGAAAACCCGCAGGCTTTCCAAGTCATGATCTTGCCCGACGTAAATCTAATCCTCTACGCCTACGACCTAGACAGCCCCTTCCACGGAGTGGCCGCGGATTGGTGGACGAAATGTTTAAGTGAGGCGGAACCTGTGGGCCTGGCCCAAGTGATTTTATTTGCATTTCTCCGGCTGAGCACAAGTCCAAGAGTCTTCTCCAACCCTTTTTCGGTTGAAGCCGCAATTCGCGAAGTACACGCCTGGTCCGAACAACCGAACGTGCGCGTCCTCGCTGCCGACCAGGATCACTGGCAACAGGTGTGCCGCTTGTTAAAGCGCGCCGAGGGGAGCGGAAACCTTGTCACTGACGCTCAGCTCGGGGCTTTTGCGCTCGAATACCGCGGTACAGTCCACACTGCCGATACCGATTTCCAACGTTTCCCTAATGTCTCATGGTTTAACCCGATCACCGGAGCCAAAGGTTGAGCAGGCAGGGTCAAAGGGAACGCTCAGCGCTCGTATAGCAATCGCGCAGAAATCTTCAGCCCGGGCAACAGCGGAGTCAGCAACACCCCGGATTGTGCGACCTCCGAGACCAATTCCGTGCCGCCTTCGGCAAAACGGTGAATGGTGACAACCCGCGGTTCGGGGTCGATGATCCAGAGTTCACGTGCGCCCCTGGTCGCGTACAACCGCTTCTTATTCACGAGGTCTAGCCGCTGCGTCTTCGGCGACAGGATTTCCACGACAAAATCGGGTGCACCCTCTGCTCCGGCTTCCGTCAAGATACCTGCATGCTCGTTGAGGACGACGATCAAATCTGGCTGAACCACGTTGTGCTCGTCGAGGTATACGTCGAAGGGAGCATCGTACAGCTTCCCGATCGGATGTGTCTTGAGATAGCTATGGAGCTCGAACTGCAGGTTGCGCGAAATATCCTGGTGAAATCGGTTTGGAGCAGGTGCCATGTAAAGGTCTCCCTCGATGAGCTGATACCGTGGCCCCGTCTCCGGCAGGGCCCGGTAATCGTCGACCGTCAGAAGCGGGATCTGCGAATACACCGGCATCGGACTGAGCATATACTCGGAAGTCGGAACGAACAAACGGCAGGTGAAAGCTCCAGCTTTCACCTGCTGGTTCGAGCTCTGGGCAACCTGTCGCTCTCACCAGAGGCAGGATGCCTATGCTACGCTGGCTTTCAGCCCGTACCTGGAGTTTGGCCATTCTTCCGGCCGTGGGCGTCAACTTAGTTTAGTTAGGCGCCGAAACGTGAGTCTTAAGCGCCGAAGACCGCGTCGGAGCTCAGCTCAGGGTGGAGCGCAGCGGAACCCTGGGCTCAGTTCTCTTACGCCTTTGGCGTGTAGTCGCTAAGTTGACGCGCATAGGCGTAGCCGGAGGAAGGTCAGCTCGGAGAAACGACCCTTATAGATAGTCCGAAGTTATTCATCGAGCCGGGGACGAAAGCAACTTTTCCGGCTTTCGAGCGTGAGCGACCCCGGATTGTGAATAACTTCGCTGCAAGCGCGTCGGCCGG
>JBAUZZ010000315.1:0-8991 GCA_049585495.1 Chthoniobacterales bacterium | reverse complement strand
GAGATTTGGCCAGCTTCGGCAACCGTCAAAAACGTTTGCAACAAAATCGAAGGTATACGGCTAACATCCACAACGACGATTACAAGGGCGTTACGGAAACAGCGGAGGCCTTGTAGGCAGGCTGCCGTGAGTACAAATCGAAGGCAGGTAAAGTGAGTTCGTTTGCAACTGAATAATGCATCGGGATATACACCTGCACGGCTTGGAACGTATGTGTGATGAAAGCTGTCGCGGTCACCTGTCCCCGTTTGGACGCGATAAGCACTTTCTGGTTGGCCTCGGGCGCAACACGTCTTAGCGATCTACCCCCCCGAGACCCTGACGAAGGGTTCGGTTTGAGTCACTTCCAGCGCAAGACATCCCTCTGTCTCTTCCCTCTTGCCGGTCGCCTGGACGCAAAGGCGTTTGCGAGTCTTGAATTCGACAAACATTAAGCCTAGCTGCCGCGACCTGGCGCTAGCTTTAAGGGAGGGTAAGTCGCCCATGGTCCGATTCAAAGGTTGAATGACGAGATGATGGTCATCGGGCACTTGGCGAATTCACCCACTCGCCCATGCAATAAGCGGCACAGACCTCATCGTCATTCTCTACGAACGATACGATGCAGAAGTCGTGGCTTTCTTCTAAAACCCTCATCTCAGGTGGCAGGTAAGGCTCCTTCTTCCGATCGAAGGCAGCGCCCGATGCATAGGAATTCCACACGGCTGTGAGGCGAGCCCAAGCGCTTACGCTTGGACATCAGCCCTGCCAGTACGCTTGCAGCAAAATTGTTCATTTTCGTTTCTGTTTACTACCTTGACTAACTCAGGCCGGAGTTATTCCCGTGCCGAAGTTCGAGCATCTCGGCAGACGGGCCTGCAATCCCCTCAGGTAAATGTCGATTAATCCAGGGCGGAACGGTCGCTGTATCAGTACGACCATCTTCGCTGGCTTCAGCTTTAACCTGATCGTCTCGAGCTTGCTCGTTCGCTGCGCTCTTCAACGGCAAACGCCGAAAAAGCAATGCCGATGGCTGCGACGCCTTTCATCGGTCCCCTGATTTACCGGTGGGAGGTGCCCGCCCGACTTAGCGCCGTACTCCATCCGCCTCTGGGCACCATTCAGAAATGAGATTAAGCTCACAAGCATTATGGGAGCTTACAAAGGTCGTGTAAACCTGAGGCAACGGCGAAGACGCTTTGTAAAGGGCCAACGGATTAAAGCCCTTGCCGGCTCTAAAAAGCTACCCACTTCGCCTCTGGCTGCCACCCAACAGGGCACGGGTTAGCCGGAGTCGAGTGAAGGGCTATTTCTTCTGGTTCATAAACGCACCGCGAAGCGCCCTGATGTCCTTGAGCCAGTCGGGTAACGAGCGGCCCTCGTAGTAGCTCCTCCCGCCGAGGCAAAGATTTTGAAGCGGAAGTTAATTTGACCGCCCCTTTGCCTTAACGGCTTCTCATTGATAGAGCTTGATTCGGATCCCTGCGATCGAGAGTCGTCCAAAAACTTCGTCGCTCTGGGCACGTAAATGGAGCCACGCGATTAGCCGCCACCTAACCCGCCCCACCTAAATCTCTTGCGTCATTTGTGAGACGCTGAACTAGCGTTGCGGATTTAGATTCGGTCCCCAGCGCTTTTATGCCCATCTCTACCCGACCACAAGAGGAGCTGGAAAAAACCTACAACGCTGCCGCAGACCATTACGATCACCCTCCGGTCTCATTCTGGGATCGCTTCGGTCGGCGGACTGTCGATTGTCTCCCGCTCATTTCCGGCATGGCCGTTCTTGATGTTTGTTGCGGCATGGGTGCGTCAGCCATTCCAGCCGCCGAACGCGTCGGTCCGGATGGACAGGTTATCGCTGTTGATCTCGCCGAAAAGCTCTTAGACAAAGGATCCCAACGGGCTACGGAACTAGGTCTCACAAATATTGAGTTTCGCCGGGCCGACCTCGAAAGCCTGTCTTTTCCTGATCGAGCATTCGACGCAGTACTCTGTGTTTTCGGGATATTTTTCGTCACGGACTTGCAAGGAGCGGTCCGGGAACTGTGGCGTCTTGTCCGCCCGAATGGGCTGCTCGCGATAACCATTTGGGGTCGCGGCCTGTTCGAACCGGCCGACGGCATATTCTGGGAAGCAGTCCGCCGCGAGGACCCGGCACTCTATCGGTCAATCAAACCGTGGAGCAAGATCTTTGAGCCCGATCCGCTTCGCGCGCTCCTGCTCGAGTGTGGTGTGTCTGACCCTGAAGTCGTGGCCGAACCAGGATGGCATCCGATCCTCGTGCCGGAAGACTGGTGGACAATCGTCCTCGGCACTGGTTACCGATCCACCGTCGATGCTTTATCGCCTCCAAATCGTGAACGAGTCAGGACCGCTTCGATTGACGGAGTGCGACGAGCGGACATTCGACAGATTCGTACCGATGTCGTCTACGCCACAGCCCGACGACCAGCGTAGTTCTACGCCACCTAAGGCGCGGTCATCGGATCAAGCAGCTTGGTATCGTGCGCCAACTTCTCACCTATAGTCCGCGAGTAGGGAGTAAGCGGATTACCGGTGCGGTAAGCTCCACGTTCCTACATCCGATTTTTGGCAAAAGAATCCTGGATGGCCCTCGCCGCCTTTTCCGGGGACTCGGTCTTAGCCGCTACTGCAGCTGCTTCATCATTGAAGAGCCGACCCGTATCCGGCCCGAGGAGTTGGTCCATCGCGATACCGATCCATACCGATGCGCCGTGCTGTTGAGAAATACCTGGAGGGTCCGCTGACCGAGGAGCTCCTGCGAGGGAACATCAAGCATGGCGAGATGCTGGACGTGCACGCGGCTGGTGAAGAACTGGCGTTCAAGGTGGCTCAGCCGGAACAAGGTGGCCGGCAAACGGAAGTCCGCTAAGAGAAGCCGGGGTGACGCAGCATGATGGCGCGCCTAGTCGAGGCTCTCCCAGCTGGCCGGTGGCTCTACGAACAGAAGTCCGACGGCTACGGGCGCTCGCCTCCAAAGCTGGTAAAGAGGTGCGGCTCCTCTCGCGCAACCGAACGATCTTCAGACATCGGTTCAAGGGACTTGCTTGGAGCCGACGCGGACTGGGGCCGGTCCAGGGCGTGGCCTTGCCAATCAATGAGGGGCCATGACTGTCTAGTTGGTTCACGAGTTCCTCAAAGAGATTTGCGTAGGGTCAACCCCGGGATGATTGCGTGTTCAGTCTGCGTTGCCTAGGTAACGGTAGATCAGTTCCCGCCACGCCGGGGCCGCGATCCGGTGCAGCAGCGCGCGGTCCGCCAGCTTGCGCCACGGGCTGCCGTCGCGCAGGGCGATGCCGTATTGCTCTGTCTGGAAGGTCTGCGGTAGGACGGTGATCTTCCCGGCATAAGCTTCACTCCGTGCGGTATAGCGCAGGTATGGCGCATCGCTCAGCACGGCCTGCACGCGGCCTGCCACCAGAACCTCTAACAGGTCTTTCAGGGGCACGCGGATGTAGTCAATCTGGCGGCGCTTCAGGTAATCCTCGCTGGAAGTGCCGGCGATCACGGCCACGTGGAGGCGGCGGAGGTCATCCGGCCCGCGCACTACTAAGCCGGCATGGTGGTAGCCATGCTCGTCGGCGGCGCGATCTATGATCCCGGGTTTATGAACAGGATCACCGGCGCGCTCAGATGGTCCGGCGGATTCACGCAGGCCACGACGCTGCGTTTTCCAATTTATCTCAACCTCATCACGGCCGTGCTCACGCTCGTTGTCGCGCTCAGCCTGCGGGAGCAAAGCCGAAAATTGATACGCGGGTCCTCGGTGGCAGATGACCGTTCGCTGCCGCCCAAGGAAAACGCGATGGGCGCCGTGTTGACTGCGGGTGCGTGGATCGCGCGCACGCCGCTCGCGCTCTTTGTGATTCTTGCAGGCGTACTGCTCGACTGCGTGATCCGACTGTTCCTCACGTTCTCCAGCTCGTATTTCCGGCTGATCGACCTGCCGGCAGCCAGTTACGGTCTGATCTGGGCGGGGCTCGGAGCGCTCGGTTTCGTTGTCTCGCCGGTCGCGCGGCGCATGGTGCAACGGGGCGCGCCAGCGGGGAACTTCGCCTTGCTGGCGATCGTTACCCTGACGGCCCTTGCGGGACTGGCGCTGCGCTGGCGATGGTGGGGCGTGGTATTCACCTTCCCACTCGGCGCGTCGATGGTCGCTATCGGGTTTATCCTCTCCTATTATCTGAACGCTCTGGTCGAGTCGAGCCGGCGCGCGACGGTGCTCTCTTTCAAAGGCCTTGCCTTCAACCTCGGCTACGGCTTGGTAAGCCTGCTCTTTGCCTTCGTGTTGCGCGCTCTGCGGGACGGGGGCAGCGCCGAAGAAACCTTCGGCCGCACATTGGTCTGGCTGCCGATCGGGCTGGCGCTGGCACTCGTGGTGCTGACGCTGTCTTTCCGGCGGCATGCCGCGGTGTTGCGGCAGCCAGTCGTGGTCGCCAGCGACGGGTCGGAAAACCCGCCTTGAATTCGTAAGTTCAATTGGCATGATTTCTTGTCTTTCTTGTCTGGAGGAGCCCAGAAATCTTTAGCGCTGACTGGGACCCGGTCTGCCAGCATGCTCGAAAGTCCATCAGTTCCAACAGCTTTGAAAACTCCGCACTCAACGGACGGCGCGAACGGTGGATCGCGGCAAAGAAGCTCAGATGATCTATGACGCGAAAGTCGATGCGCTGTCGCCGTTAACCGCATCCCGCCTTGTATGGCCGAACCCAGATAATCTTTGCTCAACTCTTTCCGTGGCCCATGTGGTTGCGCTTTGATGTGACCTCGACGCTTCTTGATGAGCGTGATCAGCCGTCGTAAGCATACTTGACCGCTTTAGCAGTCACCTCCTAGCAGCAGCGGCTGCTCCGGCGGCAACCGCCGGGGCGATAGCGCTAAAGGGTTCGATCATAGGAACTGCCCGATAATGCATCGCAATGCGATCCGGGCTCGCGCTTAAGCCATTGCCAAAACTTGTCAAATAAATGGTGTCTTCTGGCGAAACTTGGCGTTATTTTGCGCTTCCTCGAAGTGTTCTTCAATCACCCCTTGGCCAAGTCTAGGAGCCATTCTACGAGGGCAATTGTGGGCCAAATTGGCTCCCTAACCGCCTCCTAGGGACGATGGGTTGTAAAGCATCTGCTCAACCAGGGCCGAATGCGAGGGAAACTGCTCCGGACGAAAGTACGTTAAGGCGAGATCACGAACCAGATTCGCGGTGGCAGGGTTCTTTCCGACCTATCTATCTCCGCGTATCCTCCTCAGGGCAAACGACTTCTGATCTTTACCCGTTTGGCCTATGCCACTTTTTAGAAACACTTGTAGAACTCAGCCATAAACTATTGCCTCGGCGGTACTTACGGCTACCCTGCATTTTTTATAAAAAAAGAAGCGGACTCCTCAGGGACAATACTCGGGAATAGCCTTGACATGTTCCGAGTCTACGCGGTATGGGGAACGAGCATTTCGGGCCCTGGAAACGTTGGGTAGAAAGCCGCGATTTCGGGCGCAGGCATTTCGAAATTTACGAGCACGAGAACGGGGATTATTCGGCGATGGCCTTTAAGCATGATCCTGAAATGGTAACGAGTAGTTATACCAGCGCGGACAAAGCGGGCATGAGGGGACGTGTCTACGTGTGGTGCTACCGGTTTCCCGATCTAAAGTCCTTAAACGAAGCCTTACCCCACCTCGCCGTCCGGTAGCGACCGCCGGAAACGACAACTGGGCTCCTTCCGTTAACGAAAACGACTCCGTATCTTTCCCGGCATATGGGTGAAGCTGAACGCTCTATTCTCGAGTGCGGTTCACCATGCCCTGCAAATCCGGTAGCTCGTGGGTGATGACGCCCAGGCCGAATGGGACACCGAAGCGGTCACGGTTCGCATTTAGTGACCTCGGTGAAAGGCGATTCGCCGGCTCGGAGGTGTCTGTGCCCTCAGGCCGGGCACCTGGCCAACTCGCTTGCTATTCTACCTGATCTAAAGGTAATACTGGCCATCAAGTCTTCGGTAGAGCTCTAAGAATCTATGAAATCCGTCGAACGCTGGTCGCCTAAGTTGAAACCAGGAAAGCAGCCCGGCAAGGATGATATCGTAGAATGCAAAGAACAAGTTCCCCTGAGTCGATTTGCAGCCATGGTGGTCATTGGCGTCCTGATATTGATCGGTACGGGTGCGATCCTAGCTATCTTTTGCTTATCCGGTTGTTTCAGCAAGGCCCCACGTATCCGCTCGTGGTCGATAACCGACACAATATGTGGACGTCAGAGGCGAAGTGCTGAAACAACCGGATAAGCATAAGCTATCTCGGGTACTCGCCCCAAAAAGATCGCAACAGGCAAGACGGATGTGACCGAATTGAACGCTCAGCACATTCACCAAAACGCGGTCGCCGCAGAGTCAAAACCAGCTAACCTCTACCCGCCCGAGAGAGTCACTTCAGAGCTGGTCTTTTCGCCACCAACGCAAGACCTTGCAATCAAGGGGCTTCCAGGAAACCTTTATCAACCACCACCAACAAGAAAGCGAGCAAGAGACCGGAAGTTTCAGCATCAATTCTTCGTATTTGCCCGGAAATCCAGTTCTGGTCCGAACAGCAAGATGCACTGGCCCAAGGCCTTCATAATGTATTTGGAGGCTCACCAGGAATACCTGAGAGCTATTCTAAACCACGGCGCAACAGCTGCGCCCAATCCGAAGTAGACGCCGGAGTTCAGATTCATTTCTGGCTTCCGTTGCCTTCACGTAATTGCGGATTTCAGTCCGCTCCAGATCCTCCCGTTTAATCGTCCACGGCGCGTGTTGCAGCCTGACGCGCCGGCAAGAGTTCCTTTCTGATCATTGTTCGTACGACAGTAACCCCCGTTTTAAGTGTTTCGGCGGCCTCTTCGAGCGTCGGCAAGCTCCTGCATGGAAGACAAAGGCTGCGAGAGCTCCAGGCAACTATATATCCGCTTATCATTCTCAACGAGTTCCAGGACACGGATGCTTCTCAGTGGCGCGTCGTCGAGGCGCTCGGTGTGAAATCTACCCTGATTGCCGTTGCCGATCCTGAGCAGCGGATATGGGAACTCAATTGCGTCATGCGCTTTTCTCTAGGCTGGCGCACGAATGGCGCTTACCGGAATGCTCTTGCAATTACTCGGCAAGCGTTTATCCAGGAGCACTTTGCGACTGCCCATAATTCGAGCAATTTAGTCTAGGCGACTTCGACGCCGAATGCCCCTAACGGAGGATCAAATATACAAGCGCAAGTTCTACGAGGACTACCGCAAGTCGCGAAACGCCTAACTTCCAAGCGACTTTTTTTCCATGAAGTTCGGCTTGATCTGCCGCCGCAACAGCGGGTATATGCCGGCTTTTTCGTTTATTCGTTCTGCATGGGCAGCCTGCCGCCACGGCTGCCCGACCTGCAGCGGATGATGCAGATCAAAGAGGGGCTGCTCGGTTTCGGCCTCATCGGCGTCGCCGCGGGAACGCTGGTGTCGCTAGGCTTCTCCGGGCCGATCCTCGAGCGCATCGGCTATCGCCGCTCCATCCTGACGCTGATCCCGCTCTTGGCGTTGCTCTATGCGATCGCGAGTTTTGCCGGTGGGCCGCTGGCGTTTTTCCTGCTGCTGTTTCCGGTGGGGCTCGTGATCGGCGGCATCGAGATCATTTTGAACCTCGAAGCCGACCGCACCGAGCACATGATCGGCCATCGCATCATGAACCGGGCGCATGCGTTCTGGAGTTTCGGGTTTTTCTCGGCGGGCATCATTTCGGCGCTGGTAGCGCAATCGGGGCTCTCGCCGCAGATCCACCTACTCCTTATGGTGCCGCTGGTGATTGTGGGCGTGGCGTTGATCCTCGGGCGCTTCGATCCGGCACCACACCGCACTGGCACCTCGGACGAGAAGCCGCCGCAGGTCGCGGTGCCGACGATTGCGATCATGGCGCTCGTCGCGGTGACGCTGAGCGCGATGATCATGGAAGGGGCTGGGATCGACTGGGCTGCGATCTACATGCGCGACGTGTTCGCGGTGCCGCCGTTCCTCTCGGGCTTCGCGGTGGCACTCGGCGCTGGGGCGCAGGCGGTGACGCGCTTCTTTGCCGATCCGTTCGTCGAGCGCTATTCGCCGACCGCCGTGGCGCGGGTGCTGCTCAGGGTGCTCGGCGTGGGCGTGCTGCTGGTGTTTTTCGCCCCCAGCGACTGGCTGGCGCTTGTCGGCTTTGCGCTGATGGGGGTAGGCACATCGGTGATCTTCCCGCTGGCGATGTCGGCGGCGGCGCAGCTCACCGACCGCCCGGCGCCGACCAACGTTGCATCGCTGGCACAGATCTCGTTCGTCGCGTTCCTGCTGGGACCGCCACTGCTCGGTTATGTCGCCGAGCATTTCGGCATCCGCTGGTCGTTCGGCGTCGGGCTGCCGCTGGTCATCCTGAGCATCGTCTGCGCCAGGGCGGTGGGGACAAAACCGCTGAAGCACGAGGTCGAGTAAGCGGACACCCATGAGAGCGGCGGCGTCAAAATCGGATAAAACCAATGATTTAAAAATCGGATGGTCCCTCTACGTGCCGACACGGAGATGCAGGCAAGGATCGAGGAACTGGCCGACAAATGCACCGAAGGAAGGCTAACCCTGAGGAGCGTGACGAGTATGAGGCAATGATCCGTGTCGGAAATTTCGTTGCCATTCTGCAAGCGAAAGCTCGTCGGCTCTTGGCTGGAGGCCGAATATCAGAGGGCAGCGAGGCGGGTAGAGAAGCAGATTCCGCAGCCAGTTGATTCACTCCCCCGCCCTACTCTATTCTTTCGACTTGCGGTCGGTGGCGGGGCCGTAAACTCTCGAACGCGGGTTATGCAGGACTAAAATTAGGTCAGACTAATTTTGTTGCGAATTTGGACGATACTTTCTAGTTAGCTCTGCGAAGCGCTTCCGCGATTTTTCGTGCCGCCGATATTCCGCTGTTGAGAGCGGCATGCACCGTGCCATAAGCTCCTTGAGAGTCGGTAGCTTCTCCG